>JBJXGR010000089.1:0-74642 GCA_046160045.1 Bryobacteraceae bacterium
GAGAGAACCGGCCGTTGTTGCGACGACAGCAGAATGGTCTCGCGGCCACTCGCCATATCGCGCAAGCGGATGGATGAGGCGTTCAGATCACTCTGTGCGTAGGCCAGCCTCCCACCATCGGCGGAACTGGTCGGCAACAACTGCTGTCCTCCTGAATGAGGAAGCCGCTGAGGCTCGCCCAACAGCGTGCCCTTTGACAAATCCATCTTCAAGCTCCAGAGATGGGAAGAAAGGCTCTCGGCGGCCAGGACCATTCTCAGCTTGCCATTCACCAGGGTCGCGCGGGATCGGGAAAACTGGTTGGCGCCGCTCGTCAGCCGGACCGGCGGACCCTCCGCGCTCCACGTCCGCGGGGACAATTTCAACACCCACGCGTGCCCGGCGGCATTGAACAGGATTCCGTCCTTCATCCAATCGACCAGCCCGCTCTGTCTGCTCCATACGTCCCCAAGGCCCTGCTCCCTCAGAAGGGGGACAACGCCGGTCTTCACGGACCTGCCACCGCCGACCGGCGCGACCCACCAGTCCAACTCCCCGAACGCATTGCTCGATGGCGCCCCGAGGAAGATGACCGACTGGCCGTCAGGCGAGAACACGGCGCCAGCCGCCCATGGTACGTCGGCGGCGAGTTGCCGCGGGGAACCTCCCGAGACTGGAAGCAGAAAGATCTTCGACTCGCCGAGAAACAACGCCGAGGTTACCGTGTAAGCGATGAAGTTGCCGTCGGGGGTGAAGCGCGGGTACCACCCTCCTCGGACCAGCAGCCGCTCCTGCCCGCCCAAGGCCGGTATCACGTAGACACCGCCGCCATCCCGCCCGGAGCGGAAGGCGATCAGACCGCCGTCCGGCGAGAATTCGGGTTGAGTATCGTCCGATTCGTGCCGTGTGAGTTGAATCGGCTCGGCGCCTTTGTTCAGCGGCTGCACCCAGAGGTCGAGGTTCTTCTGCGTGGCGCGGTCCGAGGCATAAGCCACCAGCCGTCCGTCCGGAGAGATCGCCGGCGACGTCGTCAGACCGGTCCCGCTTGTCAACTGCCGCAGTTCGAATGCCGGCCCTGGCGCCGTCGTGCGCGAACTCGACCACCACCACGCGCCGCCCGCGACCATCGCGACGCCTGCCGCCGCGGCAGCGATCCACCACCGTGCCGGCTTGCGAGATTCGTCCCGCGGAACGGACGCCGCCGGCATACGGCCGGACTCGGAATCTTCTTTCAACTCCTCGAGCGCGTTCCGCACGTCCCGCATGGAGGAATAACGCCGCTCGGTGTCCTTGCGAAGACAGCGGGCGATGATGCGGTCCAGATCGCGCGGCGCCACGGGGACGATCTCGCTCAAAGGCTTTGGGTCTTTGTTAATCACCGCCGCCAGCGTCGACATCGGCGTGTCGCCGTGAAATGCCCGCTGTCCCGCCGTCATCTCGTACAGCACCGCGCCGAAGGAGAAGACATCCGACCGCGCGTCGAGTTTCTTGCCCTCGGCCTGCTCGGGCGACATGTAGGACACCGTCCCCACAATGGAGCCTTCCTCAGTCTGGTTCGCCTGCGTGAGCGTCGCGTCCTGTTCGGTGGTTTCGGAGCGGTCGGTGAGTTTGGCGAGGCCGAAATCGAGCAGCTTGGGCCGCCCGTCGGCGTCGACCATGATGTTCGAGGGTTTCAGGTCGCGATGCAGAATGCCTGCGCCGTGCGCTTTGACGAGTGCGTCCGAGATGGGGATGGCGATGCGCAGCGTCTCCTCCAGCCGCAAGCCCTGGCGCGGAATGATCGCGCCGAGGGTGCGGCCCGATACGAACTCCATGGCGATGAAGTCAACGCCGTCGTCCCGGCCGATGTCGTAGATGATGACGATGTTGGGATGGTTGAGGGCGGAAGCGGCCTTGGCTTCCTGGACAAACCGCCGTCTCCGCTCGGCGTCCGCGGTCTTATCGGCGCGGAGCAATTTCAGCGCGACATACCGGTCCAGGTGGTGGTCGCGAGCCTTGTACACCGCGCCCATTCCACCTTCCCCGAGCTTTTCGACAATCTCGTAGTGAGCCAGCCTTCGGCCGATCATGGAGTGTCTCGCTATTATAGTTCAGGCCCAACCGATCGCCGGCGAAGTGCCGCGGGGCGACAGCGGTGGGGTGGATGCCTTGCTTGACAAAAACCACGCAGCTCCATTACTGGGGGAAGCCCTCCCTTGCGGTCGGGCCTCGGATTGGGTGAACAGCGTTGAGGCTGGGCTGGTTACGAGGACCGGAAGATCCGCGAGAAGAAGCCCGGCTTTCGCGGTTCCACCATCTCCGGCAAGGGGCTCGCCGGCGAATCCGTTGGCGGGTTCAGGATCCACTCCTCGGCCAGATCCCGTAACTCCCGGTCGATGAGGCGTCGATCAATGGCTATGCCGAGCAGCGAGTCGCCCTTCTCGCGGCGGCGATCGTCGAGTCTGTCAACTATCGCCTTGGCCGTCTCCAGCCGCTCACGTGTGGAAAGCATTCTTCTTTACCTGCTCCGACGCAACTCTGCGCGTCTATGTGACGAAAGATCGCCCTATCGCGTTACCGTCTTCTCCGTATTCTGATTGTCGACCTCGTCGGTTACCCGAACGGCCAGTGTGTGCTCGCCGGGCCCAACGGGACTCAGCATAACGTCAAATTCGATGTCTCTCGCATCAGCCAGCTTTCCGGCCGGCGCCGCCAGGGTCCACTCTCCGCCGTCGATCGAGTATTCCGCCTTGGTGATCACGGTGAGGGCATCCGACGCCTTCCACGTCAGGCGAAGCCCCTGGCCGGCCCGGGCGGCGGCGAGTCCGCTAATCCTGGGTGCCGAGTTGTCGATCAAAAAGGATTCACTTTCCTGCTGCCCGGTGAGCGCTTCGCCGGCCGGATTGGACGGCGCGTCGCTGGCGGTGACGCGCAGCCGGTAATAACCGTCCGCGAACGCGGTGGAATCCCAGCAATAGTAAGCCTCGCGCAGGTGTTCCTTCAGGAGCTTCCATGCGGATTCGTTCTGGCCGCGGATTTCGACACGGTAGACGAGCGTGTCCCCGTTCAGATCGGCCGCTTTCCACCGGGCGCCGGTGAATCCCTTCGCGTAGGTCATGGTCGGGAACGTCGAAGAACTGCTACGGCTGGAACTGGACCGGACCGACTGGCCGAACGAGGGCAGCGTCAGCGTCTTTGCCGCACTCGAGGTCGAGGGCGCCGGAAAGCGGTAGTTCGTGGGCGTTTCCTCAATCATCTCCACCTGTGGCGCGACGTTCTTCGGCAGGTAGGCCACTTCCACCCACTCGAGTTCGGGCGAAGCGGTGCCGGAGCCGGTCAGGGTGGCCTTCCACTGGAAGAAGCGGGCCGCCGGGGTCCCGACGCGCGCGCCCTCGGTAGAGACAACCGGAGACGACCAGGCGCTCCACGTCTGGCGCGGCCGGTCGACGTTGCCGCTACGCGCGGTCAACGCGATCCCGCCGCCGTCCAGATTGCCCTTGTACCGGAGTTTTCCCCATGCCGAAAACACCTCCGCGTCCAGGACCTCGCTTTCAATCGAGCCCTCGCGCGCGAAGCGCGGCCCGAGTTGAAAGACCTTCCCGGGATTACCGGTGGCCGTATAGACCCGGCCGGCGGCGGTGGCGAACGCTGTGATCTGCGTCGGCGGCGCGCTCCAAAGCGCCGTATACAACTGGTCGGAATCCAGACGGTAAATCGTGCCCTTGTTGCCGGTGCCGATCAGCGGTATGCCTTTGCTGTCGAAACCAATCGCATAGACAATCTCCTGCGGGTGAGTCCAGATCTTGCGCGGGTAGCCGTCCGGTTCGATGCGCACCACTTCCGACCCGCCCGCGATGACGGTGGCCGGGGGAGGCGGCGGTGGGGTCGTGGTCGAGGGCGCTCGCGGCGTCATACCGGCCGGAGGCGGGGGCGGCGTGATCGTCAACATTGAAGGCGCGACCGCGGGTCCCTTGTTCCCCACCGCGGCGGCGAGAATCGATCCGTCCTTCGACACGGCCAACGCCGTCACTTCCCTCTTCCCCAGTTGATGTAAAACGAACCCCTTCCCGTCGGCGCCAACCCGAAGAACCAACCCCGAAGGTTCCGTGCCGACCAGCACGTTGTCGTTCTTGTCCACGGCGAGCGAACGGGCGTGCGTCTCCTCCGTCTTGTAGAGAACCGAACCGGCGCCCGCCGCGGTGACCCGGTGGACCTCGCCGCGGTCCCCTGTCCCGACAAACAATTCGCCTTTCGAATTGAAGGCCAGAGCCCAGATGTATTTGGCCTTGGGGTCGTAGTAGACGGTGGAGGTCCCGTCAGCGGCGACGCGATAGACTTTGCCGTCGGGCGCCGTGGCGACAAACACCTGATCCTGCTTGCTGATGACAATCGACTGGATCTGGAGCTCGCTGAATTCCTTGATGATCTTAGACTCGCCGGAAGCGCTGATGCGGATCAGTTTCGCACCCGGACCCCCGCCGGCGTAGACATTGCCCTTCGAGTCGAGCGCCAGCGCCCAGAGATACGCGGACGCCGAGTCGTGCAGTTCCTTGGATTCGGGAGAGAGAGACAGCCGGCCGTCGCTGCGGAGAGCCAGGTTCTTGAGCGTGCCCTTCTCGAACTCGGCCTTGGTGGACTGCTGCCAGAACTCGGTCTCGACGGCAAGGCCCGCCGTGGCGCACAAAATCACAAGGGCGGTCCGGCCCGCCAGCATTCGGTGTCGGTTCATGGGTTATCGGACGTTCAGCTTGAGCGAGTAGCTTCCCGAGATCACGTAGTCGAAGGGAATCGCCGTCTGTTCGTGGGTACTTTCCGGCGTCGTGAGCAAAGCGCGGTTGGACGCCCTTCCAGCCTGCATCACGTTCAACACGGACGCCGGCAGGCTCGGCATCGTCTTGTCGTCGTAGTACGCCGTGGGCGCCGATTGTACCAGCGACACATAGAGCTTGGAATTGCTTCGTTCCTGGTTGATCAGGTTGACCGTTTCGGGAAGATCGATGTAGCGGTTGGCCATTCCGGCAACCGTCTGGATGCGATTGAGAGTATCGGCATCGCTAAGAAGAATCCGGTGCGAGCCGGCAGGCATGGTCTCCGGAATTCGCACTTCGAAGTCGCGCTCGATCCGCCCGCCGCGGTAAGGCCGCAGGAATACCTTCACTTTCACCTTGTCGCCGGGGCGGGTGTCGCCATCGGAGAGCCAGGCGCCTTCGATTCCGGCCACGCGCCGCTGCGGCAGCAGATCGATGCTCACGTTGACGCGCTTGAGCTTCGGTGTCGTCACCGAGTTGAGGTACAGACGATTGAACTTGTCGCCCCACCAGCCCGCCAGCAGCATGGGTGCGGGCATCGGCATTTCGCTCGACGCCTGCATGGTGGCGAGCGAGAGGTTCGGCTGCCCGTCGAGTTCCACGCTCCCGCTCAGGCGATACGTCGCCTCATCCCTGAACTCGTTCAAGCCGGAGATGGAGTTGAACAGCGTGATCATCATCAGGTAGGGCGTCCATTTCTGCTGGACAAAGACATTGAAGCGGAACTTCTTTTCCGCCCGCACGGCGGCGCCATCGCCGAAGGAGCGGACATTGACGTCCACGGGAATCATGGCCGATTCGACGCCGAGTTCGCCCATGATGCCGCTGTGGCGGTCCTGGCGAAGCGCGCCGACGATTTCGGTGGCGTTGGCGATCTTAAACGGCGAAAACTGGGAAGCCAGCACCATCAGGACTTCGCCGCCGCTCATCGGCATGTCGACGGGTCCCAGGTTGAAGAACGGATGTCCGAATCCGAGCACACGCTTGCCGTCGTTGTAGGTCACCGTGCCCAGTCCGGTGACGTTCATGTCGCCGGAAACCAGCACGCCGGCGATGGGCTCCCCCGGAGCGAGCGCAGTCCTCCAGGTGGCCGCGGGCTTGGTGCTATAGAGAGCCCCGGCGGCGCCGCCCTGGACGGCGCTCACTCCCATCTGCCGGAACAGTGGCCCGAATTCCTGCAGCACCGAGTCGTGGAAGCCGGAAAAAATCAACGGCGTTTCGATCGGCGTCATTAACGGAGGGTTGTTCAGCAACGAGGGCGACGCGCCCGCGGCCACGGCCTGTGCGAGCAATTCGCTCGGGATGGCAAGTTCGGCTCGTTTGGCTCCCGCGCCGGGGACCCGTGCATTCGCGGGACGGGAAGCGTCGAGATCGTTGATCTCCAGCATCAGCTCAATCGGGGTGATGCCGCAGATGGCATCCGGCGAGAAGACGCTCAGCCGCAGCGCGACGGCGCCGATCAGCTTGCCATCGATATAGACCGGGCTTCCGCTCATGCCGCCGGCGACATTGGTGCGGGCCGCTTTGCCACCCATCTTGGCGAGGATGATGTCCTGTTTGGGTCCCCAGGAATTTTTCCAGAGGCCGATAATCTCGATCGGGACGGGCTCGGCTTCCCTGCCGACAAACACGGTCCACGCCGTGCCCTTCATGCCGGGCTTGAGTTCGGCGGACTTCATGATCTGGACGGGACCTGCCTTGGGAGGCGAGCCCGCCGGTTGCGCCGGCAGCAAACAGCAGGCCGCGATTGCCAGAGCGGCCGCAGCGAAAGGCGACTTCATCAGGTAGAGGACTCCGTGCCTACCATTGTACCTGCCGCGGCGGCTTCTCCGGTCCCTATGATTCAGGTGACTCTGCTCCGTCCGATCGGAACCGCACCCGGAAGGGTGCGGAAACGCCGGTCGCATGTATGCGACCCCTACAATAGAGGTCGAGCCTGTTCAGTTCGCCGGCATGTAGCTGAACTCGGGGCGATAGCGAACAATTGTGCGCTCGCGCGAGTCCAGAGCCTCGCTCATTTTCCTGATGAATTCATCGTACTTTGCCCCCATGGCCTTTCGGAAATCCTCAACAAAGGTGATCTCGGCCAGCGACGAGTAACCGATGTACACGATGAACTCATAGGTGTTGCCGCCATAGGTGACGCGGCTGACCCGGAAGGCCTTGGCTTTCCCCATTCGTTTGAACGCAGCGCCCGCTTCCTTCGTAAGCGCCCTGTATTCCCTGGTCTTTCCCGGCTTCACGCGATCGATGGTGACCGTGGCAAAAGGATCGGGGGCGTCGTTCGGTGTATCGTCCCAGCTTTCCTCGGGCTGACTGGTGATGATGAGGACTTCATTACGTCCCGAGGAATTGCGGAGGCGGCTCATGCGCCCTGCGCGCTGCATTTCCGTTCCCTGTTTTTGAAGCCAGGTGTCTCCGGTGAGCTGGTCGAGTCCGCTCAACGGCACCCGCATGTAAAACATCTGGACACCGGCGAGGCTGGTCCAGCAGTGACGCGCGAAGGAGGCTTTGTTGGCCTTGTAGATTTCGGCGGTGTCCCGCTGAACGGCGAAGAACTCGGCGGTGCTATCGAGCGGGACCTCGGTCCGGTAGAGCCGCGACATTTGAGGCTGATCCTGGGCGAGCGCCGCCACGGACAGCGAGAGAGTCAGCAGGACAAACTGGGCTGGGGTTTGCATAGGCGAGCAGTATAGCCGAAAAGGGGGACTAAAGTCTCTGTGTGCTGAAGCGCGCGCCACGCGGCCCGTCTCTTCAAACCGGCGGAAAGGAGGGTGTGAGATAATCCCCCTACGATTCAGATGACCGGCCAAACTCTGGGACACTATCAGATCCTCGAAAAACTAGGCTCCGGCGGCATGGGCGACGTTTACAAGGCCCGCGATACACGCCTCAACCGCCTGGTCGCGATCAAGGTGCTGCCCCCGGATAAAGTCGCTAATCCCGACCGCAAGCGCCGCTTTATTCAGGAAGCGCAGGCGGCTTCGGCACTCAACCACCCCAACATCGTCATCATCCATGACATCCAGGAAGCGGGCGGCGTCACCTTCCTGGTGATGGAGTACATCGCCGGCAAGACGCTCGACGCGGCCATTCCCCGTCAGGGCATGCGGTTGGGCGAAGCGCTCAAGTTGGCCATTCCCATCGCCGACGGCCTAGCCAAGGCGCACTCCGCCGGCATTATTCATCGCGACGTGAAACCGGCGAACGTCATGATCGCCGAGGACGGCCGCGTGAAGATCCTCGACTTCGGTCTCGCCAAGCTCACCGAAGTGGGAAGCATCACTGAAGAGGATGCTACCCGAACGGTCGGAGCCCATACCGAAGAGGGCGCGATCCTCGGCACCATCTCCTATATGTCGCCGGAACAGGCCGAAGGCAAGAAGTTGGACGCGCGGAGCGACATCTTCAGCTTCGGCGCAATGTTCTACGAGATGTTGACGGGGCGCAAAGCCTTTCAGGGCGAGTCGCGTATTTCGACTCTTTCGGCCATCCTGAGGGAGGACCCGAAACCGCCCGAAAACCTGCCCGCCGAGGTGGATCGCATCCTGCGGCGCTGCCTGCGCAAGGACCCGGCGCGGCGGTTCCACAGCATGGTGGATGTGAAGGTGGAACTCGAGGAGGTGCGGGAGGAATCCGATTCGGGCAAGCTCAGCGCACCCGTCGCGGTGGCTCCGGCGAAGCGGAATTGGATTCCTCTGGTGGCTCTGGGATCGCTGCTGGTGGCCGCGGTAGCGGGAATGGCCTGGTACGCCAACCGGCCCAAGCCCGCACCGGAACTCCGCCTGCGCCAGTTGACCGCCGACAGCGGGCTGAGCACGACTCCCGCTCTCTCGCCAGACGGTAAGCTGGTCGCCTACGCCTCGGATCGCGCCGGAGAAGGAAATCTTGATCTGTGGGTTCAGCCTCTGACCGAGGGCGCGCGGCCGATACGCCTCACGAAGGATCTGTCCGACGACCAGGATCCTTCGTTCTCCCCCGATGGCGGCCTGATCGCGTTTCGCTCGAATCGCGGCGATGGCGGCATCTACCTGGTTCCCTCGCTGGGCGGCGACGAGCGCCTGCTGGTACGCGGCGGCCATTACCCTCGATTCTCGCCGGATGGGCAGTGGGTTGCCTACTCGTCGAGTCTCACCGACCTCACGGAGTCCAAGGTATTTGTCGTCCCGGCGGCGGGAGGCTCGCCCAAACAGGTAGGCGCGGATATTCCTGTTGCGCTGGGGCCTGTCTGGTCGCCGGATGGGAAGAGTCTGCTCGTCACGGGGCAGGATGGCGTGGGAGATCGAAATTCCCGAAACTTCTGGCTCGCGCCGGTGGCCGGTGGCAAATCCCGGAAGACCGAAATCGCAACCCTTCTGACCGGGAACAGGCTCTCGCTGTTCAGCGGGATGGACTGGCGCGGTCAGTCCCTGCTCTTTACCGGAAGATCCAGCGTCTGGGCATTGGATTTGGAACCGGGTTCGTTCAAGTCCGGGAACCTGCGCAAGATCACGACAGGTACGGCAAGTCTTCGGGGTGTTCGTGGAACCGAAACGCGTTTCGTCTTTTCGTCCGGTATGGACTCCGACCACCTCTGGACCCTTCCCCTGGACTTGAACACGGGCAAAGTCACCGGTCCCTTGCAGGCGGTCTCTCACTCCGGCGGCAGTCAATGGGCCCCGGCGTCGTCGTCGGACGGAAGAGTCCTGGCATATACCCAGTTAAACCCTGGCGGTGGCGAACTGAGGGTTCGCGACAACGGCTCGGGCCGGGAGTCGGTGCTCGTCACTCGGCAGGCTCGTCCGAAGGTTTCGCCCGACGGATCCAGAGTTGCGTATGCGGCGTTTGTAAGCGGTTCCGGCGCGATCTATCTCATGGATGCCGCCGGAGGGCAGGCCAGAAAGCTGGTCGACTTCGAAAAGGGCGGCCAGATCTACGGTTGGACCGCGGACGGCAACGCACTGGTCTTCTACCGGAATGCCCCGATCCGATTCTTCCTGTACGACCTGAATACCGGCAAGGAGCGAGAGATGATCTCGCACCCGAAACTCGATGTTCACGGCGCCGAGCCATCGCCCGACCGGAAATGGGTTGCGTTTCATTTTCCGGCGGTCGCGAACCATCCTGTAAAGATCGCACCCCTGCGCGAAGGCCGCGCCGCCGGTGAGTCCGAGTGGATCACGGTTGCAGAATACCCGGGCCGCAACGTCCGTCCCTGGTGGTCGCCGGATGGGAACCTGTTGTACTTCCTCTCCATGAAGGACAACTATCCCGATATCTGGGCGCAACGGCTGCACCCGGTGACGAAGCGCCCCGTGGGTGACGCGTTCGCGGTCTATCATTTCCACGAAACCCGCAAAGCGCCGAATATTTACGGGGCGGCGAGCTTCGGGCCGGCGATCGGCAGGAATCAGATCACGTTTTCGCTTCTCGATCAGTCCGCGAACATCTGGATCGCCGAGCAGATGCAATAAGGAGCCTGGCGGATGTGCCGCTATTTGTGACGCGGGCACGTGCCTGCGGAGTCGAGACAGACTCGTCTCGACTCAAGGTCGGAGACCGGCCCCACACGTGAGCGTGGCATACTGATGATCGGAGCCTGACCGATGGCCACCATGCCGATCACCGTTCCGTCAGAATTGATTACGGAGTTCTGCAGGCGAAATCACATCCGCAAGTTGTCGCTGTTCGGCTCGGTGCTGACACCGCGCTTCCGGCCCGACAGCGACGTGGACGTGCTGGTGGAGTTCGATCCGGATCAGCTTCCCGGACTGTTCCGTGTGGCCCGGATGGAGCGCGAACTCTCAGAGGCGCTGGGAAGGAAGGTCGACCTGCGTACGCCAGAAGACTTGAGCCGCTATTTTCGCGACGAGGTGGTAGCCTCGGCGGTTGTGCAGTATGAACGCCGCTGACCGCGTGCGGATTGAGCACATGCTCGACGCGGCTCGCGAGGCTCTGTCGTTTATCGAGGGAAGAACCCGCGATGATCTGGCACAAGACCGGATGTTGTTGAGGTCTCTGGAAAGAGAGGTCGCGATCATCGGAGAGGCTGCCACGCGGGTCTCCGAAGACTTTCGTTCGCGACACCCTGAAGTGCCTTGGGCCGACGCCGCCGGCATGCGGAATCGACTCATCCACGCATATTTCGATATCAATCCCGGCATCCTATGGGCGACCGTGGAGGCGGACCTGCCGCCATGGTGAAGACCTTGGAGCGGCTCCTCGGCTTGTCCGAGTGAAACGGTGGCCTCCGACCGGCCATGACTTTCTCCCGAGCGGCGACGGGCCACCGTTCCCTCGCAGTCGCGGCTCTGTCTACCGCAACCGCACGCCCGGGTGCTCGCCGTACTCGATCGCGGCCTCGCGGCCCTCGTTGAGGATCGACAGGCGGCCCGCTTCCACCACCAGTTCGTTGTAGCTCGAATTCGCCGGAGTCGCCAGCACCCCCGCCGCGTCGATCGCTTGCAGTACTTCCAGACGGCGGGAGGGCTCGGCCGTTTCCACCTCGATCGCCTTCTTCACGATGAATTCGATGGAGCGGAACCCGTAGCCGACTGCCTGTAATCCCGGCCCGCCGATATCGACATATTGGAAGTAGTCGGCGCTCGGTTCGGCGAACATCGTCGCCCCGGCATCGTGAGGTTTCTCCGTGTAGCAATAGCGCAGGCCGCGATATTGGTCGGAATGCTCCAGCCACGCGCCCTTGTCCTTGCCCCGGCAATACATGGTGATGCCTTGCGTGTTGGTGCCGGGCGCGCCGTCGGGGAAGCTGAGCGCGTTCTGCACGTTCAGGCACGCGCCGTTGTTCCAGATCACGCGCGCGTCCGTCCAGAGGTAGCCTTCGTTGCCGTTCGGATACTTGTCGACGATGCCGTAGACGCTCACCCGCACGGGCAGTAATCCCGTGATGAAATGCACCAGGTCCACATAGTGGCAGCCCACGTAAGTGAAGGCGTCGGAATTCTCGGTGGTGCACCAGTTCATGAAGTTGGAGTGGCGGTAATACCACTTCTCGAGCAGACACGCCGTGCCGAGCATGAACTCACCGAACATTCCTGCCTGATACCGCCGGCGCGCCATCAGGCTCCGATCGTCCAGGCGCTTGTGATACTCGATGCCGACCATCAGTCCGCGCGATTTGGCTTCGCGTTCGATCTCGAGGGCCTGCGAGTGTTCGAGCACCAGAGGTTTCACGACCATCACATGCTGATCGTGCCGCAGCGCATGCATCACCATCTCGTAATGCAGTTGATCCGGCACGGCGATCACGACGAGCTGCCGCGGCGCCATCTCCGCGATCACCGTCTTGTAGCGCTCGGAGTCCGGGTGCTCGTGGATGGTGGGATCGGGAATAGGGCGGAACTGTTGGCCGGGGAAGGCGCTGTGAAAGATCTCGGCCGCCTGCAGGCGGCGCAGGGAGCGCGGGCTCATTGAGGTGATGGTGATCTCACCGATGACGCCCTGGCGCTGCATCTGATACAACGACGGGAGAATCTGATCGTTGGTGATCATGCCGCCACCGACGATGGTGACTTGGGGTTGATAGGGCATCTGGGAATCCTTAAGTGCGCGCGTTCGGAAATGCGATAACGTCTCCAGCCGCGGAGAAGCCGGCCGAGGGGCCCGCCCCACGAACGACCGTATTTGTGAAACCGAGGGCTACGTGAGGATCTCCTTGACCACGACGCCCTCGACATCGGTGAGGCGGAAGTCGCGGCCGCTCGAATGATACGTCAAACGAGTGTGATCGAAGCCGAGGAGGTGAAGCATGGTGGCGTGCAGGTCGTGAACGTGGACCGGTTTTTCGATGGCCTTCCAGCCCCATTCGTCGGTGGCGCCGTGAGTGTAGCCGCCTTTGACTCCGCCGCCCGCGAGGAACATCGTGAACCCGTAGGGATTGTGATCACGCCCATTCTGCAGGAACTGGCGGACGCTCACCTCGGCCGTCGGCGTGCGGCCGAATTCGGAGCCGACCAGGACCAGCGTCTCCTCCAGCAGGCCGGCGGATTCGAGGTCAGAGAGAAGGGCGGCAATCGCCGGGTCGGCCATCGCCGCCAGTCTCTGGTGCATCATGATGTCGGCGTGATGATCCCAAGGGTCGCTGGCCTCAAAGAACACTTGCGCCGTCCGCACGCCGCGCTCGATCAGACGGCGCGCCAGCAGACAGCCGCGCCCGAAGTTGGAGTCGCCATAGCGCTCGAGTGTTTGCGGCCTTTCCTTGCGCAGGTCGAAGGCGTCGGTCGCTTCGGCCTGCATGCGGTAGGCGATCTCCATCGACTGGATGCTGGCCTCGAGTTCCGCGTCCCCGCTGCGCTCGAGAAAATGGTCGCGATTCATCTGCTGCAGGAGTTCCACCTGCTTGCGCTGAGCGTCGCCGGAGGAGCGCACGGAATGCAGAAAGGGGATCAGCTTTTCGGGATCGGTGGCGCGCTCGTCATTCTGAATGTGGGTCCCCTGAAAGACGCCGGGCAGAAACTGCGACGACCACAACTGCGATCCGACCGCATTCGGTTTGCCGGGGCAGAGCACGACGTATCCGGGAAGATTGCGGTTCTCGGTCCCGAGCCCGTAGGTGATCCACGAGCCGAAGGACGGCGCGCCAATCACGTTGCGGCCGCAGTTCATCATCACCAGGGCGGGCGGGTGATTGGGGATATCGGTGTGCATCGACCGGATGACGCATAGCTTGTCGGCGTGTCCGGCGACGCGCGGGAACAAGTCGCTGATGTCCATTCCGGAGCGGCCATACTTCCGGAAGCTGAAGGGGGAAGCCATCAGGTTGCCGGTCTTGCGCTCCGTACGGAGGTTGCCGATGGGGCTCGGCTTGCCGTGATACTTCTCCAGCGCCGGCTTGGGGTCGAACGAATCGACGTGCGACAGCCCGCCATTGAGAAACAAAAAAATGACACGCTTAGCCCTGGGCGTGAAGTGCGGCTGTTTCGGCGCGAGCGCCGCGGCCGCACCGGCTTCCCGCGCCAGCAAATGGGAGAGGCCGAAGAGGCCGAAGCCATTTGCAACGGTGTTGAGGAAAGCCCGGCGGTGCATGGGTTCTTACTCAATATAGAGGAATTCGTTCGATGCCAGCAAAACCTGGGCCAGCCGCGGCCACGGGGAGGGGCCATCGGCGACGAATCGGGCGGCGGCGCGGAGTTCACCTGGTTTGGGACCCCGTTGGAAGGCGAGTTGGTACATCCGTGCGATGCGTGCGTGCTCATCGGATGATTCACGGCAAACGCGAGCGGCCAGGGCCTGCGACTGCCGCACGACCAAGTCGCTGTTGAGCAGGAACAACCGCTGCGTGGGAACAGTGGTCGAGACGCGCTGTTCGCTGGTGAGGTTCGGATTGGGGAAGTCAAACACGGCCAGCATCGGATCGAGGCGCTGGCGGCTGACAAAGCCGTACACGGTACGCCGGAGATTGGCAGGGCTTTCGAGCTTTTCAGGCTCGCCGGGGGGAGGCGTGCGGTCGAGGTTCCCGCCGGCGGCCAGCATGGCGTCGCGCAAGGCCTCGGCATCCAGGCGACGCCGTTGGAAGCGCCAGTGGAGGCGATTGTCGGGATCGGCGGCGGCATTGGCGGGCGCACTCCGCGCGCTCAACGCGTAGGTGGAAGAAAGCAGAATCTCACGATGCAGTTTCTTCAGCGACCAGCCCTGGTCGATGAAGCGGCGAGCCAGGTAGTCCAGCAATTCCGGATTCGACGGCCGCTCGCCGGTCTGGCCGAAGTTGCTCAGGGTTCGGACCAGGCCCCGGCCAAAATGCCATTCCCAGACACGATTCACAAAGACGCGAGCGGTCAGAGGATTGGCGGGGCTCGAGATCCTTTCCGCCAGTTCGAGGCGCCCCGCGCCGTGCCGGAAGCGCGACGGCTCCCCTTGGGAGAGAATCCGTAGAAACCGCCGCGGCGCTTCTTCCCCCAGGTTCTGAGGGTTGCCGCGGAGGTGGACGCGCAGATTCACCGGCGCGGGCACATCTTCAATGACGCTCAAGTAGGGATACTGCGACGGCAACTGTTTCTTCGATTCCGCGACACGCGCCCGGATCGCCGCGGCCTGCTCGAGGACACCCGCAGGCAGAAACCGCGACAGCTTGTCCTGGCGATAGTAGAGCACTCCATCGGCCCGCACTTCCGGGCTCGACAGGGGCAGCGTGGGATTGCCTTTGGCGCAGAGGTCCTGCCACAGCATGTACCGGTCGCGGGCCATCGTGCGGCCTTCCACCTCGCCGAGGGTCCGCTGCACCTCGACGCCTGCCGTGAGTTGGTGATTGTACTCGTCGACCGCCTTCTTTTCTCCGATGACCTCGCGGACCCGCGTTTCGAAGCGGGCGGCCTCGGCGCGCAGGGCGGCTTCGCCGGCCTTGGCCGCGATCAGCGAGTCCCACGGCTTCAGGAAGGGATGAGACTTGACCGGCATGGCCAGGTAGCGCCGCCAACGGTCGAGGGTTTCGGCGTCCAGTTCCCCGCTGCTTCGGAAACCGGCGGCGGCCATGAGGTAGCGGGCGGCGCCGGCCGCCAACGAATCGATGACCCGGCTGGTCTCGCGGTCGAACAAGTCTCGAAGCGCATTCTCCTCGTGGTCGACCGCGCCCCTCCGCCGCGCGTATTCGTCGACGACTTCCTGCGGCGCCAGAGGTTGCTCGCGGGAGCGGGTGCTGCGGAAGACGCCCATCAGCGAGTAGAAGTCCTGGGTCGGGATGGGATCGTACTTGTGGTCGTGACACTGGGCGCACTGCAGGGTCAGGCCGAGGAACCCCCGGCCCAACACGTCGACTCGGTCATCGTCGGCGAACTCGCTCGATGTATCGACGAAGGGCGTCAGGGCGGGGAGAAGTTTCCCGCTGTCCGGCAGGAGGTCGGCGGCCAGGTGGGCCTTGACGAAGACGTCGTAAGGCATGTCGTCGTTCAAGGCCCGGATGACCCAGTCGCGATAGCGGTCGAAGGCGGGCGCTTTGCCGTACATCACGTCGTTCGAGTAGCGCACGACATCCAGCCAGTAGCGGCCCCAGCGTTCACCGTAGGCGCTGGAGGAGAGCAGACGATCGACGACCGCCGCGGGCGATCCACCCTCGACGAAGGCTTGCACCTCTTCGGGAGTGGGCGGGAGGCCGGTGAGGTCGAACGTGACCCTGCGAATCCAGGTGCGGCGGTCGGCAGGCTCGACCGGCGTCAGGCCCTTGGCTTCCAGACGGGCAAGCACGAACGCATCGACGCCGGTCCTGACCCAGGCTGCGTTGCCGACTGCAGGCAGCGCAGGCTGCCGCAACGGTTGAAAGGACCAGAAGGCCCGCTGCTCCGGCGTGAT
This sequence comes from Bryobacteraceae bacterium, assembly GCA_046160045.1. Lineage (GTDB taxonomy): Bacteria > Acidobacteriota > Terriglobia > Bryobacterales > Bryobacteraceae > CAZGUX01. The sequence goes on from JBJXGR010000089.1 coordinate 16,047, forward strand.
GACATACTCGCCGGCTTTGGTGACGGTCTTGAGTGCGGGGTCGTCCGGCCAGGGGGCTCCCGCTTTCACCCACAGCGCGAGGTCGTCGATCTCCTGATCGCTGAGCCGTCCCTGCGGGGGCATCCTGACGTCGCCGGTCTTCTTGACGGCACGGATGAGCAGACTCTCCACGGGATTGCCGGGGAGAATCGCGCCGCCGCGCTTGCCACCTTTCAGCAGGGCCTCGCGCGAGGTGAGTTCGAGGCCGCCGAGTTTGGAACGCGAGTGACAGGCGAAGCAGTTCTTCGCGAGGACTGGACGGATGCGTCTCTCGAAGAAGTCGCCGCCGTCGGACGCCGCCGCGGACACCGCGATCAGGGCCGGTAGAAAGGTGACCCACCACATGGAAAGGACGCTTGGCTTTCGCAGTATAGCGGCAGGGGAATCGGCCCGGCAAACCGGACTACACCCGATAGACGGTCCAGTCGCCGCTGCAGCCGAAGCCTCGGCGGACGTGCAGAAGACCCTTGGCCGGCTCGGCGATGTACCCCGAGATGGAGTCCATGCGGGTTTCGCCGTGGCGGCAGATTCCACCCTTGCCTCCTTCGTGGTCGGAGAGGATCTGTTTCATCACGTCGACCGTGATGGCGCCCCAATGCTTTCGAACCAGGTGGCGCACCCGTTCCAGCCTGGGCTTGGAATCCGGCAGGAAGCCGTCTTCGAAGGGCCGGAAGCGGTCCGTCAGGTAATGGTTGGTGTGGAGGCGGCGATGGGCGTAGTCATCGTCGAAGAGGACGGCTGCCTCGGGCCGGCATTCGACATCGGCGATGGCTCCTTTGGCGTCCGCCAGAACCACATTCAGCGCGGAGCAGCCACGATGGCGGCGCAACACCTCGACGCCCTCGGCGACGCTACGCTGCTCGAGCAGAACCCGGCGGATGGGATAGTAGGGCACGGCGCGCTGCCATTTGAAGTTGTACAGGGCGTTGACGAAGTTCGCGACGCCGTGCTCGTTCATGCCGGCGTAGCCTAGCTGACCGGCGAAGGTGAACATCGTGGCCCGCGGACGGCCATCGTTGGGATGCACCTTCAGAATTACCGAGACGTCCGTGTACTCGGATTCGAGGTCCTGGTTTTGACCGGCCAGGGGCAACCCGTCTTTGGTCGCCTCGCTGGTGAGAGCAAAGGCCGTGCAGCCTCCTTCGCCCGTATGCGAGGCTTCGGCGCGGCACTGGCACAAGACTGCGTCTTCCACCGGAATGCGCGCACCCTCGGCCAGGCCCAAGACCTCCTCCACGTACGCCGGGCTGAGTTGACGGATGTGGGGCAGCAGGCGCATGGCGTTCGCCCGCAATTCCGGGCGCGGCTTGCCTGTGAGCTGGTCGATCCACTCCAGATACTTGCGGATCAAGTCTTCGGCCTGCCGGCCGTGTTCAAAACCCATGTCAAAGGGTTTGCCGCCGACTTCGATCACTGGGAACTTCATCCCTGTCACCGTATCTCCCGGGAAGGGCGCGCCGCAACCTGCGGGCGACACAAACCCTCGCCCGGCGCCACTCGTTTCACCGGGTCACAAGCGGGTTGACGAGCCACCGCTCGCTCAGAAGCCGTGAAAAAATGGGGACACAGGGACTCGCCCGCCACCGCTCCCTCACCGTCGCGGCTCTGAAGGCGTGTGGAAATCGGGAACAGCCAGCCACCGCTCGCTTACGAAGCCGTGAAAAAACAGGGACGTTCACCCCGTTTCACGGCCACAAATCGTTGATTCTCCACGAAACGTTGACCGGGAAACGGGGTGGATGTCCCGTTTTTTCACAGCCCCTTACGCTCGCGGCTCTGAAGCAACAGGGGTGAGCGCACGGGTTCGGCGAGACGCCGGACTTAACCCAGTTTCCCGGCATCAAAGAGCAGGCGCGACATCGACTCTCGAAATGCAGCCTCGGAGAAACGGGACGCGCTCTTCTGTAGGGCCTCCGGTTGAATCGCCGGCTCCATCTCTTCAAACCTTCGAATCGCGCCGGCGAGGGTCTCGGCATCGGGTTCGTCGTAGAACACTCCGCCTTCGGGCGGAACGCTTTCCAGAACGCCGCCGCGGCCGTAGGCGATGACCGGCTTGCCGCTCGCCAGAGCCTCCACCGGGGCGATGCCGAAGTCTTCCTCACCGGGCATCAGCAGGGCACGGCATTCGGAGTACAGTGTGCGCAGGTCGTCATCGTTCACCCTTCCGCAGAACTCGATGGACGAACCCGCCTCCGACCGCAGTCTCCGGTACTCGGGACCTTCGCCGACGATTTTCAACGCTAAGCCGTCCCGGGAACACGCGCGAACCGCGATCTCCACCCGCTTGTACGCCACCAACTCCGAGACGACCAGGTAATAGCCCTTGGGCGCGGCCGACCGGAAGCTCTCGACGGCAACGGGAGGATAGATGACTTCCGCTTCCCGCCGGTACGTCTTCCAGATTCTCTGGCGGACGTTGCGGCTGTTGGCGACGAACTGGTCCACACGGAGGGCGGAGGCCTGATCCCATAGGCGGAGGTGATGGGAGAAGAGCGCCAGCATCCACCGGCGAGGGCCGCTCGTCCACTCGTGGAGGTACTCCGGATAGAGGTCCCACAGGTATCGCATCGGCGAGTGGCAGTAGCAGACATGGCGCGTGTTGGAGGGGGTGATCACGCCCTTCGCCGGGCCCGATTCACTCGAGATCACCAGGTCATAGCCGCGCAGGTCGAAGCTTTCGAGCGCATACGGCATCAGCGGGAGCAGGGAACGGTGAAGGCCGCGCAACGGGTTCAGCCAGGACGCCGTGACGCGCCGCCGGCGGATGGTGTCGCTCACTTTCTCCGGATCGTAGAAAAGTGTGAACACGTCCGCATCCGGCAGCATGCGGCACAGCGCCTCGACGACCTTTTCGCCGCCGCGCATCCCGAGCAGCCAGTAGTGAACGATTGCGATTCGCTTCATCCGCTTCAGTGCCTTACCATAGTAGTTTGCCCTGACTCCCGGCGACATGAACCCACCCAAAACGAATTGGCCGCAGATGTACCTTGCGGTAGCTCTGACGACGTTGGCGACGCTTCTGCTCGAACTGTCGCTGACGCGCGTGTTTTCCGTGGTCTTCTACTACCACTTCGCGTTCCTGGCCATTTCGATCGCGCTGTTCGGGCTCGGGACCGGGGGAGTGATGTCCTACCTGCTGGCCGGCCGGGGCGATTTGCTCACCGGCCGTCTCGGCTGGCTCAGCGGCCTCAACTCGATGCTGGTCCTGCTAGGCCTGGTCATTGTGCTGGGACAGACCGGGGAATTGACCAATCTCCGCCTAGCCTTGATCTACTTCACCACCGCGCTGCCGTTCGTGGTTTCCGGAATCATTGTGTCGTCGGCGATCGCGGAGACGGTGGAGCGGGTCCATCGGGTCTATTTTTTCGATCTGCTCGGCGCCGCCGGCGGCTGCCTGCTGCTGGTGCCGCTTCTCGATAAGTTCGGCGGGCCCAATACCGTGATCGCCGCCGCCATCCTGTTCGCCGCCGCGGGCGCGCTGTGGCACAGCATGTCCGGTTCGGGGCCGGGCCGCGTGACTTCCGTCGCAGCCGGCCTGCTCTTGGTGCTGCTGATCACGATGAACTTCAAGACGAAGTTCATTGACGTCAAGTACGCCAAGGGGCAGAGGCTTTCGAACGAAGTGCTGGTGCGGTGGAACAGTTTCTCCCGGATCGCGGTGGCGCCCGAGCGCCAATCCGGCACCCCGCTTATCTTCATCGACGCCGATGCCTCCACAGGCATCGCCAACTTCGACTTCGACCATCTTCCCGAGCGGGATCGCAAGGGTCTTTTGTCGGAAGGGCCGGGGCTGCCTTACGGCATCCGACCCGGAGGCAAGACGCTGATCATCGGCCCGGGCGGAGGCTGGGACGTGGCTCGCGCGCTGGCAGGCGGCAGCACCGACGTGACCGGCGTGGAGATCAACCCGCTGATTGCCCGTTACGTGATGCGCGAGAAGTTCGGCGAGCTTCGCCGGCACTTTCCCAGCCTGGTCCACAACGTCTTCGATCGCCCGGGCGTGCGCCTGGTAGTGGAAGAGGGCCGCAGCTTCGTGCGCCGGAGCGATGAGAAGTATCAGATCCTGCAGGCCACGCTGGTCGATACCTGGGCCTCCACCGCCGCCGGCGCCTTTGCACTGTCGGAGAATTACCTCTACACCACGGAAGCCTTTCGGGATTACCTGAGCCATCTCACCGACGACGGCCTGATGGTGTTCACCCGATGGGGATTCTCCCCTCCGCGGGAGTCGCTGCGGTTGATCTCGCTCGCCATGGAAGCGTTGGGCCAACTCGGCGAGACCGAGGCCCGACGTCATGTGATCGTCGCGCGCGAGGGTTCCGTCGAAGGATGGGGAGCGCGGGACACCGTCATCATCTCCAGGAAGCCGCTGGCGCAGAGCGACATCGACCGGGCGCGCCAGATCCTCCAACAGTCCCGCGTGGAGGCGGTGTACCTGCCCGATGCCCCCGGCGACACGCCGTTCGCCAAACTGCTGCTGGCCGCCGATCCCCACGCCTATCAGGCCAATTACCAGTTCGACATCTCGCCGGTGTCCGACGACCGGCCGTTTTTCTTTTACTCGGTGCAACCCCGGGACCTGGTCGAGTTCGTGATGAACGCCTCCCGCCTGAGCGCCGACTATAAGATTAACCGGGCGGTCCCTCTGTTGTTCGGTCTTCTGGCTACGAGCCTGGTGGCTACCCTGGTGATCCTGGCGCTGCCGCCGTTTCTGCTGGGCGCGCGCCTGCCTCGCGACGCGGTGGTGCAGAAATTCCTGCTCTATTTTGTCCTGGTGGGTATCGGCTACATTCTGATCGAGGTGGCGCTGATCCAGCGATTCGTGCTGTTCCTTGGCCATCCGACCTATGCGCTGACGGTGGTGATCTTCTCGATGCTGCTGTCGAGCGGGATCGGCAGTTCGTATAGCCGCCGCCTGATCGATGGGTCCGACCGGAGGTTGACCCTGGCGCTGGGCGGGGTGGTGGTCGCCGTCACCGTCCTGGCGGTACTGATTGTCCCGTCGCTGCCCGCGGCCGTTGGGTGGCCGCTGGCCGCGAAGATTGCGGCGACCATTCTGGTGCTGTTCCCAGCCGGATTCCTGATGGGCTTGCCCTTTCCGGCCGGACTATCGCGCCTGACGCGGATGCACGCGCCGTCGGTGCGCTGGGCCTGGTCGCTGAATGCGGCGGCCAGTGTCCTGGGCTCGGTGCTCGCGATGGCTCTGGCGATCTACCTCGGGCTTGGTAACACGTTGCTCATCGGTGCGGGCGCGTACGCGGTGGCGCTGGTTTTTCTGCGGCTGGCGCCACGGACCGCTCCGTAAGGGTAAGGATTTCAAATAGAACTCGTAGACCTTGCTTCCAAACCACCTCGTCGTGGTAAACTCTTTCAACTTTACCCGGATCGCGGGGCTGTCGTAACGGGGATAGCTCCTTTCGCGACCGAAGGCGCGTCGCGCGCAAAAGGGATGGGTGTCGCCCTGATGTGGAGCAAGTGTCTGCTGATTGCAGGGTCGTTGGCCGCGCTGTGCGTCCTGGCCTACGGCCGCAGCCTCTTTTTGCCTTTCATCAGCGACGACTACATTCAGATTGAGCTGGCCCGTAAGTGGGGACCTGCTTCCGGCTGGATCGGTCTGGCACAGGACGTCCTCTATCGCACGCGCGCTACCTCCCTGATTACAACGTATTGGATCGAGCAGCTGTTCGGCCTGGACCCGATTTCCTTCAACCTGAGCGGCCTGATCCTTCATTTTGTGAACTGCCTGCTGGTGGCGCTGACCGGGTTCTGGCACCGCATCGGGTGGCGTATCTCGCTGGCCGCCGCCGGCTTTTTCGCGGTCCATCAGGCACATCAGGAAGCCGTCATCTGGCATGCCGCCCTCCCCGAACTGCTGGTTTTTGCGTGTGTCCTCCTGTCTGTTCTGGCGTGGATCAGATGGCTGGAGACCGGGGATTGGCGCTTCTACGCGTCGGCGGCAATCGCCTTTCTGGCTGCCCTCTTCTCCAAAGAGTCTGCCGTCGCGGTGGTCCCGATTCTGGCGCTATTGACCATGATCGAGACTGGCACCTTCCGGCGTCTCCTTTGGGTGGGCCCTTTTCTCCTGACAGCCCTCGCGTACTTCTGGTCCATCTATGCGGCGCACGATTCGCACCTGCATTTCAACGACGGAACCTTCTCGTTGCAGGCCCCGGTGTGGTTCGTCCTGCCGCGAAGCGTTTCCAGGCTGCTTTGGGTCTCCGGTTATCTCAGCCTGATCCTGATCGCGGTGACGCGGTCGTGGCGCCGGCTGCCGCTGATCGGGCTGTCGCTGGTCTGGATGGCGATCACGTTCGCACCGTATTCGTTTCTGACGTACATGCCCTTCGTCCCCAGCCGTCATACCTACCTGGCGAGCCTGGGCGCGGCCTACATTGTCGCCGCCGGCCTATGGACACTTCATGAGCGTGTGCGGAGCCGGATGGCCATGGCGTCGCTCGCGATTCTGTTGGTAGGGGCGCAGTGCTTCTATCTTTGGACCAGGAAGCACCGGCAGTATGCCGAGCGCGCCGCTCCCACCGAGGCGCTGTTGAAGTCAGTAGAACGTATGGACGCGAACCCTATTCGGCTGAAGTGCTTCCCGTATTCGCCTCTGGTGGCCGAATCGGCCGTGGCGATTCGCCTGGGACGGCAAGTGAGGTTCGTACAGGATCACGGGGATCCAGCGACGCCCGCCGACGTTGACTTCTGCTCGGCGGCGGACGCGTCGAGCGGCAACTGATCGAATCATCCGGAAGTTGCGGAACTCGCCGTAATCGAAGAAGCTGCCCATTCCTACCCTACCGGTGCGAAGGCTCTCATCGGTGGCCGTCAACGAGGGCGAGGTCCCGATCCGATTGAAAGTAACGGGCCGGAGGTGACCATGAGGGCTAGGCTTCGCGATCTTATGTGGGCTGATTGTCGGGTTCCGTGGCGCGGCCGGCCAGAGGCTTGTCGTCGGTGGTGGCATTATTCCTCCGTTCACGGCGACCGCTGACACAACCAATCCAGTCGGGCTTCAATTCATTGGTATTGGCAGTTCTGACGGCAGCAGAGTGAGTTCACGTTTGCCGGCAACCAGGGGGGGGTGTACTGGATGTGGGGATGGCCGCCCGCCCGACTTCGTGGTGGTAGCCCCATCCCGCGGCGTGACGCCCGCCTTGGTTGCGGTCTCCCTGAACCCCGCCGTCGTACCGTACTTGCCCACTGGCACGATCACATTCGGCGTCGCGTTTGCGAAGGAGGGTGAGTCCTGTCCCGGCTCGGAGCCGCTTTTCGACCCGCAAGGCCCGGCTGCGCCCGGCAAAGCGTCGAGACGAGGGCGCAGCCCGGAAACCTGGGGACGCTGGCTGCGCGAAGATTCCGACGAGGGGGGAACGCTGGTCCCCGGCCTTCCGGCCGGGGTTCGGAGGCCAACCGCGACCCGGATGTCATACGGGCGGGTGGATTGCCTGGCCAGATGCACGGAGCGAGCCCTCCTTTTCCCTCGGGCCTCGGATGCAGCGACGGCATTGGGGCTAAGCTGGAAGCTTCCATGACCGTGTCTATCGAATTCACCGTGGCGGAAACCGGGAAGGATCACTGGGTCGCGGACCTCTGGGAACTCGGTTCCACCGGCATTCAGGAGTCGGAAGTTGCCGGCGGCCGGACGTGGTTGCGGGCCTTCTTCGACGAACCGCTGCCGGAGGCGTTGGACTCGATCGTCCAGCGAACCGGCGCCCGCCTGGTCCGCCATGCCGACAAGGACTGGGTCGCCGAGTCACGCTCGATGTGGACACCGTTCACCGTCGGGAAACGTTTCTTCCTGGTCCCCGATTGGATGGACGAACCTGCTCCGGAAGGCCGGATCCGCATCGCGTTTAACCCCGGTCTCGCCTGCGGAACCGGGGCGCACGAAGCGACGCAATTGTGTTTTGAGGCTCTCGAGCGCTACCTTCGGCCGGGCGCCCGCGTTCTGGATGCCGGCTGCGGCTCGGGCATCCTCTCGATTGCCGCCTTTCTGCTCGGAGCGTCCCTTGTGGAAGGCTACGATCTGGATCCCATGGCCGTCCAGATCGCCAGGAACAACCTTGCCCGTGTGGGCGTGGCCGGGGACGTTCACCTCGCCTCCGCCGGCGATGCGCCCTCCGGCTCGTTCGACCTCGCCTTCTGCAACATCAGCCCGCAAGCCGATATTGAACTGGCCCCGCAAATCCATCGCGCGCTTGCTCCAGGCGGGATCGCGGTCCTGTCGGGATTCGAGTCGTTTGAGGTCGCCGAGGTGCTCGGCGCACTGGCGGCGTTGGGGTACACGGTGATCGAGGACTGCCAGAAAGGCAACTGGTGCTCGGTGGTTTACGGCAAGCCGGCGGCCGGCGCGGGATAAGGTCCCCGCGCTTCCTCCAGCCGTTCTGCCAACGCCAGCAGCCCTTCTTCTTCCCACGGGCGGCCCACCAGTTGAATCCCCACGGGCAGGCCGTTTTCGTCTTTGCCGAAGGGAATGGTGACCGCGGGAAGGCCCAGCAGGTTGAAGGCGCTCGATGCCGACATGGCCTCCAGAAATTCCACGGAGCGCCCGTCCAGCATCCACTGGCGCTCGCCCGGCGTCCACGCCGTGACGCTCGAAACCGGCAGCAGCAGGACGCGAGTCGTCCTCATGCGGCGCAACAGCGCCGCGCGCATGCGGTCGCGCACGGCGAATTGTTCCACCACTTCGAGCGCGGTCGGATCCGGCTGCACCGTCGCCCGATCGAACAACTCCCGGCCCAGGGGATGGATGTCGTCTGCGTTCGGTTCGATCAAGGGCCGTAGAGCGGGGGCCGACAGGCGGCCAAAGAAGAACCACCAGACCGGCGGTGCGCGCTCGATGCAGGCGCCGTCAAACGGCTCGACGGCGAAGCCGAGAGACGCCGCGGTATCGGCCGCACGCCGTACCGCGGAGCGCACTTCCGGCTGCGCGGGAATGCCGGGGAACTGCTCCATCACGCCAATCGTCAGGCCGGCCGTATCCGGCGGCCGCAAGGGCACAGGTACGGAGAACGGATCCTGATCGTCATCGCCTGCCAGAACGGCGAACAGCAGCGAGAGGTCCCGGGCGGACCTTGCCATGGGACCTGCCACCCCCAGGAGGCCACCGGGATATCCGATCGCGGGAAAATGTCCCGGGGCCGGGATCCGTCCCGGAGTCGGCTTCAGCCCGGCGATGCCGCAACAATGCGCGGGCACGCGGATGGAGCCGCCGGCGTCGCTGCCGATGCCGCCCGCCGAGCACAGGGAAGCAATGGCCGCGGCTTCTCCCCCGCTCGACCCACCGGCGGTCCGCGCGCGATTCCATGGGTTCACCGTTCGCCCCGTGGTGTAGTTTTCGGTCTCGTAGTGATAGAGGAACTCGGGGGCATTGGTCTTGCCGAGAATGACCGCCCCGGCCGCTTTCAGCCGCGCCACCGGCGTCGAATCGCGCGAAGCGCGGTGGTTGAGCCGCGTACGGCTGCCGCAGACGGTAGGCGAGCCAGCCACGTCGAAACTATCCTTGACGGTCAGTGGGACTCCGGCCAGCAATCCCAGGGCTTCGCGCCGCGCCGCTTGTTCCTCGATGCGCCGGGCGGCCTCCACCGCCTCCTCCGCGTACACGCGCACGAACGCTCGTAACTCGTGGTCCAACTGCCCGATCCGCCGCAAGTGCGCTTCCACCAGATGGACCGCCGAGATCTCGCGCTCCCGTACCATCGAAGCCATTAGAAACAGGGAGGAGTGTACCGGCACTTCCACAACCTAACACGGCGGGCGGGAATCTCAGATCACCGTCTGGACCGATGACGGCGTTTCGCCGCTGCGGTACCGCTTCCACAACGTCAGCGCCTGGATGGCAAAGCCGGTGGAAACGGGATTCACATGAGGGATCATCTTGCCGTTCCTGCGACCGAAATAGAACCCGCCTCGAGTCTTCCAATCGCTGCTTTCGATCTGAAACCGATCCAACGTCTGTGCTTCCTGCTCGGCGAACAGGCGGTCCACCGGTTGAACGCCAAGTCCCTCGGCGAACAGGCGCAGCCGCAGCAACTGCGCATAGACATCCGAACGGGCGAAAAGGTGCTCCGTTTCCCTCAAATGTTCACTGACGTCGTCGATCCCGGTCCGAATCGCATCCGCGCAGCGCGGTTCGGACGCACGAGGCAGCAGCCCCTCGAGGAAGTAGCAATACGCATGGAGCCGGTCCATGGTCAACGCCTGATCCGTCCCTGGAAGGAAGCGCTTGTGATGCGCCAGCGCCGCGCCGACCATGCGGTTGTAAGCGGCCAGGAACACGTTCTCGCCGGTCGTCGCGTGCAGTTCAAGCCACGCCAGCGCGGACTTGAGCTGATAGCAGCCCGGCTGGCGCGACCATGATTCGCCCCGTGGCAGGGGCGTCTTCTCCGGCAGACCGAGAATCGGCTCCACACCCGCATCGTGACTCGGGAAATCCGTGAGCATGCCGCGGCCGCACTCAATCGCCGCATTCAGGAATTCTTCGTCTTCGGTCGACCGCCACAACTGAAGGAGGCCACGCGCGATGATCCCGCAATCGAAGAAGTAGGCGAGGGGTTTGGTCTCGGGATCCCGAACGCCGTACTCGAACGGGAAGGCGCAACTCACCGGGTCCCACGCGATCCGGGTGAGGAATCGCCCGGCGCGCAAGGCCGATTCCAGATAATCGCGATCGCCGGTCTGAGAGTGAAGGAAGAGCAGCATGCTGATCCCGTATCCGGTGATCTCGGTCGAGATCGGCCGGTTCTCCCTGAGGTCCACACGATAAAAACGCGCGACACCGCCGGTCGATTCCTGGATGCCCGAGTCCAGAAACCAGGCGCCGGCGCGCTCCAGGAATGTTGGCTGGGACAAACGGTGCAGGAGTTTGTCTTGGATCAAAGTCAATTCGTTAGTCTAGCAGCCTCATTGCCCGGAAACCACGGCTGGCGAGGTTCGGCAATGCCAGGAAACCGGTCCGGCCGACTTTCTTCAGATCGTCGGTGCCGGCGATTCCGATGACGACCGTCGTGAAGATGATCGGGGGGTGATCATCCTGATCAGCTTGATGAATCCGTCTCCAAGCGGCTCCTTGCGCGGGCGCGACAAAACCGAGACGGAACGAGCCATGGATCGCGGCCAATCTGAGTCAAGTGGACGGGCAAGCCTCAGGCAAATGACGGATTGAGCACTACCTCGGATGGGGATATACTCCGTGGCACTGTGTCGCGCTATCGAGTCCGCCACGTGTTGGGCACTGGTGCGCTTGCCCTTTGCTTTGTTTACCCTGCCGCCGCCGCTGAAGATACGCAAACCGTGCAAGGAAACGGAAAGCTCCGCTTTGAGCGGTCCGCCGCGATCCAGCGCGACGTTTCGCCGCCGCTGCGGGACATCAAGTACAGACCCCCGAAAAAAGAGAAGCCGCACGAAAAGCCGATGCGGGCGATTCCGCAGGCGGCCCAGGCAGTCGGAGCGCCGCAGCAGGACACCGCCGTGCAGGCGGCGGCAGCCCCGCTCGTCGCCGCCTCGAACGGCTTGAACCTGATCGGGCTGGGGGCGGGTTTCGTCGGCCCGCAAGGCGCGTTTGATGTCGAAGTGGTCCCCTCCGATCCCGACGGAGCCGTGGGCGCCAACCAGTATGTTCAGTGGATCAACATTGCATTCGCGGTATTCAACAAGACAACGGGCGCCGTGTTGTTGGGCCCGATTCCGGGCAATGCGTTGTGGAGCGGCTTTGGCGGCCCCTGCGAGACTTCCAACGACGGCGACCCGATCGTCAAGTTCGACCGCGCGGCCGGCCGCTGGCTGATGACGCAGTTCGCGATTACAGGCGGTAGCACCTACTATCAATGTGTCGCCGTGTCCACCTCGGCCGACGCCACCGGCTCTTATAACCGTTACGCGTTCCCGTTCTCGACCATGATCGACTACACGAAGGTCGGTGTGTGGCCGGACGCCTACTATGCCACCTATAACATCTTCAACGGAACAGCCTTCCAAGGCGCCAAGGTTTGCGCGTGGGACCGCGCCCAGATGATCGCGGGCGGGCCCGCCACCCAGCAGTGTTTCCAACTCAGTCCGCAATACGGCGGGGTCCTGCCCGCCGACCTGGACGGCGCGAGCACCGCGCCCCCAGGCGCTCCGAATTACCTGGTGGGGTTCTCCACCGGATCTCTCTATCTGTGGAAATACCACGCCGACTTCGTCAACCCGGCCAACTCAACGCTCACCGGCCCAACGACTTTGCCGATCGCCCCCTTCACGAGAGCTTGCGCCAATGGTCCTTGCATCCCACAGAAAGGGACGACCCAACGGCTGGACGCCATTTCAGACCGGCTGATGTTCCGCCTGGCCTACCGCCAATTCAGCGATCACGAATCGCTGGTGGTCAATCATACGGTTGCCGCCAGCGGGAGGGCCGCCATCCGGTGGTATGAGATCCGCGATCCGGGCGGCACCCCGGTGGTCTTCCAGCAGGGAACCTATGCTCCCGACAATATCCATCGGTGGTCCGGAAGCATGGGAATCGACAAACTGGGCAACATCGCGATCGGATACAGCGCGTCGAACGGGAGCATGAATCCCGCCATTCACTACACGGGAAGAGCTCCAACGGACCCACTCGGCGCCCTCCAGGCCGAGAGCACGATTTACGAGGGTACGGGTTCGCAACTACCGGTATCAGGCCAATCCCTTGCCCGCTGGGGCGATTACACCGTTCTCAGCGTCGACCCGGTGGACGACTGCACGTTCTGGTACACCAACCAGTACCTCCAGACCAACGGCAACTTCAACTGGAGCACGCGCGTCGCGTCGTTCGCGTTTCCGTCGTGCCTGGCAGCTCCGCCGTCGCAGGACTTTGTCCTTACCCAAAGCCCGGCATCGAGCGCGGTGACGCGCGGGGCAAGCACCGCCTTTGTATCGGGCATTTCGCCGTCGGGAGGATTCAATGGAACCGTGAGCTTCAGCGTCGCGGGCTTGCCACCTGGGGCCACCGCATCCTTCAGCCCGCCCACGGTAACCGGGTCCGGTTCTTCGGCCATGACCGTCACCGCGGGACCCACGACGCCGCTCGGAAGCTACGTGCTCACGGTTACAGCGACCAGCGGAAGCCTGAGTCACTCGGCCAACGCGACCCTGTTGGTCTACGTCCCCGCGGTGGCGACGCTGGTCAAGACGGACAAGACCACGCAAGGCACCTGGAAGAACGTTTACGGTTCCAACGGATACACGATCGCCGGCGATGCCACCAGCTATCCCGCGTACGCCCAGGTCGCCTTCAGCGGCCAGAGTGGGTACACCTGGGCAGGGTCGACGACTGACGTCCGCGCGCTCGAAAAGGCCTCGACGACCGGCCGTGTCGCGGCCACCTGGTACAGTTCGTCGAGCTACACGATCGCCGTGAATCTCATCGATGGCGCGCCGCACCAGGTATCGTTGTACTGTCTGGACTTCGACAATTTCAACCGGAACCAAAGGATCGAACTGTTCGACGCCGTGACGAATACCCTGGTCGACACGCGGACGGTTTCGGGGTTCAGCGCCGGCCATTGGCTGGTGTGGAACGTCAGCGGCCACGTCCTGATCCGGGTCACCAACCTGGGCGGCATCAACAGCGCGGTCAGCGGGCTGTTCTTCGACCCTCCGGCGCCCTCGGATTTCTCCCTCGGCATCACGCCCACCACCCAGACCACCGGGCAGGCCACCACGACCAACTACACGCTGACGGTGACTCCGTCGGCCGGATTTGGCGGCACGGTGAACTTCAGCGCCAGTGGGTTACCGTTGGGCGCGGGCGTGAGTTTCAGTCCCACATCGGTCGCCGGATCCGGGTCTTCTACCATGACGGCAGTCGTCGGACCGGCTACGCCGGGAGGCACGTACCCGCTGACCATCACGGGCACCTCGGGTACGCTCACCCGGACGGCGACCGCGAACCTAGTGGTGACGGCGCAGGTGCCGGCCGCGGCCGCCTTCCTGAAGACCGATACGACCACGCAGGGCACCTGGAAAGGAGTCTACGGAGCGCAGGGATACGCGATTGCCGGCGACGCCACCAACTACCCGCCCTACGCCCTGGTCACTTTCACGGGTCAGACGCCGGCGACCTGGACCGCCTCTACAACGGACGTACGCGCCCTGCAAAAGGCCGCCGCCACCGATCGGATCGCCGCCACATGGGCCACCGGCACGAGTTACACGATCGACGTGAACATGGTCGACGGCCAGTGGCACCAGGTGTCGCTCTATAACCTGGATTGGGACACGACCGCCCGCGCGCAGACCGTCGACGTTCTCGACCCAGCCACCGGCGCGGTGCTGGATACACGAAGCGTCAACTCCTTCAACGCGGGCAAATGGCTTTCCTGGAACCTCGCGGGCCGGGTTATCCTTCGCGTTACGCGGACCGGCGGCATCAACGCCACGGTCAGCGGCATCTTCTTCGATGCGCAGGCGCCTCCTGATTTCGGCATTTCCGCGACGCCCGCTTCACAGAACATCAGTCAAGGCTCGACCGCTGACTACACCGTGGCCGTTTCGGCCATCAGCGGCTTTTCAGGGACCGTCACACTTTCGGCGAGCAATCTGCCGCCGGGCTCGAGCGCGACTTTCACACCCGCAACCGTGGTTGGCGGCGGTACATCGACGATGCGGCTGACCGCGGGCGCCGCCACCCCTTACGGAAGCTACAACCTAACCATCACGGGAACCTCCGGCACGGTGACCCGCTCAACCACCGTCGGCGCGCTGGTGGTAGTACCGATTGCGGCTTCGGCTGCGTACCTGAAGACCGACACCGCAACCCAGGGATCGTGGAAGAACGTGTACGGAGCGCAGGGGTACGCAATTGCGGGCGACGCGACGAACTATCCGGCGGCCTACGCGCAGGTGACGTTCGCCGGGCAAACCCTGGCCACCTGGGCCTCGACCACGACAGACGTGCGGGCGCTCCAGAAGTCCGCGGCCGCCGACCGGATCGCCGCTACGTGGACGTCGGGCACGAGTTATTCGATCGACATCAGCCTGACGGATGGCTTGTGGCACCAGGTGTCGCTCTACAACCTCGACTGGGACACGACCAGCCGCATCCAGACCATCGACGTTATCGACGCCTCGAACGGCGCCGTCCTGGATTCCCGAAGCGTGTCGGCGTTCAACGGAGGCAAGTGGCTTGCCTGGAATCTTTCGGGACACGTCATTCTCCGCATCACGCGGACCAGCGGCCTGAATGCCGTGGCCGGCGGCATCTTCTTCGACGCGCAAGCGCCGCCCGACTTCGGCCTCGCCGCGACACCGGCATCGCAGAGCGTCAACCGTGGATCGAGCGTGAACTACACCGTGACGGTCACGCCGATCAGCGGATTCACGGGAACCGTGAATCTCGCGGCCACTGGGCTGCCCGTGGGCGCGACGGCCACCTTCAACCCGCCCGCGGTCGCCGGTTCCGGCACATCCACCTTGCAGATCAGCACAGGTGCTTCCACGCCGTCAGGCGGCTTCTCGTTCACGGTCACCGGGACTTCGGGGGCCTTGACCCGGTCCACCACCGCCGCGCTCAACGTGATCGTCCCCATCGCGGCCGGCGCCTCGTTCCTCAAGACCGACACGACGACGCAGGGGACGTGGAAGGGCGTGTATGGCGCCCAGGGCTACGCTTTGGCCGCCGATGCGACGAACTATCCGTCCTACGCGCAGGTCACCTTCACCGGGAACACGACGGCCACCTGGGCATCCACGACCACCGACGTCCGCGCACTGCGGAAGGCCGCGACGGCGGACCGCATCGCGGCGACCTGGACTTCCGGCACGAGCTATACCATCGACGTCAACCTGACCGATGGCTTGTGGCACCAGGTCTCGCTTTACAATCTCGACTGGGATACGCCGAACCGCGCGCAGACCATCGATGTGCTCGACGCATCGACCGGCGCGGTGCTCGATACGCGCGGTGTCGCGGCGTTCAACGGCGGCAAGTGGCTTTCGTGGAATGTGGCGGGGCGCGTCATCTTCCGAATCACCCGAACGGCGGGCCTGAATGCCGTGGTGAGCGGTCTGTTCTTCGATACGCAGGCGCCGCCGGACTTTGCGATTTCCGCGACGCCGGCGACCCAGAACATCAACCAGGGCGCGAGCGGCGCCTACACCGTCACCGTTACACCGATCAGCGGGTTCACCGGCGCCGTGAACTTCTCCGTCTCCGGACTGCCGGCGGGCGCATCGGCCACGTTCACACCAACGTCCGTACCCGGTTCCGGCACGTCGACGATGCAGGTGACGGCCGGGGCGGCCACGCCCACAGGCACATATCCCCTGACGGTCACCGGCGCCTCGGGGACGCTGACCCATTCCACCGCTGTCTCCCTGTTTGTCGCGGTCCCGGTGTCGACCGCCGCGGCCTTCATCCGGACGGATACCACGACCCAGGGCACCTGGAAGACCGTCTACGGTTCGAATGGATACGCCATCGCGGGCGACGCCACCAACTATCCGTCCTATGCGCAGGTCGCCTTTACGGGCCAGTCCCTGGCGACGTGGACCTCGTCCACCACGGACGTGCGGGCGCTCCAGAAGTCAGCGGCCAGCGACCGGATTGCGGCTACCTGGACCTCCGGGAGCAGCTACACGATCGACGTGAACCTGATGGACGGAGCCTGGCACCTGGTGTCGCTTTACAACCTGGATTGGGACACGACCAATCGCGTGCAAACCATCGACATTCTGGATGCCGTCTCCGGCGCGGTGCTCGACACGCGCAGTGTCTCCGCGTTCAATGGCGGCAAATGGCTGTCGTGGAACCTGAGCGGGCACGTCCTGATCCGGGTGACGCGCACGGGCGGGATCAACGCCGTCGTGAGCGGGATTTTCTTCGATCCGCCCGCGCCGCCCGATTTCAATATCTCGGCATCGCCGGCGTCGCAGAGTGTCAATCGAGGCTCGAGCACGAACTACACCGTAACGGTCTCGCCGATCACGGGGTTCACCGGCACGGTGAACCTGAGCGTGAGCGGCCTGCCTGCAGGGGCCTCGGCTACATTCACTCCGGCGTCGGTGCCCGGCAGCGGCACGTCGACGATGCAGGTGGTCCTCGACAACACGACCCCGGCAGGAAGCCATACCCTGACGGTCACAGGCACCTCCGGGACATTGGCTCACTCGACGCCGGTCACCATGGTGGTGATGGTCCCGGTCGCCGCCTCGGCCGCTTTCGTGACGACGGATACGGCAACACAGGGGAGTTGGAAGGGTGTGTATGGCGCCGCCGGCTACTCGATCGCGGGCGACGCGACCAGCTATCCGGCGTTCGCCCAGGTGACCTTCACCGGGCAGTCCCTGGCCACCTGGACTCCGTCGACGCTCGATGTGCGAGCTTTGCAGAAGGCCGCCCCGACAGCGACCGACCGGATTGCCGCCACCTGGACGTCGGGGACTAGTTACTCGATCGAAGTGAACCTGACCGACGGCAACCCACACAACGTGGCCCTCTACAATCTGGATTGGGACACGACGGGCCGCGTCCAGACGATCGACATTCTGGACGCGTCCAACGGGACGCTGCTCGACACACGAAGCGTGTCGGCATTCAACGGCGGCAAGTGGCTGGTGTGGACACTGACCGGCCGGGTGACGATTCGCGTGACCCGAACCGGCGGCATCAACGCGGTGGTCAGTGGGCTGTTCTTCAACAACTGAGGGTCTGGACTCGGTGCGAAACCGGCCGGCTACGAAGCTGCGCAGAAATCGAAGAGTACTCTTTGAATAAGCCGACGTGCGGCTGGATGACCTTTGCGTTGCCTGCGAAAGGCAAACCCGCCGGCTACCGTTGTGGGAAGAACCGCTCGAGCACCGCAGCTTCCGGCTTCGGTGTGACCAGCGAAATGGTCCAGAACAGCAAACCGGAAACCAGGGTCATCGGCACCACAGGCATATAGCCGAACACCGCCGTCCCGCTCTGCGTACGAGTGATTACAGGAAGGTCACCCATCGTCCAGACGACCTGTGGCGGACCCGACGGGGCGGGAACTACGGCCTGAAGCACGGCCACGGAACCGACGGCAAACAGGGTCCAAAGGGCGACGGCGAGCGCGCCCCACTTCGTGCTGCCTCGCCAGAACAGGGCACCCACCAACAGAGGCGTCAGCGCGGAGAAGCCCGAGAACGCATACTGTACGGCAAGGTCGAAGATCCGCGTCGGCGCTTCCAGCGCCACCAGGTAGGCCACCAGCGTGACGCCGACCACAAATGCCCGGCCCGTGTGGACCTGCGCGCTTTCGCCGAAGCGGGCCTTGCCTCCGTAGAACGCGAAGACATCCTCGGTGAACATCGTCGACAGCGCCAGGATCTGGGAATCGCTGGCCATCACCGCGGCCATGATTCCCGCGCCCAGAATGCCGGCCAGCCAGACCGGGGCGTATTGGTCGAGCAGGACCAGCAGGACGTCATCGCCGTTCGCCTTCCGGCGGAGATCGGCGCGCTCGGCCGCGGTCAGATCGGGGCGTCCCAACTGCTGCCGGGCTTCGAGCTTCTTCTCGATCGCCGGGACCTGCCGCGCGCTGTTGGCCGCGACGCCCAGGAACACGCTCGGCAGCCAGATGGCGAGCATGCAGAGCGGGTACAGCACCACCGTCCGTTTGAACTGCCCCATGCGGCGAGCGGTGAGACAGAAGATGCTGATGTGCGGGAAGGTGATGGACGAGAGCGGAATGAACGTGTAGCTCAAGAACATCTCGGGCGAGAACCGTTCCCGCGTGAGAAGCGAGCGTGCGCCGGGCGAATCGGCCAGAGCGCGGATGGCTTGCTCGAATCCGCCCATGCCGTTGCCGATGAGGGCGAAGGCTATCGTGCCGAATGAAAGGAAGAGAATTGTCTGGAAGGTGTTGACCCACGCCGTCCCGCGCATGCCGCCGAAGAAGACATAGCTCATCACCACCAGGGCCACCAGCGCGCCACCGGCCCAGTACGGGATCCGCCCGCCGCTGATTGCCGCCAGAGCGGTGCCGCCGCCCATCACGCCGATGATGATGTACGGCACCAGCAGGGTCGCCTGGACCACGAAGATCACCGTACCGATGTGTCCGCACTGCCAGCGGTCGCGAAACATCTGGACGGGAGTCAGGTAGCCATATTCTTTGCCAAGCGCCCAGATCCGAGTCCCGAACAGATAGAGGGAAAGGGGAATCACGAGGGCGGAGGACGAGGCCATCAATCCGTAGGTGACGATGCCGTTCTGGAACGAGAACCCCGAAGATCCCAGGATGGCGAACGCTGTCATGTTGGTGCCGAACAGCGACAGCAGGAACACCACGGGCCCCAGGGACCGGCCCGCGACGAAGAATTCCTCGGCATTGTCTTTGCGCGGCCTGTGGCGGAACGCGAAGACTCCGATATAGACGACCGTGGCCAGGTAGAGGAAAACAATCGTGGTCGAAATCAAGCCGAGGGATCCTTGGGATTGGCGGCGAGGCGGCGGTCGACCTCTTCTTCGAGCCACGCGGGCCAGGCGTATCTCACCAGAACCGCCATCAGCACAGAAGCCGCCAGTGTGTACATCACGTGATAGAACAGGCCGATGGGCAGAAAGCCGAAGTACAGGGGTTCAGCTTTCGTCCAATTCCACCAGTCCTGGTGGGCAATGTAGACGAAGATGACGAGCACTGTCAGAGATACACGTTTCATGGCAACGATCCTATGAGTGTATCGGATCGGGCCCGAGCCGTCTGCAAACAGCAGCGGCAGTTCGCGCCGGATGCGACAATAAGGAACGACATGCCGGCCGTCGCCTCACCACCGGAACAGCGGGTCCTGCTGCAGAACACGAGTTGGGAGACCTACGAGCGTCTGCTCGCCGAGAACGTGAACCAACTGGGGACGCGCTTCTTTTATGACAGGGGGTGCCTGGAAATCATGGTCGTTTCCTCGGGGCACGAAACACCGAATCGAACGTTGGCCGCCTTGGCGGAAGCGGTTGCCGTGGAAACCGGCAAGGACCTTTTTCGAACCGGTTCGACTACCTTCAAGCGGAAAGATCTCGAGAAAGGATTTGAGCCGGATTCGAGCTTTTACCAGCGCGATATCGCATTGGTCCGGGGCCGCGACGAAATCGATCTGGAAACCGACCCGGCGCCTGAGTTAGTCATTGAGGTAGACATTACTTCGTCATCGCTGGCCCGCTTTCCGATTTTCGCGGCGGTGGGCGTTCTCGAGGTCTGGCGCTTTGACGGAAGCAGGGTGGCCATGTTCCGGCTCGAAGGGACACATTACCGGGAAGTCGACACGAGCATTGTCCTACCCCCGTTGACAGCGACGATGGCTACTTTTTTCCTGGAAGCGAGTCGGCGTCAGAGCCTGATCGAGTGGTTGCGCTCTGTCCAGGAGTGGGTGCGCGCCAATCGTTAGACCTCATGAGCGACCTCAGCACACAATTGCGCGCCTGCGGCGTGGTCGGGGCTGGCGGCGCCGGTTTTCCCGCCTACGTCAAGGCGGAATCCCGCGTGGAGTTCGTCCTCGCCAACGGCGCCGAATGCGAACCGCTGCTGCACAAGGACTACGAGATCATGAAGGCCTATCCGGCCGAGATCGTGGGCGGGATGCGGCGCATGATGGAATCGACTGGCGCCGGACGCGGGAAGTTCGGAATCAAGGAAAAGAACGCCAAAGCGGTCGAGGCCATTCAACGAGAGGTCGGCGATGCGCCGATCGACATGACGCTCCTGGGCGACTTCTATCCCTCCGGCGACGAGTACGAGTTGGTGTACTGGGCCACGGGCCGTCTCATCCCCCCGGCGGGAATTCCACTTCAGGTCGGCTGCGTGGTATCAAACGTCGAGACGCTGTACAACGTGGATCTGGCGGCGCGAGGCGAGGCCGTGACGCGAAAGTTCTTGTCGGTCGCCGGAGCGGTGCTGACGCCGAAGGCCTTCTGGGTTCCCGTCGGAACGACGCTCCGTGAGGTGATCGAACTGGCCGGGGGCGCCTCGGTCGAGGAATACGCCGTCTTCGTCAGCGGCCTGATGATGGGCACGCTGTCGCACAGCCTCGATGACGTGATCACCAAGACGACGGGTGGATTGATCTTGCTGCCGCGCGACCACTACCTGGTGACGCGCCGCGACCGCACCCCGGAATCGATGCGCCGGATCGGCAAGTCGGCGTGCGATCAGTGCAGCTACTGCACCGAGTTTTGTCCCCGATATCTGCTGGGCTACGACGTTCAGCCGCACAAAGTCATGCGGTCGCTGGGTTTTACCGCGAGCGGCAAGGATCTCTGGAACCAGTCGGCGGAGTTGTGCTGCGCGTGCGGACTCTGTACGTTGTACGCGTGCCCCGAGGATCTGTATCCGAAGGAAGCCTGCGACGAGTCGAAGCACGATATGCGGGCCGCCGGAATCAAGTTCGTCCAGCAGAAGCCCGTACGCGTCCATCCGATGAAAGACGGGCGGCGCGTGCCCCTGGCCATGTTGAGGAAGCGGTTAAAGGTGGAGCAGTACGAAAGCCCCACGCCGTTCGAGGAAGTTGCGTTCGAACCGGCATCGGTGCGGATTCCGCTCAAGCAGCACGCCGGTAAGGCTGCGCTCCCCATCGTGAAAGAAGGCAAAAAGGTGAAACGCGGCGACACGATCGGGAAGGCGCGCGAGGGCGAGTTGGGCGCGGACGTCCATGCCAGCATCTCCGGCAAAGTGACGCGAGTCAGCGGCGAGGAAGTGGAGATTTCGGCGTGACAGCCTTTGGACTGATTGAACTCACCAGCATCGCCGCGGGCTTTCAGGTCTGCGACGCGATGTTGAAGGCGGCGGGCGTGGAACTGGTCCTCTCGCGAAGCATCTGTTCCGGCAAGTACATGGTGCTGATTCGCGGCGGCGTCGCCTCCGTGCAGGCGAGTGTGGCGGCGGGCATCGCGGCGGGCGACTTCTCCGTGATCGACTCGTTCGTGATTCCCAACATCGACGAGTCCGTGGTGCCGGCGATTCGCGGCGTCAACAAAGTAGAAACGCTGGATGCGCTGGGCGTGATCGAGAGCTTTTCCGTGGCGTCGCTGATTGAAGGGGCTGACGCGGCGGTCAAGAGCGCGAACGTCCGCCTGATTGAGATCCGGCTGGCAATGGCTCTCGGCGGGAAGGCCTTCGTGACCCTGACCGGATCGGTCGGCGATGTGCGCTCGGCGGTGGATGCAGGCGCGGCGGTGGTGGCGGCGAAAGGATTGCTCACCAACAAGGTAGTGATCCCGAATCCGAGGCCGGAACTGCTGTCCGAGATGATCTGATCGTCTTTCCTGCGGTCGAAAGCGTCATTCTAGATCAGGCAGTGCAGGGTGCCGCCGGGCGACGTTTTGTGTCGCCCGGCGGGCGCCCGGTCAGACGGTTCGTGCCGGAGGACAACTGGCCGGAGCCTAGGCCTGTTAGAACGGTTCGCGCCGGCCGACCAACAACGTCGCCCGGCGCCACTGAGGATGCCCGTTCCTTTTGGTCGCGGGCCGGTTGGAATGCCCGCTCCCTTCCGGTCGCGGATTAGGTGGAATGCCCGCTCCCTTCCGGTCGCGGCTCTGTTGATATGCAAGCGTTTCATTTCAAAGCGGTCGCCGCCGACGGCAAGCTCCGGACCGGCAATCTGCATGGTGAAAGCGAGAAATCCGTCGCCCGGGAACTGCGGAAGCAGGGGCTGAATCCGGTCTTTGTCGGCCTGGAACCGCAAAAGCCGGCGTTGCGGCTGGCGCTCCCGGAATGGAATCGCGGCAAGAGCCGCGACGTGCTCTTCTTCACGCAGGAAATGGCTACCCTGCTTTCCGCGGGCGTCCCCCTCGACCGCGCGCTGGGGATTTCCACGGAACTGACCGATCGCCCGGCGTTCCGGCTGGTCGTGCAGGATATCCTGCGGATCCTGAAGGGGGGCCGGTCCCTGGCCGACAGCCTGGCCCAGCATCCCAAACACTTCTCGGACCTCTATGTCAACATGATCCGCGCGGGCGAGGCGGCGGGCACGCTGGAGGTGATCTTCGAGCGCTTGTCCGAGTTCGAGAAATCGCGAGATGAACTGCGCGGGTACATCATCTCCTCCATGGTGTACCCCGGGTTGCTGACCGCAGTGGGCTTTGGCTCGATCCTGGTCCTGCTGCAATTCGTGGTGCCGCGGTTTGCCACCGTCTTCGAAGAGTCGAACATGAAGATGCCCCTGGCCGCCCAGTTGATGATGGCTGCCAGCGATGGGGTGAGGACTTTCGGCCCATTTCTGTTCGGCGGCGGAGTGCTGGCGGCGCTGGGACTTCGCGCCTACATCGGGATACCCCAAGGACGGATGTGGTGGGATACGCTGCGGCTGAAGGCGCCGATGCTCGGTGACGCGTTGCGAAAAGCCGAGACGGCCCGTTTCGCCCGCGCAATGGCCACCCTTGTGGCCAACAGCGTTCCGCTCGTTCAGTCCATCGGGATCTCGGCGGCTATACTCAACAATAAGAGGATTGCCGGAGCGCTGGAGGGAGTCGCCCAAGGTGTCAAGCGCGGCGAAGGGATCGCCGGCCCGGTGACGCGGGCGGCATGTTTTCCTCCGCTGGCCGGACATCTGTTGAGCGTAG
Organism: Bryobacteraceae bacterium; assembly: GCA_046160045.1. GTDB lineage: Bacteria > Acidobacteriota > Terriglobia > Bryobacterales > Bryobacteraceae > CAZGUX01. The sequence continues at coordinate 39,628 of JBJXGR010000089.1, forward strand.
GCGAAGAGACCGGGCGGCTGGATCAGATGTTCGCGCGAATGGCGGAAATCTATGAGGCAGACACCAAGGCTTCGATCCGGCGGTTCACCTCGCTGTTCGAGCCGGTGGTCATCCTGGTGATGGGAATCCTGGTGGGCGGTTTGATTCTGTCGATCCTGCTCGCCATTACGAGTATCAACGAGGTCGCCCTCTAATGACGCACGCTGCTGAATCCGACGCCCCGCGAGTCTCCCGCCGCCGAGCGGCGCAGGCGGGCATCACCCTCATCGAAATGCTGGTGGTGGTGACCATCATTGCCCTGTTCGCCACCCTGGTGGCCCCGAATCTGTTCAAGCAGGCGGACAAGGCACGCGTGACGGCGGCCCAGACGCAGATGAACAACTTCGAGATCGCCCTGGCGCAGTACAAGCTCAGCACCGGCACCTTTCCCACCACCGAACAGGGGCTGCAGGCGCTGCGAGTGAAGCCGGCCAACGCGCAAAACTGGGACGGGCCGTATTTGAAGAAAGAAATTCCTAACGATCCCTGGGGCCGGCCCTACGTCTATCGGTTTCCCGGGGAGCACGGAGACGAGCCGGATCTGATCTCGTACGGCGCCGACGGCCAACCCGGCGGGGAGAGCATCAACGCCGACGTCGTCAGTTGGAAATGAGCATGCGGCGAGCGGGCGTCACGCTGATCGAGATGTTGATCGTGGTGACGATCGTCAGCCTGGCGGCCACCGTGACCTACCCAAGCCTGCTCGCCGGCCTCGACAGCATCCGCCTGGCCGAATCCGCGGGGGCGGTGGCTAACCTGCTCACCGGCGCGCTCAACCGGGTAGACCGCAAACAATTCCCCATCGAGATCGCCGTTTCGCCCGGCGAGAACGTCATTCAATTGACGTCCACCGAAGCCGGCTACCGGCGGGAATTGAAATTGAAAGACGGGGTATCGATTCGCGAGGTGCATCCGAAGCTGCCCGTGGAGACGCTGGAAACGCGGCGGTTTCTGGTGCTGCCGGGCGGCGCCGCGCCGCGGATCGGCATCGAACTGGGCAATCGCCACGGCTCGCGGCGACTGGTGCGCCTGGATCCGGTGACGGGCATCGCCCAAATCGAGACCCCACCGGCGGAGCCATGAACCAACGAGGGTTTACGCTGCTCGAAGTGCTGGTTGCCACCGCAATCATGGGGATCGCCGTGGTGGGCCTGCTTGCGGCGCTTTCCCGATCGGTCTCGAACGCCGCCCGCCTGACAACATACGACCGCGCCGCGCGCATCGCCCGATCGCAGATGGACTCCCTGCTGATGACCCCGGAGATGCCGCGCCTGATCGCGTTCGAGCAGCCGATTGACCCCGATCTGCTCGGCGGCGCCAAGGGCGGATGGCGCGCGCGCCTGACCCCGTTTGAAGGCCCGCCGGGAGCGACGCCGGGATCACCCATCCTGGAACGGCTGGAACTGGAGGTCTGGTGGATGTCCGGTGCACAAAGACGGTCGCTCAAGCTGGAAGGCTACCGGGAGGGCCTGTTGAAACCGGAGGACGCCGCGTTGCCGTTCGCCCTCGATATGCCGGAAGGCGAGCCGGTCCAGCCATGAGCAGACCCGTTCGCCGGCGCGATCAGGCAGGCATCACGTTGCTCGAGGTTCTGGTTGCCGTAACTCTCCTCAGTATTCTCTCGACGGGCGTCCTGGTCTCCATGGGCTCCGGCCTGAGCGCGATGTCGAGGACCCGGGAGCGGCTGATGGAGAATCGCCGTATCGTCGGCGCGCAGCGCATTCTGGACAGCCAGATTCAGGGGTTCATCCCCGCGATCGCTCTGTGCAGTCCGGGCGATGACCAGCCGCGCACCAAGCTGCCGTTCTTCCAGGGCGAGCCGCAGTCGATGCGCTTCGTGTCGGCGTATTCCCTGCAGGAGGCCTGGCGCGGATACCCGCGCATTCTCGAGTACCTGGTGATCCCGAAGCCGGACGGCAACGGTGTTCGTCTGGTCGTCAATGAACTTCTGTATGCGGGGCCCCTGACGACCGGATCGCTCTGCCTGGGCCGCGCTCCCGATCCCGCGCTGGGCATGGAAATGACCCGCTTCCGGCCGATCCAGGTGGGACCGGGTTCCTTCGTCCTGGCGGACAATCTGGCGTACTGCCGATTCTCCTACCAAGAAGTCCTGCCGCAGGCTCCCTACGCTCGATGGCTGCCGGCCTGGAGCCAGGTGCTTTGGCCGCGCGCCATCCGTATCGAGATGGCCCCAATCGAAGCGAACCTGGCCAAGGTGTCCCCTCTCACCGTGACGGCCCCTATGCGGGTGGACCGTTTCCCGATTTTTGACTATGTCGACTGACCCGCGCCGTGGCGGAGCGTTGCTGACGGTCCTGTGGCTGGCCGCCGGACTCTCGGCAATCGTCTTCACGGTGGCCAACACCGTGCGCGGCGAGACCGAGCGCGCCACCAACGCGGTGGACGACGTGCGCGCGTACTACCTCGCCACCGGCGCGGTCGAGCGGACGATTCTCTACATGCGCTGGGGGCCGCAACACCTGCGTCCCGACGGTTCACCGCGCTATTACTCGCCGGGCATGTCGAGACTGTATTACCGGTTTCCTGGGGGCGATACGGACGTGGAGATACTTCCGGAAACCGCCAAAATTAACATCAACGTCGCGCCGGTCGAGGAACTGACCGCGCTTTTGGCGGCGCTGGCGGTTCCCCTGAATCGGGCCACGACCATCGCCGCCGCGATCGCCGACTGGCGGTCCCCGAATCCGGCCGGCGGGCCCAGCCTGTTCGACACGTTTTATCTGGCGCAGAGGCCGTCTTTTCTGGCCCGGCATGCGTCCTTTGAAGAGATCGAGGAATTACTGGTGGTGCAGGGAATGACGCCGGATCTCTTCTACGGAACCATCACGCACGACATCAACGGAAGGCTGGTCCCGATCGGTGGATTGAGGGATTGCGTGACGGTATTCGGCGCCAACGGCCAGTTCGACGTCAACTCGGCGCATCCGGCCGTGCTGCAGGCGGCGGGAGTTCCGCCGCAGGTCGTCGCGACGATCGTGGAGCGGAGGAAGTTCGCTCCGTTTGGTCCCAATGAACTGCCGATGTTGATCCAGTCAGCGGGGCCGGCCGGCACTCGGCTCAGGCTTGGGGGCAGCACGCTGTTCACCCTGCGGGCGACGGCCCGGCTGAGATTATCGAATGGCCAACTCTCCGACCTCCGCCGGAGTGTCGCGGCACTCGTGAAACTGATGCCGCCAGGCTACGACAAGCCCCACCACATCATGCGCTGGTACGACAACGCGTGGCGCAACTGACGTGATGCAACTCCGCAACTTAGTGGCCGTGGGAACGGCCGCCGGAATCGAGATCCTCGACGACTGCCTGAATGTGGTCGTCGCTCGGGTCCGCCCGTCCGGCGTCGAGGTGGCTGCCAGACTGGCCATCCAGTCATACCGCACTCGGCCTGCCGCCGAGTGGGGGGCCGAGTACACCGGGTTTCTTCGCAAGCTGGGGTTGGGACACATCAGTGCCACGGTGCTGCTTCCCCGGCGGGACGTCATCGTGCGGCAGATCCACTTACCCGGCGTGAAGGACAAGGACCTGATCCCGGCGATCGGTTTCCAGATCGAAAACCTGCACCCCTATGGCGACGAAGACGTGGCCTGGGCGTGGCAGCGCATTTCGTCGAACGGCGCTTTGTTGCTTGGCATCGTGCGCCAGCAGTACTTGCAGGAGTGGCTCGATCGCTTCGCCGAGGCCGGCGTTGCCCTGGCCGGAGTGACGTTTTCCCCCGCCGTGCTGTTCTGCGCCTCGCGAGTGTACGGCGTCCCCGCATCGCGGGACTTCCTGGCCGCCCGCCGGGGTGAAGCCGGCGGCGTCGAACTGTATGGCGAAAGCGCGAGCCGCCCGCTGTTCTCGGCTGAATTCGACACTGGGGTGGAGCGTGCCGCTCCGCTCGCTCTGGCCGAGTTGCGCCTGCCTGCGGGCACCCCTCTGGCCTCGTGGGAAGGGGTGTTGCCTCCGCCGCGGCTCGCGGCTGATTTCGATGTGTCGCGCAACGCGTTCGCCTACGCGGCTGCGCTCGCGGGAGCCGTCCCCCGATTGGCGCCCGCCGCCAACCTGCTGCCCGAAGAACTGCGTGTTTCGCGCTCGCGCGCGGCCTTGGTGCCCTCGATCGTGTTGGGGATTGTTCTCACGCTCCTCTCAGGCGCTCTGCTCGGATTCAACGCGTATAGCGAGAAGCGGTACCTGGCGACGATCAGGGGAGAGATCGGGCGTCTCCAGCCCAAAGTTGCCGTCGCCGCGAAGTACGACAAGGCGACCCTTGCGGCGCGGCAGCGAATCGCCGTTCTCAATTCCTATCGCAAGCGGACCAGGAGCGATCTCGACGCCCTGGCCGAGTTGACCCGGCTGATCGCCCCGCCTGCCTGGACCAACTACGTGCAGATCGACCGTTCGTCCGTCGTCGTCGCGGGTGAGGCCGATCAGGCGGCGCCCCTCCTGCAGATTCTCGACCAGTCGCCGCACTTCAAGAACTCCCAGTTCTCGGTCGCGATTGCGCGCACCGGCGCCGGCGACCTGTTCCGCATTCGCAGCGAGAGAGAAATGAAATGACGATCAACAAACGCGATCGCCGCGCTTTGTTGTTGTTGGGCATTGCCGTGATCATCACCCTGATCTGGCGCTCCCGCCTCGAAGACAGCCCGGCGGAAGAGTCGAAAGCTGCGGTCAGCGTTCCGTCAGCCGAGAAGCAACTTCTGCGTTTGCGGCAGATCGAGGCCACAATCCCGGCGAAAGATGCATTGCTGAAAGACGTGACCAGGCAGGCGGATGGCCTGGAGCAGGGACTGCTGCAGGCAGAAACAGCCGCCCAGGCTCAGGCGCAACTGTTGCAGACGATCCGTCGCGTCGGCAAGACGGAAGGCATTGATACCCGGGGCGGCGAGATCGGCGCGGTCCGCGTCCTTGGGGAGGAATACGGAGAGGTCTCCGTGGCCGTGACGTTCGACTGTCAGATCGAGCAACTGCTGAATCTCCTGGCTGCTCTCAACGCGGAGCCCAAGTTGCTTGCCACCGAGGACCTCCGCATCTCCTCGGCGAACAACAAGGAGAAGAAGCTGAATGTGCGGCTCGCGGTTTCCGGGGTTGTCGATAAGAAACTGGTTCCGGAAAAGAGAGGCCCGGCGTTATGAATCGGCGGCTCGTCCTGTTGAACCTGCTGCTGCTGGCCGCGATTACCGCGGGGGCCTCGCAACTGCGTCAGATGTGGCTCGCCTCGCAGGCGCGGGATCGGACATTGGTTGCCCGGAAGGTAAAGCCCATTCCGCCTGCCGCCGCGCCTGCCCCGGCCGCGCCGCAACCGGCGACGGCGGCGGCCTATCTGGAAGTCGCCAAAAAGATGCTGTTCGCCAAAGACCGCAATCCGGAAGTCGTGATCGAGGTCACACCGGAAAGACCGCTGCCTCCCTTGCCAAGAGTGCACGGCGTGATGAATCTGGGCGACGGCCTGACCGTGATCATGAGTGAGAAATCCGGCGAGCGTCATCGGGGGGTGAAGGTCGGTGACAAGATCGGCGAATACCAATTGGCGGCGGTCGAAGGCGACCAACTGGTCTTCTCGTGGGAGCAGAAAGTCGTAAAGAAGCGCCTGGACGAATTGATCTCGCGGCGTGACGAGAAGGCGCCGGAATCCGCGGCGGCGTCCTCGGGGGCGAATACGGGCGCGCCGAAACCAGGCGGCCGGGTGGTTCCGGAGACGGTGACGGCGGAGACGCCCAAGGCCAAACCGGACGCCGAACCGGGCAAGGAACTCGCGCCGGGAATGGCGGCGTGCATACCAGGCGATGATTCTCCGGCCGGAACGGAAAAGGGCGGCATGCGCAAGGTGGTGACCAAAACACCGTTTGGCGATGCCTGCCGTTGGGAGACAGCGAAGTGAGGCCCTCGCGACAGCGAGTAAGGAGAAAGACCGATGAAATTCCTGTTGACGTTACTCGTGGCCGGGGCGCTGTTTGCCCTGCCAGCCGCAGAAACCAAGTCCAGCCGCAAGACGGCCGGCACCGCCAAGTCCCCGAACTCGGGCGCGCCTCCCGCGGATGCGAAGAAGCAGGCCGACGGGTCCTACACCAGCACCGATGCGAGCGGAAAGCACTGGATCCACCGGCAGACACCGTTCGGCTGGGCCAGATATGAGGAACAATCGGCGTCCGCACCCGCGAACTCGAAGGCAGAGCCGGACCCGACCCGCGTCGTCGAGGACCTCGGCGACCGCGTGAAGTTCGAGAAGCCCGGGCCCTTTGGGATGGCCCGGTGGGAACGCAAGAAGTCGGAGTTGACGGCCGGCGAGCGCGCAGTGCTTGACAAACATCACGCAACGGAGCCGCGACCGTCAGGGAGCGGTGGCGCCGTTCGGAGCCGCGACCGTTAGGGAGCGGTGGCCACGAGCACGGAAGCGGAGCGAATCTGAAATGCGAACTCAGCGAAGATATGCGATGTACGGGATTCTGGCGGCGATGCTCGCCGGATCCCTGCCACCCGCCGCCGCGCAGCAACAACGGCCGGCGCAGACGGCGGGCGCGCTGGGCGGTCTCAATTTCTACAACGCCTCGCTCGTCGAAGTCATCGACATTCTGGCCCAGAAGCTGAAGATCAATTACATCCTTGATCCCAAAGTCAAGGGATCGGTCACCATCAACACCTATGGCGAGATCAAACCGCTCGAGGTGCGCCAGTTGCTCGAGACCATCCTCCGCATCAACGGATTCACCCTGGTGCAGGTCGGCGATCTGTATCGCATTCTGCCCTCGGCCGACGCCGCGCGGCTGCCCATCAGTCCCATCCGCGACGGCAGGGACCTGCCGGCCGACGAGCGCACGGTCTTAAACCTGATCTTCCTCAAGTACGTGACCGTTGGCGAATTGTCCAAGCTGATCGGCCCGTTCCTGGGCGAGGGCGCGATCTCGGTCTCTTACGATGCCGCCAACCTCCTGTTGATTCTCGACAACGCGCGCAACATGAAGCGCACGATGGACCTGATCGCGCTGTTCGACAACGATGCGCTCGCCACCCAGCGGGTGCGTTTGTTCGAGGTCGAGAACGGCCGCCCGTCGGACCTGGTGAAAGAACTGGAAGTGGTGTTCCGGGCGATCGCGCTATCGGAGAAGGCGACCTCGGTCAGGTTCCTCCCGATCAACCGGATCAACACCATTGTGGCGGTCGCCCCCAATCCGGGCATTTTTCCGGAAGTGGAAAAATGGGTCCGCAAGCTCGACATTCCCGTAAAGTCGCCAGTGGGAGCGATCGACAACTACGTCTACCGTCTCAAGTATGGATGCGCGGAGACCATCGCCATGGCGGTGATGCAATTGTACGGAGGGGGCGGGTACGGGGGGTTCGGCGGCGGCATGGGCTACCCCGGGATGATGCCGATGATGGGCGGCAGCGGCAGCAACTGCGGCGCCGGCACCGGGAATAGCGCTTCCTCTACGGGGTTCGGCGCCGCCGGCTACGGCGGGTACGGCGGCGGCTATCCGTACGGCGGAGGAGGGTACGGGATGCCCTATGGCGGTGGGGGTTACGGGATGCCTTACGGCGGCGGGTACGGGGCACAATACGGGATCGCGACGCTGCCAGGCGTGGGCACTGCCACTCCGGGCGCGGCCCCGGGAACCGCGGCGGCCACCGCTGGCAAGGACCTGACGGGCAGTTACCTCGGGCCGGGGGGTGTGCCCGGAATGGGTTATTCGATGGGCCCTCGCGTCATCCCGAACAGCTTCAACAACACGCTGCTGGTGCAAGGGACGCCGCAGGAGTGGGAGCAGATTCAGCGGTTGCTCGAACAACTCGACATTCCCCCGCGCCAGGTGCTGATCGAAGCGAAGATCTACGAGGTATCGCTGACGGGCGCCTTTGCCAGCGGCGTGCAGGCGTATCTCCAGAAGAGCAGCGGACCTGGCCCGTTTCCGCGCCTGGTGACCGCAGGAACGGCCATCGGCAGCGGAGCGACCCCGGGATTGCAGTTGACGGCGGGTATGTTGATCGGCCAAAGTCGGGAGTTGCTGTCGTTTCTCACGGCGCAGGAGGACACCCGGCGTTCCAAGGTGATTTCCGCGCCCAGCATCATCGCCACCGACAGTGTCGCCGCGGCCATCAATGTGGGTACAGAAGTCCCCACGCTCTCCTCTCAGGGTCTAAGCAACGTGCAATCCGGCGGTTCCTCGCTGTTCACCAATACGGTCCAGAACCGCAACACGGGCGTGACATTGAACATCACCGCGCGGGTGAACCCGAGCGGGATCGTCACGTTGAACATCAACCAGGAAGTGAGCGCGCCGCAAGCGCCCGCCGCCAACGCCGCGATCCAATCCCCGTCCTTCTCCAAGCGCAATGTCGTCACCCAGGTCACGCTGCAGGATGGAGACACGATCGCCATTGGCGGCATCATTCAGGAGACGGAAACCAACAGTTCGGCCGGGGTGCCCGTTCTGCACCGGTTGCCCGTGATCGGTGCGGCATTCGGCGCCAGATCCACCTCCAGGGAGCGTACGGAACTGATCGTGTTCATGACCCCGCGCATCATCTACGACACGAATCAGATGACGGAGGCCAGTGAAGAGTTGAAGTCGAACATGCGGCGGCTGCAGAAAATCATTAGGGAGTAGCGGCCTTCACGTGGCGGTTACTCGACCGCCTGCCGGGCGAACCCACTCCGGGCAAGGGCAGATATCGTGATGCCGGCGACCCGCGTGAGCATCTCCGGCAGGAAGCGCGAGACCTCCTGCGTGCAGGAGGCGAGCAGAAGGAAGAAGAGGTCGGTTGTCCGGGAAAAGGGACGAGGGGTCTCTGACCAGGTCGGCCACTTGCAGCGAGTGGGATTTCAGCGCACCGCGATCTGCGGGACGACGGTGCTCTGAACTCCTCCGACGCGCAGGGCAACAGCGACCGATTCGCCAGCGACTCCCGAAGGCACGCGCAGGTTGAGTTGCATCAGCCCCGCCGTGCCGGGCGTCTGGCCCCGAAACAGAACCTCGGCGGAGACGCCTCCGATCGTCACTTCGACGGATGCTTCCGGAACTGGCAGCACGGAACCCGGCGTCGCCCCTGTGACGCTTCGTGGCACCGTCAGGCCCTGACCGGTTGCAAACAGCACAATGATCTCTCCGGCGGTCGCCGGGCTCTGCCTTTCGATGAAACTGAAATCGGCGTGAAAGGCTCGCGGGAACAGATTTGGCCGCGTGGGCTGCATGGCGACGCGACGTGCCTCACTGGAAGCGCCGCCCGCGGTGACCACGACGTCCGCTTGCGTCAACCCGGCCGCCTCATACGGAACCTGCACATTGATCTGCCCGCTGCTGACGTACAGCAGAGGTGCGGCGATGCCGGCCCATGTCACGGAGGTGCCGGCAACACGGGTGGGAAGGCGGTTCGTCGCCGAGTCAAACTGGGTAGCGATTCCGTCCATCGGTCCGAGGTTCAGACCGAAGATCGAGACGAGTTGGCCGGGAGCGAACGAAAATCCGAGCCCCGAGAAGACATCGGCGATCCCGTTCGCACTGATTTGCGGCCGTTGCCCGCTGGGTGGAGGCGGGGTCGTCGTTGAACCGAACTCGAAAGCGCCAATGTCGATGGCGCGGCCTTGCGGACGCGGCGCGCCGTCGAAGTCGGAAGTCAACCCGGTGGCGGCGCCGGCGTCGATGGCCGGACTGACTGACCGTAGGCGCAAATCGAAACTGGCGGGCGCGGCAAAGAGTGGGTCCGCGTTAATGTTCCCTTGCAGGAATGCCGGTCCCGGACCGTTGCCGAACCACAGATTGTTGCTACCGCGGATCAGATTTTCAGGTCCTCGAACATAGGCGCGGCGAGCGACCGCATAGGATATGTTGTTGCGCAGGTTCATGAAGAGTTGCGTCGAATATTCGTCCCGCGCCCAGGCGGCTTCGCCGAAGAAGTCGGGCTCGACGGAAGCAAAGTCGTAACAGGTGTTGTTGTAGATCTCGACCGTGCCTCGGCCGTCCGGGCCTGCGTTGGTATAACCGGGCACAAAGACGCACGAATAGCTCGCCGGGTCGTCCGGGGGATGGGGCCCCGCGCCCGCGCGAATGATCACGTTGTTGTAAACCTCCACGCGGCCTTTCGACGGATCGACAGTAGCCAGCACGATGCCATCGCAAGCGTCCCCCCTGATCAGGTTGCCGTGGATGATCAGATCATATTGATTGAGCCCGTTGGTGTTGTCCTCGGTGAGCGGGGATGAGTGGACCTGGATGGCACGGCACGTGTTGTTGTCGTGAATGTTGTTCCATGCTGCTTCCACATGATTGGAGTCGGTGGAAAAGTAGACGGCGTGATACTGCTTGGAGGCTCCTCGGCGGCCTGTGCCGTGAACTTCGTTGCCGAGAAAGCGCAGATAGGTGGCGAGCGAACTGACAAAGCAGCCGGTAGGACCGTCGCCACCCGGACAAGAGATGTCGTTGCCCGTGAGTTTCCAGTAGGAGGGGTTGGGCCCCTGAATCGCGATAGCGCTGCCGCTAGCGCGGAAACGCAACTGCGAGAGCACCCAGTGGTCGGCGCCCGCAGCCTCATCGATATTGGGGATGCGCAGGCCGTATTCGAGCGCGGGCGAACCGATGGTCGCGCGCGCCCCGGGGTAGGCAATGAGTGCGATCGGGCGGCCTGCTTCTCCGCCGGTCTGGATATTGACCGCCGCGTCGAAGCCCTCTTCGGCTATCTGCTCCACGCCATCTCGCACGTAGGTGGTATCCCCGGCTCGCATCGAATTCTTGGCTTTGAGGATGGTCCGCCAAGGACGCGCGAAGCTGCCGTCATTGGCGTCGTTCCCCGAGGTCGCCACGAAGTAGATGCCGCCGCTCCGGACGGTGAACGGCAGGGCGTTGCTGGTGCCGGCTGTCGTGGTGATGACCAGGCCGCCCGAGCGGGCCGCCTCGCCCAGTTGCACGGTAATCCGGGTGTCGGTCCAAACCGGATAGGCCACGACCGACCCTCCGCCCATGGTCACTCTCGAAGCGCCGCGGGTGGGCCCGAAGTTGCGACCCCAAATGGTCACAAACACTCCCTGGTTATTCTCCCCGCCCGTGGCCGGCCCGCTTTCGATGTCCGTGAAGAACGCACGGGGAACCTGGCCCCAACTCACCGTTGTTGCCGAGATCAGGAGAATGATTCGGATGATTCGAATTCCAGACGTCCTTTCAGAGCAAGATCTGAACAAAAGTGACCGGTTTTGGAAAAGCACAACACGACACCCTTCGCGTGAAAGTGAGAGTCACGCCGGCTCGCTATGACCGCGGATCGCGTCCATCAAGTGCCCGCACCGAAACCATGGGATGCGCTCGGCGATTCTGCCGAGTCGCTTAAATCGGGCTTTCTCCCGCAGTGCGGATTTCGCCAGTCGGCGTAATGAGGCCAAAACCTCGGGCGCCGATCCACGGTGTCTGTGGATTCCATCATAGCTCGGTCTGGCTTCGGGTTCGTTGCGACCTGGCGGCTTGGCGAAAGCCTCAAGACGGCGTTCACAAGAAGTCGAGCGAAGAGACGAGGGCGGCGCCTGAACCGGTCTGCCACACTCTCCAGTTACGATAGCGGCCCGGCCGCAGCCACGATGCTGTACCGTGACTCGGCGCACGTGCTGCCCATGAAGAGCGCTCCGCCGGACTACGTCCAGATGCCGTGCGTCCGCCCGTACCAATACGCCGCAGGATACATCGCAAGGCAGTCGCCGCTCAGCAGGTTGGCCAGGTAACGGATCTCCGGTTCGAGCGAGTTCTCCGGATCAATCATGTACCGCAGGTGAGATTTGTCCAGGACCGCGAACACCTGTCGCGCGAACTCTTTTGCCGTGTCGCGCAGCCTCGTGCTGCGGCGAGCCACCATCGCCGCGCTCATCACCCGGCGGGCGGCGTACTCCCCACTCGCCACCGGGAACGTGCCGTTCGAGAACATCCAGGGGCTGTCCCATAGGGGTCGGGGCTTCAGAGTCTTCTTCGAGGGCCGCCATTCCCGCGTGACCGTATCGAGATCGATGTAGTAATAGCTGAAGAAATCGGGCCGCATTCCGAGCCCCGCGAATTCCCACCACTTTTCCATCGAGGAAACATACTGGCCGGCCGCGGCCGGGTTGAGGTCGATCAGGATATCGGCCGTCACGATCTCCTTGTCGTGGAACGCGCGATCCTCCGTGCTGATGTAGCGGCGGCGGCCCATGCCGTGGTTGGTCTCGAGCGCGCTCGGCATGGCGCCGAACAGCGCGTGGATGCGTTCGAATTCCTTTTGGAACTGCGGGTCGCCGGTCAACTCAAAGGCGATGCGGTTGATCCAGGCCCAGACCGGCATATGGCGCTGCGCCCGTGGCATCGACTGCTCGAACGACCAGGGCTCGCCAAAGAAACTGATCGTGTAGCGCATCTCGCGCCACAGCCTGGCGATGGAGGCGATCATGAAGTCGATGCGCCGCCGTGTTTCCGGCGGCGCCAGCGGCCGGTAGCAATACATCCCCCAGACGGGGCCGAAGTTTTGCTCCGTGCTGGTCTGTGTGGTCATCATCTGGCCGTACGGTTTCGAGATCCAGCCCACCCTCGTCTCGAAGCGATCGTTCGGGTCGATGTGGCCCGATCGCTGGGTGAGCGGCGCCGCGGCGCCGGCCCGGCCTTCGCTCAAACGGAAATTCACATCGATGGAGCGGAAAGCCCGCGCGGCATACTCGAGAGCCGCGGGTTCCTTGGTCGCCCGATAGCGGTAGCACTGGGCCGCCAGAAAAATCCCGGAAATCATGGGGCTGTTTTCATAGTTGTTGTGATCGTGCGGTTCGACGCCGATGGAGAATCTCGTGCGCGGGTCGTAGTCCGCCGGTGTCGAGGCGCGTTCCTGGTCGAAGAGCCAGTGCGAGTACATCAGCCCGAGATTGTCAAAGTAGTTCTCGTGGACCCACGACTCGATGAAACGGATCCGCTGCTCGAGCGGCATCCGCACGTCGAGATCGGAGAGCCTCCGCGAGGCGGCCGGGGCGGGAAGGGCGGGAAGCGAGAGACCGGCCAGATGGAGGAAACGGCGGCGATGCATCAGGAACAGGATACACCGCGGGGCCAATGCCCCTGTGGTCGCGCGCACGGGAGGGCCCCCGCTCCATTTGGAGCGTGGGAATCAGTGGTCACGCACCCCACCGCTCCCTGACGGTCGCGGCTCGGAAGATTCACGCCCCCAAAGTCGAGGCGGGCAATGGCAACCCCACGGCCTACGCCGTGGGCTCGTCGAGACGAGTCTCGACGCCGCAGACGGGAGCTTCCGCGCCACAATGTTCTGGCCACCCGCGGGCGGTTATATGAGCGCTTATGTGGGCGAAGCCCGGCCTCACGCAACTGAAGTCCGTGCGATCTTCGTTGCGCCACCGTAGGGCCGCATGTATGCGACCCTTACCCTCGTGACTAAGCCGTGTCTCCGATGGGAGCTTGCCATCGGAACAGGAAGAAGTGGTGGCCGCAAAGACCGCACCGGTAGGGTTGAACGAGCCAGTGAAAGGCCCGCTCAATCGCGTTTCGCAGGCCGACGCTTCTGAACTCGATCGATCCGCAATAAGGACAACACTTGGAGAACAGCCCTACGTTGGCGCGCCTCATCTCTAGGCGTCCGCTTTGGCGGAACTGTGGGCGGCGACACCGGCGTGATTTCGGACCGACGGTGCGGCGTAATTGGAATGGGGGCCGTTGCCGCGGCCAACGGCGGGCCTGCTGGCCTCCCGTGCCGCCTTTATTTGTTCGGGCGTCCTGACGTCAGGCTCCGACACTTTCACCTGCTCTTTCGCCCGCGCAACCTGACGCTTGTGCTTCTTTAGCAATCGCTTGTCCATTTCGTACTCCTTTCCCCCGGCGGCCGGGCCCCGCACTCACTTAACTGTCGACTTCGTCCGGCACCGCGCAAATCATCGCCTCGGTGGTGAGCATCAGGGAGGCGATGGAAGCCGCATTCTGCAGAGCCGTGCGGGTTACCTTGGTAGGATCGATGACGCCGGCCTTTACCAGGTCTTCGTACTGCCCGGTGGACGCGTTGAAGCCGAAGTTCGGATCCTTGTGATTCTTGATCTTGCCGGCGACCACGGCGCCCTCGGTCCCGCAATTCACGACGATCTGTCGAACCGGCTCCTCGCAAGCGCGACGTACGATGGCCACGCCGAACTGCTCGTCGCCCTCGAGCGTCAACTTCTGGAGCGCGATCGCTGCCCGCAGCAGCGCAACTCCTCCGCCCGGCACGATGCCCTCTTCCACCGCCGCGCGGGTGGCATGCAGAGCGTCCTCGACACGGGCTTTCTTCTCTTTCATCTCCGTCTCGGTCGCGGCTCCGACTTTGATAATCGCCACGCCGCCGGCCAACTTAGCCAGCCGCTCCTGCAGTTTCTCGCGGTCGTAGTCGGAGGTAGTCTCTTCAATCTGGTTACGGAGCTGCTTAATCCGGCCCTCGATGCTCTTCTGCACTCCACCGCCGTCGATGATGGTGGTGTTGTCTTTATCGACCGTGACACGCTTCGCGCGGCCCAGATCCTCCAGATGGACACCCTCCAGTTTGATACCGGTCTCTTCCATTATCGCCTTTCCGCCGGTCAGGATAGAGATATCCTCCAGCATGGCCTTGCGGCGGTCGCCGAAGCCCGGGGCTTTGATGGCACACGCACTGAGGGTGCCGCGCAGCTTATTGACCACGAGCATAGCCAAGGCTTCGCCTTCCACATCTTCGGCGATTACCAGCAGCGGCTTCCCAACGCGCGCAATCTGCTCGAGAAGCGGCAGCAGGTCCTTCATGCTGCTGATCTTCTTGTCGTAGATGAGAATGTAGGGATCCTCGAAAACGCACTCCATGCGTTCAGGGTCGCTGACGAAATAGGGCGAGAGATAGCCGCGATCGAATTGCATGCCGTCCACGGTCTGCAACTCCGTGGTCATGGTCTTGGATTCCTCAACCGTGATCACGCCATCCTTGCCGACTTTCCCCATCGCCTCGGCAATGATATTGCCGATGGTGGAGTCGCTGTTGGCGGAGATGCTGCCGACCTGGGCGATCATGTCGCCGGATACAGGAATGGAGAGCTTCTGAACTTCGTCGACAACGATGTCCACAGCCTTATCGATGCCGCGCTTGATCGCCATCGGATTGGCTCCCGCCGAGACCGCCTTGACGCCTTCGCGGAAAATGGCCTGGGCCAGAATCGTGGCCGTCGTGGTGCCGTCGCCGGCCACGTCGGAAGTCTTCGATGCCACTTCGCGCACCATTTGGGCGCCCATGTTTTCCAGCGGATCCTTCAACTCTATTTCTTTCGCGACCGTCACACCGTCTTTGGTGATGGTCGGCCCGCCGAATTTCTTTTCGAGTACGACATTGCGCCCGCGGGGTCCGAGGGTCACCTTCACCGCCTCGGCGAGTTGGTTGACACCGCGCAGGATCGCCTGACGGGAGTGGTCGCTATAAATAATCTGTTTTGCCATGGTTGGTTCCTTGAGTCGATTGTGAATTACTACTTTTTCTTGGCCGCTTTGGCGGCCGCATCCAGAATGCCGAGGATATCGTCCTCGCGCATGATGAGGTACTCGGTGCCATCCATCGTGGTCTCGCTGCCCGAGTACTTCCCGAATAGGATCCGGTCGCCGGCTTTGACGCTGAGGGGGACCACCTTGCCGTCCTCGAGCCTCTTGCCGCGGCCCACGGCCATCACTTCGCCCTCCTGGGGCTTCTCTTTGGCAGAGTCTGGGATGACAATGCCGTTGCTTGTGGTTTCCTGTTCCTCAATCCGCTTCACCACGACGCGGTCGTATAACGGTCGAATGTTCATGTTGTTGTTCGTCTCCAATTACGCTGTAAACCGGCGGCCTGTTAGCGGCTTAGCGAGATGACCCGCCGGATTGCCCCGATGCCGCCCTGTTGCTCTTGATCGCCTGGTAACGGGCATCCCGAACGATCATCAGCCGCACCTGATCATTGATCTCCAGCCAGTCGCGAATGAAGTGACCGGCCTCGACTCTTCCCATGCCTTCGGCTCGCTGGTCTTCGAGAATCGCGATCACGGTCTGGGTGCCGGCGCGTTCTAAGTCATCCTGTCTGGCTGCGATCGCCCGGAATGATGCGGCACACGGTCGAACTCCGTATTGACCTGGCGCCTGATGCGCTCCCCCCCACTTTACCTGCCGCTCAACGAGACCGCCGGAACGCGGAGGGGTGCGAGAGCTGCTCCTCCCTCATCTTCCCACACTTCGATGGCGTTAGCCGTCGAGCCGTTCATTTTGTGACTCCGCCTCAACCTTCGCCTACTACCTGGCGTCGTTTGGCGGGATCTCGGGTCGCTCGAGTGGAATGGGCAAGCCATGTGATGATCATGTTCGTCTCTCTCCTCCTGCACGAGCAGCGCCACCGTCGTCTGAGCAAAGGTTGATGGCGCAGCTGACTCCGGCTTTTTTCCATTAGCGCGACTTTTTTGGTCATTTGACCAGGGTGTCAGGCGGCTCCGCGACGGTTCGTGCCAAGACCGTAAGCTCCGTTCACGGTTGCCAGGCTGGCGGAGCTTATGCCTCGGAACCGCGAGCACCGGGCGATGGCGACCCTGTTGACGAAAGTTCTCAGGGATTATTATGAGTGTGCCCCCCGGAGCGGGCGCGCAGACTGGAGGCGGTTGTATGGACGAGACGCAAGAACCCGGCGGCATCCTCTCGGACAACGGAGGCGCCCGTCTCCCCGTCGTTCCGGTAGTAGGCATCGGCGCCTCGGCGGGCGGATTGGAAGGCTTCAAGCTTCTGCTGGCCGCGTTGCCCACCGATACCGGCCTGGCTATCGTCTTCATTCAACATCTCGATCAAAAACACCACAGCATGCTGGCCGAGATCCTCGCGCGGGCCACCACGATGCCGGTCAGCGAAGCAGCCGAGGGCATGCCGGTAGAAGCCAACCATGTCTACGTCATCCCGGCACATGCAGATCTGACCATCGCCGGCGGAGTGTTGAAGCTGACCCAGCGCACGCAGACGCCGGGATCGCACCTGCCCATCGACCGCTTCCTGCGATCGGTGGCCGACCATTGCGGAAGCAGGGCGATCGGCGTAGTCCTTTCCGGCACGGGCTCGGACGGAGCGGCGGGCGTGGAAGCCATCAAAGCCGCGGGCGGGGTGACCTTTGCGCAGAACGCGGCGAGCGCGAAGTTCGCCACCATGCCGCAAGCCGCAGTGGCGACCGGCAGCGTGGATTTCGTTCTGCCTCCCGATGGCATTGCCGCTGAACTCGTGAGAATTGGCCAGCACCCCTATCTTGCCGATGTTCTACACGCGCAACAGGAGCGAACAGCGGCCGGCGGCGAAAAGGGATTCGGCAGTATCCTGGCGATTCTGCACGGGGCCACTGGCATCGACTTTTCGCTCTACCGCGAGAAAATGATCAGGCGCCGTATCCAGCGGCGCCTGGCCCTGCGCAATATCAGCGGCTTCGCGGAGTACAGTCAGCGGCTGGAGAACGATTCCGAGGAACTGGCGGCGCTTCAGCGGGATTTGCTCATCGGCGTCACCAGCTTCTTCCGCGATTCGGCTTCGTTCGAGCGCTTGAAGGAGGTCGCTTTCCCCTCCATTCTCCAAGGGAGACCCGCGAACGAGGTAATTCGCGTCTGGGTGCCAGGTTGTGCCACGGGGGAAGAGGCCTTCTCGATTGCCATGTCGCTACAGGAATGCATGAGCGAAGCGGGCGCCGCGTTTCCTGTGCAGATCTTTGCTTCCGATATCAGCCTGGCGGCAATTGAAAAGGCCCGCGCGGGCAGGTACCCCGAGAACATCGAGGCGGACCTGACGCATGAGCGCCTCAACCGCTACTTCACAAAAATCGAAGGCGGTTACCAGATCAGCAAGAACCTGCGCGAGGTGTGTGTCTTTACCAGGCACAACCTGCTCGACGATCCGCCGTTTTCGAAGCTGGACCTGATCAGCTGCCGCAACGTCCTGATCTACCTGGGAAGCGTAAAGGACAATATTATCCCCCTGTTCCACTACGCGCTCAGGCCGGCCGGTTTTCTGATGCTCGGCGCATCGGAGGCGACGGCGCCGGGCGACCTGTTTACGGTGGCCGACCGGGAGCACCGAATCTATGCCAAGCGGGAAACGGCGAGGAAGCCAACCTTGTTTCACGCGGCCGCCGGAGGGTCACGCTGGGTCGCTGCCGCGGGCAGCGCCGCCTCCGCGGCGCCGCCTCCCGAATTGTGGGATTCCGTGGACCTGCGAAAAGAGGTCGATCGGATCCTGCTCGAGAAGTACAGCCCGGCCGGTGTGGTGGTGAACGAGGACCTGAACGTCATCGAAATCCGAGGCAAGGCCAGCCCCTACGTTACGCTGCCCGTGGGTAAGGTGAGCTTCAATCTCATCAAGCTGATTCCCCACACCGGGTTGTTCCTGGAAGTCGAGAAGCTGATCCGGCAGGCGCGGAGCAGCGGCGAGCCGGCGCAGAAGGAGCGCATACCTTACGAGGATGATGCAAAAGCCGGCGGTGTGAACGTGGAAGTGATGCCGCTCGACTCCAGCCAGAAGCGATCGGTCCTGGTTCTTTTCGAACCGGCGCCCGAAGCGGCCGGGCGCGGGGCCGAACCGTCCGACGCGCCCGCCGGAGCCGATAGCCGGGACCGCCAGATCTCCAGGCTGCAACAGCAACTCGCCGCAACGAAACAGAGGTTCCTTTCGGCGATGGAAGATCAACAGTCCTCCAGGGAAGAAAGCCAGAACACGACAGAAGAGGCGCTTTCGGCCAACGAGGAACTGCAAAGCCTCAACGAGGAACTGGAGACTGCCAAGGAAGAGCTGCAATCCACCAACGAAGAGCTGATCACGGTCAACGATGAATTGCAGGCCAAAAACGCGGCCCTCGCGCAAGCGCGAGACTTCGCGATGTCGATCGTGGAAACCGTCCGCCAGCCATTATTGGTGCTCGACACGGATTTGCGGATCAGGATGGCGAATCGCGCCTTCTACCGGACGTTTCAAACGTCACCGCTCGAAACCGAGGGACAGACCATCTATTCGCTGTCGCGCGGTAGCTGGGACCTTCCCGGCCTGCGCGATTCGCTCGACTCTCTTCTCAAGGGCCGCAACTCGTTCCCGGATTTCGAAGTCGATCAGGACTTTCTGGCCGTGGGGCGCAGGAGCCTGGTGGCCGGGGGCTGCCGCATCAATCATCTCAACA
This sequence comes from Bryobacteraceae bacterium, assembly GCA_046160045.1. Classification (GTDB taxonomy): domain Bacteria; phylum Acidobacteriota; class Terriglobia; order Bryobacterales; family Bryobacteraceae; genus CAZGUX01. Next base: position 58,804 of record JBJXGR010000089.1, read on the forward strand.
TGATTCTGCTGGCGGTCGACGACATTACCGAGCGCAGAGTGGCTCAGCAGGCCCTGCGCAACAGCGAGGAGCATCTTCGCCAATCACAGAAACTGGAGGCCGTCGGCAGGCTCGCCGGCGGCATCGCTCACGACTTCAACAACCTGCTCACGACCATCATCGGCTATAGCAACCTGCTCTACGACAAGCTGGCAGGAGACGAGCCCGCCATCGAGCAGATGCATGAAATCAAGAATGCCGCCGAGAGGGCGGCCTCGCTCACGCAACAACTGCTGGCGTTCAGCCGCCGTCAGGTGCTTCAACCGAAAGTGCTCGACTTGAACGCCATTGTCGCGGACTTCGCCAGGATGTTGCGCCGTCTGGTGAGCGAGTGGATCAAGGTCTCCGTCGAATGCGAGACCGCCCTGTGGCCTGTCAGGGTCGATCCAGGCGAGATCGGCCGCGCGATCATGAACCTTGCGTTGAACGCACGGGACGCGATGCCCGAAGGCGGTACTCTTTCCCTTCAAACGGCCAACGTGACTCCAGACAGCGCCGATGCCGTGAATCAGGACCTTTCGCCGGGCCGCTACGTGATGCTGGCCGTGCGTGACACCGGAGTCGGAATCAGCGGGGAGGCGCAGGCACACGTCTTCGAGCCCTTCTACACGACGAAAGAGACAGGCAAAGGAACCGGCCTGGGCCTCGCAACGGTTTTGGGAATTGTCGAGCAAAGCGGAGGGGTCATCCGGTGCGAGTCGCAACTGGGCGAGGGGACGGCCTTCAAGATCTTCCTGCCGGCAGTCGCCGAGGCGGTGGACCAGGGATTACGTCTAACCGGAGGCCTGGCATTGGCGCCCAAGGGCACAGAAGTCATTCTGCTCGTGGAAGACGAAGAGATGGTCCGCGTGCTCTCGAGAAGAATTCTGAACGCCAGCGGGTACCTGGTGTACGAAGCCCGCAACGGAAGGGAAGCTCTGGCCTTTTGCGAAGCCCACGAGGGCGAAATCGATCTGCTCGTGACCGATGTGGTGATGCCGGAAATCGGTGGACGCGAACTCGCCGAGGGCGCTCTAAAGCTGCGGCCCGGCCTGAAAGTCATGTTCATGTCCGGCCACATGCAGGATGTCGTTCTCAAGGAGGGCGTCCGAAAGGGAACCGCGTTCCTGCAGAAGCCGTTTACCCCCGTTGAGCTTGCGAAGAAAGTGCGCGAGACCCTGGATTCGGAAGCCAGATTCGCCTGGCAGCCGTAGACGCGGTTCGCGTCGCGGCGTAGCGATCGCGTGCCCGGTTCCAAAGCGAGAATTCGCTATACGACTGCAGCCGCCAGACCACTCCCTGCCAGCCCCGTCAGGGGCCGTACGCGGCAACGGGATTGTCGATGAGCAGTTGTTTTGCTTCCGCCGCCGTCAAGCGCGGCAGGAATCCGGTGTAGAGGAACGAATAGTTCCGGAAGTTGCCGCCGCCGGGCTCGCCAACGTGATACCAGCCCGAGTCCTGGCTGAGCAGGGTGCGATTCAGCAGTCCGGCTTTGCCCATGTGGCGGATACACTCCAGGTGCCAGTCCGCGCTCTTGTCGCCCAGCCCGTCGAATTCGACCCAAGCCCCGGCGCGCGCGACCTTTTCATGAATGGCGTGGTCCTTTTCCCGGTAGGCGTGAACCCAGACAAACTTCGACGTCGCCCCGCCGGCCTTTTGCACGATCTCGACTTCTTCGAGCGCGGCGATTCCGTTGCCCGTGTGGGACGCGAAAGTCAGGCCGGTTTCCTTGGACGCCAATGCCGCTGCTTCCACGATCTTGCGGTCCAAGTCATCCAGGGGACCATTGTTGACGCCGATCTTGATGAAGCGGGGTTTTACCCCGTCGACGCCGTTCCGCCATTCCGCCGCCCAGCGTTTGGCGATCTGTGCGGCGGTTTCGGTTTTGGCGTAGGCGGGCAAGAACTTGTGCTGCCGCGCGGAGTAGAGTCCGGTGTTGGTCCAGATCTCGATGCCGCTCGCGCCGGCCAGGCGTTGGAGCAGGCGCGGATCGCGGCCCAGGAAATTCGGCGTGCAGTCCAGAAAGCGGCGGCAGCCGAGTGCGGCGATCTCTTTGAGCTTCGGTAAGGCGAGCCGGAAGACCTCATCGGCGTTGTAGCGTCCGGGCTTGATCGCATCGGCGCCGATGAAATCCACCAGGATATGCTCATGAACCAGAATCGAGCCAGGCAACGCGGCGGCGCGGGCGATAGCCGCGCTCGCGACACAGCCTGCGAACTCTCTTCGGGTCAGCATCAGGCGTTTACCAGCGGCAGCCCGGCCAGAGCCATCGCCACTTCCTCATCCGGATATTCGTAGTTCCGCAGCTTGCCCGCGGTGTAATCGATGTAGGCCTGCATATCGAAGTGCCCGTGGCCGCAGAGATTGAACAGGATCGTCCGGCCGACGCCTTCTTCCTTCGCGCGCAGGGCTTCGGCGATGGCGACGGCCACGGCGTGATTCGCTTCCGGCGCCGGGACGATGCCTTCGGCCTGCGCAAACTGGACGCCGGCGGCGAACGCTCCGAGTTGCTGCACCGACGTTGCTTCAATCAAGCCCAGATCAAGGACATGGCTGACCAACGGCGCCATCCCGTGATACCGGAGTCCGCCGGCGTGAAACCCCGGCGGTACGAAGGTGCTGCCCAGCGTGTACATCTTCACAAGCGGCGTCAGGTGCGCGGTGTCGCCGAAGTCGTACGCGAAGCGGCCCTTGGTCAGGCTGGGGCAGGCCGACGGCTCCACCGCCACGATCCGCACCTTGCTCTTGCCTTTCAGGTTTCGGCCGATGTAGGGAAAGGCGATTCCGGCAAAATTCGAGCCGCCGCCCGTGCAGCCAACCAGCACGTCCGGCTCGTCGCCGGCCATCTCCATTTGCTCGATGGTCTCCAGGCCGATCACGGTCTGGTGCAGCAGCACGTGATTCAGGACGCTGCCCAGGGCATAGCGCGTGTCCGAATTCTTGGCCGCCACTTCCACGGCCTCGGAGATCGCGATGCCCAGCGAACCCGGCGACGTGGGATGCTCCGCCAGCACCGCCCGCCCGGCTTCGGTCTCCGGACTGGGGCTAGCCGAGACGGTCGCCCCGAACGTCTCCATGATCGCGCGCCGGTACGGCTTCTGGTCGTAGCTGACCCGCACCATGAACACCTTGCATTCCAGCCCGAAGAAGTTGCACGCCATCGCGAGCGACGAACCCCACTGGCCGGCGCCGGTTTCGGTGGCCAGGCGCCGGGTGCCTTCCTTCTTGTTGTAGTAGGCCTGTGCGACGGCGGTGTTCGGTTTGTGCGAGCCCGCCGGGCTGACGCCTTCGTACTTGTAGTAGATTTTCGCCGGCGTATCGAGCGCTTTCTCCAGACGGCGCGCTCGATACAACGGCGACGGACGCCATTGGCGGTAAATGTCTCGCACTTCGCCGGGGATCTCGATCCACGGCTCCATGCTCGCCTCCTGTTCGATGAGGCCCATGGGAAACAGGGGGAGCAGGTCGTCCGGTGTGACGGGCTGAAGCGTGCCGGGATGCAGCACGGGAGAGGGCGGCTTCGGCAGGTCCGGCATGATGTTGTACCAGGACTGCGGAATCCTCTCTTCGGGAAGGAGGAACTTAACAATGGCCATGGAAGATATAGGTTATCGCAGTCTGTTGTACCATTGCTCCGAACGGCATATGGGGCGGATTGCGGCACTCCTGATCGTGGCGATGCCGGCTTGGGCGGCGAACGAATTTGCCGCGCGGCTCCTTCCTGTATTGGAAAAGGCCCAATGCCGCATGTGCCACAACGACAACGGCGTCGCCTCCACCACGCGGCTGCAGTTTCCCCGTGAGGGCGCGGCCCCGGCGGAAATCGAGCGCTTCGGCGCGCGTCTTCGCCGCTTTGTGGATGCGGCCAATCCAGAACAGTCCCTCCTCTTTCGCAAGCCGACGAACCGGGTCGCGCATGCAGGCGGCGAGCGGATCAAACAGGGAAGCAGCGACGAGCAGGCATTGAAATCCTGGGTCGAACACCTGGCCAGTTTGCCGGAATCGGCGGGCGGTGGAGCCGAGACGAATCTCGGCCCGGCCCGAAAAACCCTTCGCCGGCTGACGCACAGCCAGTACAATCACACGGTCCGCGATTTGCTGGGCGATGAAACGCGCCCCGCCGACCAGTTTCCCAAGGAAGATTTTGTGCACGGGTTCACCAACCAGGCGGAAGGACAGAGCCTCTCGCCGCTGCTGGCGGAAGCCTATGCCAAGGCCGCCGAGCGGGTGGCGCGTGCCGCGTTTCGGGGAGGCGATTCCCGCAAGCTGATTCCTTGCGAGCCGACTCCGGAGTGCCGGGCGCGCTTCGTCCGGGAGTTCGGGCGGCGCGCCTTCCGGCGTCCTCTGGAGCCTCCGGAATCGGCCCGCTACGAAACCCTGTTCGCGCGCGAATCGGATTTGACGAAGGGCGCGGAATTGGTGATCCAGGCTATGCTGCAATCGCCGCATTTCCTGTTTCACACGCAAACCGGCGGATATGGCGTCGCCAACCGGCTCTCCTATTTCCTGTGGGACACGATGCCCGATGAGACCTTGTTCCGGGCGGCGGCCCGAGGAGACCTCGACACGGCCCAGGGGATCGAAAAGCAGGTCCGGCGCATGCTCGACGACGACCGCGCCAAAGACGCCCTGGACGAGTTTCTCGCGCAGTGGATTCGCTTCGACCGCTTGCGGAACGCCATCCGCGACCGGCGCCTGTTTCCCGAGTTCACCAACGAACTGGTGTCGGCGATGACGGAAGAGACCCTGCGTCTGTTCCGATCGCTGGTCTGGCACGATGGCAACTTTCTCGAATTCTTTACCGCTCGATACTCGTTCCTCACTCCGGAACTGGCGCGGTTATACGGAGTGCCCGAACCGAAGGACCTGTGGGCGCGCGTCGAGTTCGGGCCGGATTCCGAGCGGGCGGGCATCTTCGGACAGGGGACCTTCCTCGCCTTGACCAGCAAACCGGCCGACACGTCGCCCACGGAGCGCGGCTTGTTCATCCGGGAGCATTTCCTATGTCAGGGCGTCCCGCCGCCCCCGCCAGGTGTGAACGCGACGCTGCCGCCGGTGACCGACGAGCGGCCGATGTCCAACCGGGAGCGGCTGCAGATCCACCTGTCGAATGCGGCCTGTGCGGGGTGTCACACGCTGGTGGATCCCATCGGTTTCGGCTTTGAGAAGTTCGACGCCATCGGCAAGTACCGGGAGAAACAGAAGATCACGCTCTATCCGACGTTTGATGAGATGAAGACGAAGCGGAAGTCGAAGCCCACCGAGCACCTGGTGGACTTGGATACCGGGGGCTCGGTGCGGGGCCTGAAAGAGAGCGAGTTCCATTCTCCCCGGGAACTGGCCGATCGGTTGGCCCGGGAGACCGTCTGCCAGAAGTGCGTCGTCAAGCAGTTGTTCCGCTATGCGAACGGCCGGACGGAACAAGCCGAGGATCAACCGGCCATCGACCGGGCGTTCGAGCGATTTCGAAATTCCCGTTTTCGCTTCAGGGAACTTATAATTGCAATAGCCCTCGGGGAGAGTGCGGGGACGTTGCGGGCATCCGGGCCAGGCGTTCTCGCAAAGCCAGAATCACGGAACCCACAGGCTCACGCCCGCGGTTCGGAGCCGGGCGTCCTGGCGTCGGGCCGGCGTTGAACGGAGGAGGGAGCTAAGGATGGCATCCGCTCTATCACGGCGCAATTTTCTGCGGGGGGCCGGGCTGTCGGGGTCCCTCATCCGCGTGGGGTTGCCTCCGCTCGCGGCGATGTTCAACACGAGTGGCACCGCGTACGCCGCGGATTCGTCCCGCGCGCCCTCGCGGTTTGTTTTCTGGTTCAACGGCAACGGCATTCCCGAGCGCTACTGGATTCCCGCCGAGACCGGCCGCGACTTCCAGTTCACCCCGTGCCTGAACCCGCTCGCGGCCTATCGCGAGGACATTCACGTCATCACTGGCCTCGACAGCGCGGCCGCCCGCCTTCCCGGTCCCGGCAACAGCCATTACCCGTCGATGAGCGCGCTGGTGTCGGGCATGACGTACACCGGGCGCGGCGCCGGCGGCGCCTCCATCGACCAGATCATCGCCCGCACACTGGCGGACGACGCGCGTTTCCGCTCGCTGCAGGTTGGCGTCTCGCAGGAATCCTTCGGCGAAAGCATCCAGCGCAACCTGAGCTGGACCGACCGCGACCGCCCTCTGCCGCCCGAGATGCTTCCGCACCAGTTGTTCGACCGTCTCTTCGGAAAGAAAGAACCAACGTGGGTGCGCCGGCAGTCGAGCGTTCTCGACACGGTGCAGGAAGACGCCAAGGCTCTGGAGTCGCGGCTCGGCGCGGACGATAAGGCGCGGATGGAAGAATACCTGACCTCGATCCGCGAGTTGGAACGTTCGATCGCCAGCCTGCCCCCCGAGTATCGCGTCGTGGTGGAGCGGCCCGCGGAGGGTGGCGACCTGCGCGATTGGCCGCGCATCGCCAAGCTGCAAAGCGATCTGGTGGTGCACGCGCTCGCTTCCGGACAGACGCGAGTCGCCTCTTACATGCTCACCAAATGCCAGGGGCTGTCCCGCTTTCCGTGGCTCGGCCACACCGCCCAGCGCCACCACGAATACACGCACACCCAAGCCGACACGCCGCGGGGCATGCGCATCCTGCGCGACATCTGCCGCTGGCACGTCGAGGAGTTCGCCTACCTGGTCGGACGGCTGAAGAGCACCCCGGAAGGCGACGGCACGCTGCTCGACCACACTTGCCTGTTATTCGTCCACGAGCATGCCGAAGCCAACATCCACAAGAACAACAATCTTGCCGTGATCGTGGCCGGGCACGCCAAGGGCATGAAGACCGGGACGCACTCTCGCGTCACGGGCACCCTGGGCGACTTGTACACGACGCTCGCAGAAGAAGTGGTCGGCGCGCGCATCGGGTCGTTCCCGACCACCCATCGCAAGCTGCACGAAATTGTCTGACGCCGGACCCATTCCGTGCCACGACCGTGCGGGTGCGGAACTGCCGAATTTTGCCTACTCCGAGGACGGCGTCGACTTGACCCTCATCCGTTGGATGCTCTCCCTCACCCCCGATGAACGCCTGGACGTGCTGCAAGATTACGTCAACGCGATTCTGGCCGTTCGTGAGGCCAATGCTCCGAAGTGACTTCCGCGAGATTCTTCGCGTTCTTTGCGAAGAAGGCGTTCTCTTCATCGTCGTCGGAGGCGTCGGCGCCGCGCTTCAGGGTGCCCCCGTGACCACGTTTGATCTGGATGTCGTGCACGCCCGGACGGCCGAAAACGTTGAAAGGCTGAATTCACGCGCTCGATGGCCTGGAGGCCTGTTGTCGCCTCCAACCGGAGCGGCGGCTTCGCCCCAGCGCGTCTCATCTGGCATCCCCCGGCCCCCATTTGCTGCTGACGCGATACGGTCCGCTCGATCTGATCGGCGCAATCGGCGACGGCTTGTCGTGCGAGGACCTGATCTGCGATACCGAAGTGACTCAGGTCAGCGGCTTTCCAATTCGCGTGCTGACTTTGGAAGCCTTCATCCGGATCAAAGAAGCGCTCGGTAGCGAGAAAGACCGCGCCACGCTGCCGATTCTCCGCCGGACGCTCGAACAAAAGCGCGAGCGCTAGGCGAGGTCGCCCCACGGGTCGACCGGCACATTCCGTTTCGCCGACAACCCCGACGCCAGGCAGATCCGGTGCGTCTCTACCGCGTCGCGAACGCTGCAGTGCGACTCGACGTTCATGCGGACGCATTCGACCAGGTGCGAGACCTCCTCGACGAAGGGATGGTGGCTGACTTCCGCCGTGTCGGGCAGGATCGTCGGGATCGGCGCCCAGCCCTTTTGGCCGGGCCACTTCTTCGTGAAGATCTCGTTGTTCCGTATCGACCCCGCATCGCCCTGCAGCAGGATGTTGAAGAAATACGGATTGGCGCTTTCCACCGAGCAGCCGATCTTGCCCATCGTCCCATTCGCGAACTTCATCAGCGTGACGCTGTTGGTGTCGTACTCGTACCCCAGCCGATTCGTGCGGCTGGTGTTCGAGACCGCATATACCTCGGTCACTTTCGACTGCACAAACCACCGCGCGGCGTCGATGGCATGGCACCCGGCGGAAAGCAGGTTGCTTCCGCCGGTCTCTTTGCGCCGCATCCACTCGTAACCCGTGTACCAGTCGCCGACGCCGCTCAGATAGTCGACGCCGGCGTAGAACAACTCGCCCAGAAGCCCGCCGGCAATCATCGCCTTGATGTTGTCGAAGAGCGGATTCCACCTCAGCACAAAGCTGACCACCGACTTCACGCCCGCCGCCGCGACTGCCCGATCGAGTGCGAGCACTTCCTCGAAGGTCAACGCCATCGGTTTCTCCACCAGCAGATGCTTCCCCGCCGAAGCGGCCGCGATCCCCTGCGGCGCGTGCAAATGATTCGGCGTGCAGATGGAAACGATGTGGACATCGGCGCGTTTCAGGATCTCGTCGAGATCGGTCGCCGCCCGGCAGTTGGCGAGGCCGTGCTGCCGCGCCGCGGCTTCGGCCTTCTCGCGCTGACGGCTCAGGATCGCGACCACGTCGGTATGCGGGTTCTTCTGAAATGCCTTGATGTGCTCGCCGGAGACCCAGCCGGTTCCGAGGACGGCGACGCCCAACTTCATGCCTTTGGCTCCCACTGTTTGTACATGCGGTCGATTTCCATTTTCTCGCGGCGGCCGTTCCACGCCGCCACTCGCCAGCGGAACCGGATCCGCTCGCCTTTTTCGAGCGGAAATGAATCATAAAAGGTCGGCGCCGCGGTCATGTACCCGAATTTGTCGTTCATTACGAAAAACGGGGTCGGATGGCGGGGATTGCCAGGGTGATTGAACATCGCGATACCCGCCCATCCGGCGGCTACCTTGCCATGATACGCGCACCAGACGGCCGGTTCGCCGTTAGCCTTCTTGATCTCGGTGGTCCCGGCCGAGTTCAGGACGTCGCCGAAATCCATGCTCGGCGTCACCCGCACCCCCAGCCCGTTGTACGGATGCTTGCCGGCGCTGAGCAGGACTTTGGTCTCGGCCGTCAGTTCGCTTTCCCAGTCCACCAGCGTCACGTCTTTCGGCTGCTTCGGCGCGGCAATGGTCCGGATTTCGCTCAGCAGCAACTCCCCTTCCGCCCGCCACTCATTGCGCGCGGTCAGACGCCGCCGGTCCTGCTTCAGAAAGCGGTCGTCAATGATCTGCCCATGCCGGCCCGGCGTGGTTTCCCCCCAGAAGTCGAACCCGTTGATGGCCGACCAGGCCAGCATCAGCCCGCGGTGATGCACGTGATCGAACGGGCTGTCGAGCGTCAGCGCGGTCCCGTCCGGCGCGTAGAGCGGATGGACGTAAGGCTTGGGACGGTCTTTCCCGTGCTGATAGGTGAACAAGGCCCGCGAGCCTTCGACAAAATGGACTTCGTCCCCTGTTGGAGCCTTCCATCCCGCGGCCGCAACACCCGCCCCCGCCAGGAACCATCGGCGTGTCGAGCTCATACCATCCGGATTTCTTCGTTCGATGCGTCCCATACCGCTACCTTTCTTTCAATTAACGAGCGCATCGCCATGATCAACGGAACCTGGACGACGTACCCCAGTTCGATGTCGCACACCGGCGTCTTGCGGCTCCGCATGCACTCCATCCAGTTGCGCAGATGATTGTCTTCGTAACGCTGCGAATCGAGCGTCGAGTTCGCGCCCTTGGCGCCGGGCATCGACGCGAACACCAGGCCGTTCGACTGGTCGAACGTCACGGTTCCATCCGAGCCCCGGATCACCGTGTCGATCGGGCTCGAGTTGCCGATCGTCCCCAGCACGGAGACGGTCGGCCCGTCAGGATACTCGATCAGCAGATCGGCCGTGTCGGGAACGTCCCGGCCGCCATCATAGAGAAACCGGCCGCCCACCGACACCACGCGCGAAGGCATCCCTGCGCCGATCGCTTTCAGCAGGCGGGTCAGCGGGTGCGGATACAGATCGGTGATCGGCCCACCCGAGTAGTCCAGGTACATCCTCCACTGGAAGAAGCGCGAAACGTTGAAGTCGCGGCGCGGAGCATCGGCTTGAAACGCATCCCAGTCGAGCCCGCGGCCGGCCTGTGCGTTCGGGTCGTCGATGGGCATACCGCGCTCGCCGGAGTCGCCGCGGCGGAAATAGCCGGTCTGCGCGTGGATCACTTTTCCGATCGCGCCTTTCCGGATCTGCGCGGCGGCCTGCGTCCAGATGGGATCGGAGACCCATTGCGCGCCCACCTGGAAGACGGTCTTCTGCCGGCGCGCCTCGACAACCAGTTCCTTCAGCAGGCTGAACTGCATCCAGTGCGTGAGCGGTTTTTCGCAATAGACGTCCTTGCCCGCGCGGACCGCCTCCAGGGCCTTGTGGACGTGCACCCGGTCGGGCGTGGCGACGATCACGCCATCGAGGGGCGCATCTCTGAGCATTTCAGAGGAAGACGCATACGGTTTGGCGGAAAAAGCAACTGAGGCGCGCTCGAGCCGTGGTTGATAGACATCGCAGACGGCCGTCAACTCGACCGGGAAGCCGTCGGCTTTCACGGCCAGGGTCCGGCGAGCCAGGTGGCTGCCGCGACCTCCGCAACCGATCAGACCGATGGAGAGCGGCTTGGCGCGTTCGGTGGTTTGGGATGAAGCCGAAAAAGCGGCACCACCGCCGAGAGAGCCCAAAAACTCCCTCCGGCCGGCGGCCGGAAAATCGAAAAATGACATGAAACAGTACCCGGGAGAACGCTAACACCCGTGGAAACGTGAGTCAATCGTTCCCGAGTTGCACAGACCCGCTCGCGATGTTGCCGGAACAGAAGACCCCTGACCTTGCTTACTTCGGCGGCGAGGCGAGCCCTTCCACGAACTTCCGCGTGAGCGCCCAAGTGCCCCGAACCGCGCGCCCCTCCAACTGGAACTTGCCGGAGGCCAACACCCCGCTCAGGTCGTCCGGATTGAGACCTTTCGATTCACGGCGAATCAGTACCCCGAGGACTTGGGTGATCTTCTCCAGCGTGCTGTGGAGGGCCTTGGCCTCGGCCGTGCCCCGGCAGGCTGCCTCCATTTTCAACCGGAATCCGGACGCCGCCGGGCCCACTGTCAGCGTCGCGCCGTCGGACACCTCCAGCGCCTTGATGAACAGGCGCGTGCCCTCCGGGAACCGCTCCGGATCCCTCAGGGCGCCGCGCGTGAGATACAGCCAGAGCGGATCGGCGGGCGGGACAAACGACGCCGGCGCCCGCGGTTCGCTCAGCCGCGTGGCAGCCCATCCGTCGGAACTCACGGCCAGCGCCATCAGGTCCCGCCGCAACGGATAAAACGAAATCCGCCGTTCCGCCTGGCTGCCCGCCATCCGGCATAGCCGCTCGGCGCAAGTCCCGCCTTCGCTCTTCGCGTACGCTTCCAGCTTGTTCCAGTCAAAGCGCCCCCGCGCGAGAATGTACACCCCGCCGGGGCGGAACGACGCCAGCACCCGGTCCAGGTCCCTCTGGTAATCGAAGCCGGTCTTCTGAAGAAACGTCCGGTACTCCGGCTCCTGGGCCGGGCCGGCGCCCGACAGCAGTTGCAGCAGCCCGGCGATTCTCAGCGTCGAAAAGTCGATTGACACCACCACCGCTTCATCCGCCGGCAACCGGCGCAACAATTCGGCGGACTCGTAAAGCCTGCGCTCCTGAATCCAGTACCAGGCCCCGGCAGCCAACGCCGCTCCCACCGCCGCCGCCGCTAACCACCGCGTGTATTTCGCAACCCGCATCAGAACGTATGGTACCGAACCGCGCGTGTTCACCGGGTGTGAACAAGAGCACGCTAGAATGTTTGCATGACCAAACGCAATACCAAGACCGAACCGGTGGCGCCGGCCTCCCCCGCCGCAACGCCGGCCCACCGGGTTCGGTCAGCTCACTCAACCCGGACGCGGAAGTCCGAGATGGAGGCGGCCGCGTCGTCGGCCGGCAGCAACTCACCGTCTGCGGTAGTCATCTCCGTTGAGACTCCGAAAGCAGCACCCAGGCGGGCGTCGACCCGCAAACCCCCGCTTCCCGGTCCCGAAGCGGCATCCGCTGCGAAGTTCACGATCGACCATCAGGCCGTCGCCCAGCTCGCCTATTCCTATTGGGAAGCGCGTGGGCGGCAGGGCGGTACTCCCGAGATGGACTGGTTCCATGCGGAACAGGCCTTGCGTCTCCAGGCCACGAATCAAGCTGAGGGGTAGCTTTTCCAAAGGGGCCGCATGGACAGCGGCCCCAGAACGCCGGCACCGTGGCGCCGGTCTCCGATCGGCCCTGCGCTTCCTGGCGCACGCTACAACGTGCAACGAGACTTTAGTCCCGCGTAGCAACGACCCGTCACGCCACTTCCGCGCTCACCAGGAACAGAGGTTCTCCCGGAGTGATCCGCGGACACGTGTGAATCAGGGCCACACGCCCGTCCTCCGGTGCGTAGTACTGCTCGATCACCCGTCCGCACAGGTCCAACAGCACCCCCAGGCGTTGGCCCTTCCTCACTGCCGACAGCAATTCCACTTCCGGCGCCAGGAACCCGGGCTGCGTCGCGTTCAGGCTCTTGTCGATGTTGCCGTCGCTCCATAGATGGTATTTGTACGGCGGCACATCCGGATCGCCTGCCACGATCTCCAGGTGCTTCATCAGATTCCACAGGCCCCTGACGTAGACACGCAGATCGTCGGGATGGATCCGGCCCGCGCCCCGCGCCTCCGTGTAGAGGAACGGAATCCCCCGTGCTTGCGCCGCCGACACCGTCCGGCCCGGCGCGATGGTCGGATGCCCCCACACCACCGGCGCGCCAAAAGCCATTGCCGCCGCGCGCGATCGCTCGTCTTCCGTGTAATACCCGATCATGGTCGGCATCACACAGTTCACTCCAGAGCTGTGCAGGTCGATGTAGAAGCTGGCGTGCGCCAGGATGCGCTGATCGAAGTGCCAGGCAATCACCTCCGTCGGCGTGCCGTCCGGCTTGCCGGGAAACACGCGCGCCAGGTTCCCACCGTCGAGCGGACTGCAGCGCGTGCCGTTCCAGAAGGCCGGGCCGTTCACCACCGGCACGGCGATCACATCCCCCCGCATCGACACCGGGTCCAACTGCCGGAAGACATCGAAGATCGTCTGGATTCCTTCGTATTCGTCGCCGTGAACGCCGGCCGACACCACCAGCGTGGGACCCTCCATCTCGCCGCGCGCCACCAGCACCGGAATGCTGAGCGGGTGGCCGCCGGCCTCGAACTGGAGCTCCATTTCCTGCTTGGAATTGCGGGCCACGAGCCCTGGATGAAATTCGTCGGGATGCATAAGCGTTCACTTGCTCACCGCGGCTCCTCCCCGCGCGACCTCCTCAGTCTACGCGAACCCCGCGATGCGAGTAAAGGCGACACCGTCGCGCTCCCCGCAACGCGGGGATATCATCAAGTCGATGATTCGCCTATTCCTTCTTACTTTGATCCAATCCGCACTGTTGCTGGCCCAGGCCGGCAAAGACTGGGGCGTCGAACGCTCGTCCTACGTCGACGCCGTCACCGGCCTTCGCGTCTGGGAACTGACCTCCGGCCCGTCCACGGCGACGAATCTCTACTACCATTTCTCGAACTTCACCGCCGACAACCGGTATATCATTTTCGCCTCGGACCGCAGCGGCTCTTCGCAGATCTACCGTGTGGACGTCGGCTCCGGCCGCATCGTGCAATTGACCGATGAACCGGGCGTCTCCGCCGCGGGCGCCTGCCCCGACCCGCGCGACGCGAACAACCTCTTCTACACCCAGGGTCCCGACGTCTACGCGCTCGATATCCAGTCGTTTCGCAAGCGGAAGGTCGGCTCGTTTCCGCAACCTCTGACCGGCGGGCTGCACCAGCCCACCGTCAGCCACGACGGCCAGGCGCTGACTCTCGCCGGCCAGCGCAATGAAGATACCTGGGAAATCGGCCTCCTCAACATTCGCAGCGCCGAATACCGCAAGGTCATCCAGCAGGGCTTTCGCATCGGGCACGTCCAGCACAGTCCCACCGACCCGCTCATTTTCTACACCTGGGAGACCTCCGGTTACGCCCCGCAGCGGAGCTGGGTTGTTCGTCCCGACGGATCCGGCAACCGCCCCTTTTACGCGAGCATCGACCCGAAGAACTGGAAGACGCCCCTCAAGGAGTGGATGACTCACGAGGCCTGGGTGCCGGACACCGGCGACATGACCATGATTTTCGACCGGTTGGGCGTGCTGCTGGTGCGCAAGGACGGTTCGTGGAAGGTTCTTCGCGAAGGCTGGTATTGGCATGCCGCCTCGAGCCGCGACGGCAAGCAGGTGATCCTGGACGACTTCGATGGCCGATTATGGCTGCTCGACACCGCAACGGGCTCGACGCGTCTGCTGGCCAGCGATGTGCGGCTAAAAAGTAAGATCCACGCTCACCCCTCGTTTGACCGCAAAGGCGAGTACGTCCTGTTCAATTGCACCCGCAACAACCGGCAGTCGATTGCCGTGATGGAAATATCCACGAAATAGGTGCCTCTACCCAACGTTCACCCGTCCAGGGGGTGACCCGCGCACTCGTCAGACTCGTAGACGTCAGGCGACTCTCGCGACCGCGGTACGCTGTCGAGGAGAGGACCCCAGCACAAGTGGGCCGCAAGGCCAAGGAGTTCGCATGATGAAACGAAGATCATTCCTGGCGGGAGTGGGTTCGGCGGCTGCGGGAAATGCGGTTGCCCCGGCCGCGCCGGCGGCAGGCCGGATCGCCAGCACCGCCGGGTTGCCGCCGCGCAAGGTGATCGTCGGCACGGTGACCCAGCCCTTCTGGGGGAAGCATCCCGGGCTGGAGAAGCGGCTCGATGAACTTGCTGCGATCGTCGATCAGATGCGCGCCGAATCCGAGCGCAAGTACCACCGCGGCCTCGATCTGGCCATCCTCCCCGAGGTGGCGATCACCGGAGAAGCCGGCAACGATGCACTACTGTGTTCAGTGCCGTACAAAGGCTCCGTCCACGATGCGTTCGCGCGCAAGGCGCGGGAGCACCGCTGCTACATCGTCGTGCCGGCGTACTTGCGCGAGTCGCGCGACAGGAGACTCTGCTCCAACGCCGCGGTGCTCGTCGACCGCAGGGGCGAGACCGCGGGGACGTACCGGAAGGTGCACCTGGTGCCTTCCGCGGACGGCAAGCGAATGGAAAGCGGCGCGACCCCGGGAAGAGAATTGCCGGTGTTTACATGCGACTTCGGAAAGCTTGCCATCCAGATCTGCTACGACATGGAATTCGATCGCGGATGGAAGGAACTGGCGCGGCAGGGCGCGGAGCTGATCGCGTGGCCCACACAGTCGCCGCAAACCGCTCAACCGGCGTTCCGGGCGTGGGAGCAGCGCTGTTATATCGTCTCCAGCACCTGGCGGAACAACGCCTCCGTGTTTGAGCCCACGGGCAAGATCGCGGTGCAGGTGAGGCCGCCGGGCCGCATTCTGGTAGAGGAGATCGATCTCAGCTACGCCATTCTTCCGTGGAGTTCCCGGCTGCGGAATGGCAAGGCGCTCAAGGAAAAATTCGGCGACACGATCGGGTTTCGCTATTACGAGGACGAAGACTGCGGGATTTTCTGGTCGAACGATCCCGGCACGCCGGTCCGGAGGATGCGGTAGCGAGCTCTTGGATCGAGGCGGCGGAGGCGGTTGCCTTGGTGTACCGATCTTTGAAGAGTGGACGTTGCTCGGTGACACGGGGAAGGTCCTGATGCTCCGTTCGCCGAAGGTGCTCAGCCAACCCGCCACGCGACAGGACCTGATCTCGATTCTGGTGACGGGCCTCGGACGCGAGGTGCTCGACGCGCC
>JBJXGR010000090.1:0-12901 GCA_046160045.1 Bryobacteraceae bacterium
TCCTCGACGTCCTGCGGACGGCACGGGCACAACGGCGGGCGAACCGGACCCGCTGGGATGCCCAACATCTCCATCGCTTCCTTCATGATGGCGACCTCATAGCCGCGCATCCGCTCGCGCAGCGCATACAGCGGATGGACGTATTTCTCCATCAGCCCATCCAGCGTCCCGAAGTCACGATTCATGCCCGCCGCCGCAAGCGCCAACGACAGTTTCGGCGCGATGTTCGAGATGCTCGACGTATAGCCCTGCGCCCCCACAGCGAAGTAAGCCGGGACGCAATCATCGCCCAGGCCGCCAAACCAGGCCAGCCGGTCGCCGTTGTAGTTCATGATGCGCTGATACTTGCGGGCGTCGCCCTGGCCATCCTTCCAACCGGTGAGGGTGGGAACGCGATCGGCCAGCCGGGCCACCATCTGAGGAGTGAACACGGCCCAGTCGCGCGAGTAGACCATGAGCGGCAGGTCCGTCGCCTTGCCGATCTCTTCGATATAGGCGTACAGGCCTTCCTCTGGCGCGCCGATGTAGTAAGGCGGCAACACCAGCAGGCTGGCAGCGCCGGCCTTGTCCGCCCGGCGGGCGATTTCCGCTCCCAGCACCACGTTGTAGCCGGTCCCGGCCACGACCGGCAGGCCGTTCGCATTCTCCACGGTCACGCGGATTACGTCAGCGATCTCATCGATCGTCATCGAGTACAACTCACCGGTGCCGCCGGCGGCCACCAACGCGCAAAAGGGATGCTTTGCCATCGAGGCCACGTTGCCGGCCAGCGCATTCAGGTCAACGGAGAGGTCCTTCCGAAACGGGGTAATCGGGAAGCCAAAGACTCCCTTCAGGCTGCGGTGTATGTCGGTCATGATCTGAAACAAGGTACCACGCAACGCGCCGCGTTTTCTTCTTCCCAAAGTCCACGGAAGGGATTAGCATAGGGCCAGGAAGGAGGTTGGCGTCATGCAACAACCTGTCCTGACCGACGAGGAATGGGCACTCCTCATGGAGATGCTCGACCACGAGCGCGTCAAACTGTTGACGGAAATCCGGCGGACCGATACCATGGCGTTCCGCCAGGAACTGCGGGAACGCCTGGAGATGGTCGATCGGATCGTAGAGAAAGCCGTGGTGCCCAGCAGTTAGCTACAGGCGCCACGGCAGACGCATCTCTCGCGAGAGCAGTTTTTCGGCCTCGCGATCGTTCTGGATCCGCTGGTTCGCGGGATCCCAGTGGATCTTGCGTCCCGTCAGCATGGCGATCTGCCCCAGCCACCCGAGGGTCGCCGAACGGTGCGCGACATCGGCGGGCGTGAGCGTGAGCCCGCGCGACCGGACGCACTCGATGAACTGCTGGTAGTGCCCGGCCGACTTCACGAGGTGAATCTCATTCGGCCCGATCTGGGAGGTAAGCAGGCTGGCCGGTTCGGATTGAATCCCACTGCGGTCCACCCAAATCCAGCCCTCATCGCCGATCCACTTGGTTCCGGAGCGGATATCGCTGTGACCGCCCGCGATCACCATCTCGATGCCGCCTTCGTACTTCGCCGTCAGCCGGTAGCGCCGGGCGGAATTCCAGAGTTCGTCCCGCGACGGATACTCGCCCTGCCCCTCGATCGAGAGAGGCCCGGTGTGATCGAAGCCGAGCCCCCAGTGCGCGATGTCCACATGGTGGCCGACCCAGTCCATCAACTGGCCGCCGCCGGTATCGAGATTCCACCGCCAGTGAAAATGGACGCGCCCCTCGATGTACGGCACCTCGGGGGAGGGACCAAGCCACCGGTCGTAGTTCAACGTCTTCGGCGGCTCCGTGATGTCCATCTTGCCGAGCACCTGCTTGTATTCAAACGGCCCGCCAGGCAACCCCACCTCGACGCGCTTGACCTTGCCGGCGCGGCCGTTCCGCACCAGTTCGCAGGCCTGGTGAAACTGCGGCCGCGACCGCTGCCAGCTTCCGGTCTGCCAGATACGGCCGTACTTGCGTACCGACTCGCAGATGGCGAGGCCCTCGCGGAAGTTGTGCGCAAGCGGCTTCTCGCCATAGATGTCCTTGCGTGCCCGCGCCGCCAAAACGGCGACCAGCCCGTGCCAGTGATCCGGAAGGGCTAGGCTGACCGCGTCGATGTCGGTGCGGGCCAACACCTCGTCGTACGCACGGAAGGTGGCGCAATCCGTGTTGGCGTACTTCTGGTCGACCTTGGCCTTCGCCGCCGCGAGATGCTCTTCGTCCACGTCGCAAACCGCGACGACGCGGGCGGCGGCGACCTTGGCAAACTCGTTGATGTGGCCCGTGCCCATTCCGCCCACCCCGATGATGGCGAGGGTGACGCGGTCGCTGGCGGCCACGGCTCCGTTCAGCCCGAGGGCTGCCCCGCCGACAATCGCCGGAAAACCTTTGGCGGCAGCGGCGCCGAGGCCGGCGTTCTTCATCCACTGGCGGCGTGTATTCATTGACAATGGCTCCGAACGCACAACGATATCGCATCCTGACGGCCGAAGAAAGCCACGGTCGGACAGCCACGGTCGGCACGGGGAACCGATCTGTACATCTGCTCGCGAAGCGAATGGAAGGCAAAGTCACCTGATGGTTCCGCCAGTGATACCATTTACGTGTGGCCAACGCGAAGAAGATCCTCGCGGGAATGCGAAGAAACCCCCGCGATTGGCGGATTGAAGACTTGAAAACGGTGGCCGGTACCATGGGAATAGCTTGCGATCAATCCGGGACAAGTCACGCGGTATTTCGCCACCCGAAAGCCGGGCGCCTTTCGGTGCCGGTGCGCCGGCCAATCAAGCCTGTCTACGTGCGAATGTTTCTCGAACTGGTCCAAAAGGCGGAACCCAGTCATGAAGATTAGCGATCGACTACTCGATTCGTACCCGTTCACGATCCGCCCATTGACCGAAGAGGAAGGCGGCGGTTTCCTGATTGAGTACCTTGATCTACCCGGCTGCGTCTCTGACGGGGATACTCCGGAGGAGGCAGTGGCCAACGGCCGTGACGCGCTAAACGCGTATCTTCTGAGTTGTGCGAAGCACGGAGATCCGATGCCGAAAGCAAGTAAGGCAAGCGGTCAGTGGAGGCAGCGAGTTCCGCGCAGTGTGCACGCCAGGCTGGTGGAGCGGGCGCGCCTTGAAGGAGTGAGCCTGAACACCCTCGTCACGGCGATGATCTCCGAAGGACTCGGCAAGCGTCGCGCCTCCTGAGCAAGTAGTCCAGCGGCCCAAGGTGGTCTGTGCCTCGATCCTCGATACGGGCTACCTCAACAATATGGCAAACAAACCCACCCCTCCCGCCAACGCCAAGGCGCCCCAGCCTCGCAGACGCGGCAGGTTCCACCACATGTAGACACCGGTCGCGACCCAGAGCAGCATCCCTACGCACGCCAGGTCCACGACCATGGCCCAGAGTGTATCGAGGAAACTCGCCTGCTCGAAACCGCCTCTGGCGTGCATTCCGGTCAGAAAGTGGTCCCAGCGAAAGCGCTGGTCTTCGGCCACCAGGCGCTTCTCGTCCACTTTGTACACGATTCGCGTGACCTTGAGAAACGAGAACGCCCACACGTGGAATCGCTGCTCGTTTTCCTGGTACACCCCGTAGGCGCGATCGAGGCCGCTGTCTTTCGTGATCTGGCCGCCCGCCGCGCGGAGATTCGCGCCGAACCCCACGTCGATCTCGTACGGGCGGTCGAACCGCGGCGTCCAGTCAGGCTGGCTGCTCTTGAAAATGCCTTCAAAATACTTGGGGTGGCTGAACACCAATGAACTCAGCCCATAGACCAAGAACCACGGCAACAGGAACAGGCCAAGATACAGGTGCAGCCGGCGATTGAAATGGCTGAACGTCATATGCGCACCAGAAAGAGGACAAACAGCGCCAGCCCCAAGCCCGCAAACAGGGCGCCCAGCGCCCGTGTCACCTTCAGTTCCCACCACATCCACAAACCGGACGCGACCCAGAAAATCATGGCCGCGATCGCAAAGTCGACCGAAACGCCCCACACCCGCGCGCCGGCATAGGGCTGCTCGTAGCCCCTACGCCGATGCAGGCGTTCCAGAAAGGCGGGCATGTGAAACACCTGCCGGTCGATCACTACTTTCTTGTCCTGGGGATGGTAGGTGATCCGGCGCGGGTTCACCGGGTCGAAGCGGTCGATCGCCAACCGGTCTTCCCGCCGCCGGGCGTTATGGGGGCCATCCATACGGAGGTGGATCAGCAACTGAACCGCAGCATCGCGTGGCTGCAATCCCTCGAGCGATGGGCCGTCGTAGACCAATTCCCGTTCTCTTTCGAACGGCGGCGGCTTCTCGCCAAACAAATGGCGGTGATTCATCGCCACCGTGCTCAGGGCGTACATCAGGATCCATGGAGTCAGGAACAGGCCAAGGTACATGTGGACCCGGCGGAGGAGGCGGGAGAACATGGCCTACAGCGTACAACGGCGGGCGCGCGTTCGATCGTGTCGCGGCACGGGAGGCCGGCCAGGGCCGGACGCGGGCGAGGGCGCCCGCCCCACATTCTCCGCTACGCCTTTACCGAAAAAGCGAATAGCTTCGCCTTCTCCAGATGGAACTTCAGCCGCACGACCCGCCCCCGCAGCGGCTGCACGTTCACGGAAAGGCGCATCCCGTCCGCGTTATTGAATCGACGGACGCCCTGAATCGGCCGCGCCTCCAGATCCGTCACTTCCACTCCCAGCGATCCGCCGGAGGCGTCCGCGTTGATTTCGAGTTTCGCGCCTTCCAGCCGGAACGGCTTCGTGATCACCCATCCGCGATCATGCGCATCCCACGGCTCCAGATAGTGAAACCCGTCCAGCCGAAGCGTGGCCAGGCCGATAGCCCACTTCTTCGGGAAGGTCCAGTGACGCTCTTCCGCCCCCGCGTAGTAAATCCAGTGACGGTCGTCCCAGGTGACGATGCTGGAAGGGCCGAAGATCATGCCTTGATCGAAACTCCCGGCAGTGCCGCGTTCGATTAGCGGCTTCTGCTGGTAGACGGACGTCAGGTCCCATCGATCGGCGTCTCGCGAGGTGACCGCGTACAGATTGGTCACATCGCGCTCGGGGCGTATGTGGAGATCGCGCTCCCGGCTGGTCTGGTGGACCTCGGTTTCACCGGCCGGCCATTCGTGGACACACACCAACCCGAAGTGCACTCCTTCGTAAATCCAATCCGCCAGGTTCTGAATCTGGCGGCGGGCCACCTCCCCGGGCCCTTCGCGATCGAAGAGCCAGCTTCTGCCCAGGGTCCAGTTGTTGGGATTGGTCTTGACGTCGGGGTTCGTCATCATGCGTGTACCGCGATACTCGCGGTCGCCGCCGCCTTCGCCAAAGTCGGTTCGCGTGAACAGGCGATACGCTTTCGCGTCCTCATCCCAGAGAATCTGGTTCCAACTGTCGCTGGCCCGGCCCGTCACCGGTTCGCCGCTGTTGTACGGCGTCCAGTGGAGACCATCGGGCGAGTGGGCAAGACATGCGCAGATCTTTCGCTTGTGCCCGTACGCCGCTTTGTAGCGGTGCGCCGGATCGGTTTCGTGCGGGTCGAACGAGCAGCAGAATCCGCCTCCGTGGCTGAATACAAGGTTGTTGGTTTTGTTCTGGCTGCCGGCCGGAAATGGGTGAAGGCCCAAATGGGGCTTGCGCCAGTGGATTCCGTCGTCCGATTCGGCGTAGGCATGCACATAGCCTTCCTGCTCGGTATAGTGCGCGCCGTACCACATCCGAAACAGACTGCCAGTGTGAACCAGGCTGACGTAACCGGCAAAGCCGAAGTCCGGCTGTTCCCATGGGCGATCGGCGGTCATCAGGGGCTGGCTGCCGTTCCATTTTCGCGGCCGTCCCTGTTGGCGGGTGACGTTGTGACGGGTGGAGACGATGGAGTCGTCCACGAACAACTGCTTACGGAAACCGATCGCAACCGGTTCCTCGTTCCAGACAGCCGATGGGGCCGGCAGGCGCGGGTAGCGAGGCGTGCCGGCCAGCGGACTGGCGGCCAGCGTGCCCAAAAACGTGCGTCGACGCATACTCAGGAAAACTGAAACGAGTATAAACCCGCGTTGCGCACTTCAAAACGCAGCCGGACCAGTTTGCCGGCCAGGCGGCTGAGGTCCGCGCCCGTCCAGATAACGGTTTGGACGCCGCTCTCGAACAGCGGTTCGCAGCGGTCGAGGCTGAAGCCCTCAATCGGCCCGCCGGATTGATCGAACAACGCCACGCGCACCTCCGCATCGTCGAAGGAGCGCTTGCGCTGCTTCGGCGGACCGGCCTCCGCGCGATTCAGGTCCACCGGGACAGACCCTTCCATGTCAATCGTCAGCCGCGATCCGGAGAACTGCACGGGCCTGGTGAGCAAGGTCCCGACATGAGGCCCGGCCACGAGCGCCATGAACCGGTCCAGCGGGAGCATCGCCAGCGAGATCGTCGTCTGGTCGTTCGGTCCGGGCCGGTTGTTGATCGACTGGCGATGCTTGTAGCGGGTGCCGTTGTAGTAGATCCAGACGCGGTTGTCGTGAAAGATCGGCCCGGAACAGGTGATGCCGCCCCCGTCATAGGCGCCCACCTCGCCGCGCTCGATGAACGGCCGGTGGCGGTCGATCCAGTTCCAGTGAAACCCATCGCGGCTGGTCAGCGCATAGATCTCGAACGTGCGGTCAAACGACTGCCTCATCGGGATCAGGCCGAAGTAGAAATGACCGCGTACGCCGGCGAGGAAGCGCTCGTACTGAAAATCGACGCGGTCGCCACGATCGGGCATCAGCATCGGGACCGTCGGGGTCCAGTGAAGGAAGTCGTCGCTCTCCGAATAGCCGAGCGACCGGATGTGGCGGTGGAACCCAGCGCCGCGGATCTCGGGCGCCATCGGATGACCGGGGCGGGGATAGCAGACGTACTTCCTGCGAAGCGGATCCCATCCCAGCATCGTGGGCGCATCGCCGAGGTTCGGGCCGTGCTTGATGACCGGGTTGCCTTCGTAGGGAGTCCAGCGCAACCCGTCGGCCGAATAGCCCACATAGGCGCCTCCGTGGGTGTTGGCGGTTGGACTGTTTTCCCATTCACCCATCGCCTTGTAGCGTTTGCGCGGGTCGGACTCGTTCGGGTCTTTGAAGAAGTTGAAGTACTGCGGATCTCCGTAGACACCGGCGATGTTGTTCTTCTTCGATCCTTGATAGTCGAAGATGCCGAGGTTGGGCTTCTCCCAGCGCAGGCCGTCGGGCGAGGTGGCGTAGCACCAAAAGCTACGGCCGGGCGGCCCCGAGCAGAGATACCAGATCTTGAACAGCCGCTCCTCGGCGTCGTAGAGTACGGCCTGGCCGGCGGCGCCGATGCCATACGCGTTCTTCTCGCCAAGCTGCGGCTCCCACGGGCGGTCCGGCCGAAGGACCGGGTTGTCGATGAACTTTTCGGGCCGCGTGACGACCTTGGAAAGGCTCGCCATTTCCTCGATCAGGACATCGTCAACAAAGAGCTCCTTGCGCGAGCCGATGTCGAAGGTGCCGGGGTACGGGCGCGAGGCCGGCTGGACGAATTGAGGATGGCCTGCCCGAGGGAGGGCGCCGGTGAGGACGGAAGCGATGAGCTGTCGTCGTTTCATTGGGGATCTCCTGCCAGCAGCCACCGCTCCCTCATGGTCGCGGCTCAGTTGGGTCGGGTCTGTCTGGGCCTACGTGAACTGGATCGAATACAGGGCACAGTTGCGCTGGGCCAGGCGCAGCCTGACAGGCCTGCCCGCCAGACGGCCCAGATCCGAGCCCTCCCACGACATTTCGTGCTTGCCGCTTTCGAGGAGCGTCTTTGACTTCTCGAGCGTGAAGCCTTCGATCACACCGCCGGACTGATCGAGCAACTGGGCCCTTAACTCGCACTCATCAAAGTTGCGGCGGGTCTTACCCCGGTCCTGCGGATTGGAAGCATCGATGTCGATCAGCAGTTTCGAGCCTGTGAAGATCATCGGGCGTGTGACGATCGTGGCCTGGTCGGGCCCTGCGAGCAGGCCTACCCAACGATCTTCGGGCAGCGTCGCCATGGCGATCGACACCGCGCCGCGGCCGAAGCGGTTGATTTCGCCGTGCACCCCGCTGAACGCACCGTAGTAGAGCCAATGTTTGCCGGCATGCGTGATCGGCCCGCTCATGTCCTGGTAGCCGGCATCATAGGTCCCGATCTCCCCACGCACCATGAAGGGCGTGTTGCGGTCCACCCAGGTCCAATGGAAGTTATCGCGGCTGCTCAACAGGTAGACGCCCCAGGTCTGCTCGTGCGTCTGATGCACCATCAGAAATCCGACGTAGAAATCGCCGCACATTCCGGCGACGAACTGGCCGTACTGGAAGTCGACGCGATCTTCGCCGTCCGGCGCCAGCATCACGCGCGTCGGCGTCCAATGGATGAAGTCGTCGCTCTCGGCATATCCAATCGAGCGGATGTGGCGATGAATCCCGTTTCCGTTGATCTCTTTGGCCAGGGGATGCCCCGGCCGGGGATAGGCGACGTATTTGTTCTTCTGCGGATCCCAGCCGAACAGCATGGGGGCGTCGGCGATATCCCGGTTGTGGCGAATCACTGGGTTGTGCGGGTAGACCTCCCAGTGCAGGCCGTCCGGAGAAAAGGCGATCGCGGCCCCGCCTTTGGTGTTGGCCGGCTGCCCGTTCTCCAGTTCGCCGAAGGCCTTGAACCGTTTCTTCGGGTCGGTCTCGTGCGGGTCCTTGATGACGTTATTGAAGGTGAGGTCGATCTTGCGATCGAAGGCGGCCAGGATGTTGTTGTTCTTTGATCCGTTGTATTCGTAGATGCCAAGTTCGGGTTTCTCCCACCGGTAGCCGTCGCGGGAGATGGCATAGCACCAGCCCTGATGGTTGTTCTTGAAGACCCGCGGCAGGTACCACATCTTGAACAGCTTGTCCTCGGGATCGTAGAGGCTCGACTGCGCATCCAGTTGCACGCCGGGCAAGCCGTCGGGTGTCTCCAATTCCCAGGGTTTGTCGGCCACCACGACCGGGTTCTTCGAATACTTCTCGGGCCGCCAGACGAACTTCGAAATGCGGCTGTGCTCGGCGAGCAGCAGCTCGTCCAGGAAGAGCTGTTTGCGATTGCCGACGTCGATGATGCCCGGGGTTCCCGGGCGAGCGGTGGTAAACAGGGGGCCGGCTTGAGCGCCGGCGGCTGCGAGCGTCCCGGCGGCGGTTCGTAAGAAGCCTCTTCGATACATCTTATTCTCCTCGTGGCGCCGGTCTCGAGTCCGGCGTGAGCCACCTCGATCGCTGGCCCGAAGTTTCGGGGGCCGATGTGGCGAACGGGTGTTCCGCGCCGCGGAAAGACCAGCCAGAAAAACCAAAGCGCGGGCTGAAGCCTGCCCCGCGTCAGAACTGGTACTTCAATCCGAACTGCACGTCCCGCGCGGTGTTCTCGGTGGAGGCCACCACGCCATAGGCGGCATTCCCGACCCGGAATTGCGGCACGCCGAACGTCGGATGATTGAACGCGTTGAAGGCCTCCATCCGGAATTGCAGAAAGTGGCCTTCCCGGATCTGGAAGCGCTTGGCGAGGGTGATGTCCCAGTTGGCGATGCCGTCGGCCTGCATGAAGTTTGCGGCGGAGGTTCCATAACGCGGGGTCGTGGGCGTCACGAACGCAGCCAGATCGAACCACTTCTGAGGGGTCCGTTGCGATTCCGGAAGGTTGCCATCGGCGAGGCGGTCCGGATGAGTGGAACTGCGGTCCCCTACGAAGGGCGCCCTCTGGTTAACCGGAGTGAACAACTTCCCGCTGCCAAAGGTTGTGGCGCCCGAAAGCTGCCATCCGTGCACCACCTGCCGGGCAGCGCCCTTCAAGGACTTGCCGAACGGCACCTCCCAGACGTATGTGGCGAAGAACAGGTGCGGCGTGTCGTAGTTCAAGCGGTTCTTGGTGCGGCCACCCCACTCGTCCTGGCGGTCCCACCAGTCGGCGGAGAAGCCGAGGTTCTTGCTGAACGTGTAGCCGCTGCGGAACTGGAGGCCGTGCGAGAAGTTCTTCACGACATTGATCTGGGCAGCGTGATAGATGGAGAAGGTCTCGTTGAAGTAGGTGGTGGCGCGGCCGAGTTGGGGGTACTTCGCGCGCTCGGGAACGGCAAGCGAATCGGTCACGGTGAAGCTGCTCCCGTCGGGGTAATGGTAGAGATACCCAGGGGGCGAACTCTCGTTGAAGACACGGCGCTGGCCGACTCCCCGATCCAGCTTGTGCCCGACATAGGCGACATCGACCGCGACACTGCCGGCGAACTGCCGCTGGATGGTCAGGTTCCACTGTTGGACGAGAGGGTCGACGAAGCCGGGGAACAGAACGGATGCGGCGCGATAGCGCTCGCCGGGCCTCCACTGCGCCGTCAGCGTCGGAACCTGGCCCAGCCGGTAGGGTGCGGGCGCAAAGGGTGACACGGGCGGGGGCGTGCTGCCACTGATCACGAACGGCCTGCCGGTTTCGGCGCTGGCCGCCAGCCTCCCGATGTCGTAGTAGATTCCATAGCCGCCGCGGATCACGGTCTTGACTCCTCCAAACGGCCGGTAAGCGAAGCCAACCCTTGGTCCCCAGTTCCGGTAGTAGACGGTGTTCAACCGGTCGCCTTCTTTGATGCGATAGGGGAATCCCAGATTGGTCCCGCCCAGCGCCTGCTCGAGCGGCTGTTTTGCGTTGGCGGGAAACACCTGTTGCTGTCCGGTACGCCGTTCAAACCCTTCGATCCAGGCATAGGACTTTCCGTTGACGGAAGTCGCGGGCAGGTTCAGATCCCAGCGCAAACCCAACTGGAGGGTCAGCTTGGGCGTCGCCTTCCAGTCGTCCTGGACATAGAACTGGTAAACGGAGACCCGCGATGTGGTGAAGGCCGTAGTTTCGTAAACTCCGACCCCGCCCAGGGCCCCGAGCAGGAAATCCGCCATCGGTTGCCCGCCCTGCGTATCTCCGACCTGTGACGTATAGAGTCCGCTGAACGACGCGGTCGTTCCTCCCGGATACGCCTGGAAAATGCTGTCCACGCTGTAGCGCATGTGCAGCGCGCCGAACTTGATATTGTGCAGCCCGCGCCGGAACGAGAAATTGTCCGTGATGTACATCGTGTTGTTGGGCGTCTCGGAGCGGTAGACGTCGCAGATCGGCTCGATCTGCGAAATGTAGATCGCCGGGCAGCCGTGGGCTTCCGGCTTCAGCCGGTCGCCGTTCTCGTAGCCGAACTCTTTGGCGTAGTTCTTGTCCAGGCCGAACGCCGCGCCCAACGACTTGTTGACCTTGATCATGCTCCAACGGAACTCATTCAACATGTGGTCATTGAAGATGTGGTTCCAGTTAAAGCTCGGCGTGTAGGACGTGTTGGCGTCGCCCACTGAATCGCGATAAATCGGAACGGTGCCGGGCTCAAAGACGGGATTGGCCTGCTGGCCCATCCGGAAATAGAGCACATCCTTCGACGACAGGTTGTAGTCCAGCCTTCCGGCGAACGTGGTGTAGTCGTTCCTGCGGGCGCCGTTGTACAGGAAGTTCGGATAAGTGCGGGAGTTCGGCTGCGGCCACGGATTCAACGCCAGGTACTTTTGCGCAATGGAATTCCAGCGCGACTGCGGCACCTGGTTGTTCGGGAAGGGCGTACGCTGCTGCGTCGCGGAGGTGGAAGTGGTCGGGTCGAAGATGGCGGCTGTATTACGGCTGCCCGTCCCCGGCGTAAAGTCGCCCCGGAGTTCGTTGGCCGTCGGCACCGCTCCGGCGCGCGTCACTGGCCTGCGTTCGCGTGCCGATTCATAGCTGAACGTGAAGAAGAACTTGTTCGGGATGATCCGGTAGCCCATCTGCCCGCCGAAGTTGTTCCACCGCAGCGGCGGCTTGCGTCCCGCGCCGGCGAAGTAGTTCCGGGCCGAAAACTTGTCGTTGCGGACGAACTCGAACAGCGAACCGTGCAGGCTGTTGGTGCCGGACTTGGTCGCGATCGACACCTGCGCCCCGGCATGCAATCCGTATTCGGCGCTGAAATTCGACGTGTCGATCTTGTACTCCTGAATCGAGTCGATGTTGACCCGTTCCGCGGGAATCACTGCCGTGCCTCCGATTCCGGTGGCGCCGAAACTCGTCGCCCCGGCTCCGTCGACGTAGAACTGGCTTGAATACAAACCAAGGCCTGCCACCGAGAGCGACCAACTCTCGCCGGGATCGCCGTTCTTGGTCGCCCCTGCCGTCAGGAACGCGACATCGTAGATGTTCCGGCTCGACAAGGGCAGCGCTTCAATCTCGCGAGCGTTCACGTTGGAGCCGCGGTTGGACGCTTCGGTCTGCACCAGCGGAGCCTCCGATTGCACCGTGACCTGGTCCGCCTGGGCGCCGACCTCCAATTGCGCGTTCAGCCGGACGGTTCCCCCGACCTTCAGTTCCACGTTCTCGAACAGGTATTTCTTGAAACCCGCTGCAGTGACCTGGACGCGGTACATGCCAGGTCGCAACTGGGTGACGCGGTAGTCGCCACCCGCCTGCGTCGCGGACTCGGAGGTGACGTTGGTGGAGAGTTCCTGGGCAGATATCTTGGCTCCCGGGACGGTCGCGCCCGTGGAATCGGTCACGATTCCGACGATCGTCGAGTGATAAACCTGGGCGACAACTGCCGTTGGCGCCGTGATCGCCAGAGTCAATAGCACGGCTGGTATTCTCGGTTTCATCCGAACCTCCACTCGACCCGCAGACCGGCTTCCCGGACTGTCGAGCCGAAAGACTTTGTCTGATCGTGGACAATACTACAAGCGGCACGTTTGGTCAAGGCGGAGTGCGGAGTTGTCAACGCAAAATGATAATGTCCTATTTGCGCAAAGTAGAAATGTCCTATTGACACCGTCCAGGCTGGGGAGGTGCAAGAAGGACAGCTATTGATGACACAAGCCGAACGGGACCGTTTGGTG
>JBJXGR010000091.1:0-8735 GCA_046160045.1 Bryobacteraceae bacterium
GGGTCTTTCCGTTGAGCAGGTACAGGACCCCCACCAACCCGCTGCGGTACCCGAGCAGAAACAGCATCGGGTCCTTGACCTCTTCGAGGGGCAGGGGGGTGAGGGAATCGTCGTTCCGCATCGCCTCCTCGAGCAGGTTCAGGGCCCAGGGATTCGCGGCGGTCCACTTCCAAACTTCCGGTCCGTCGATGCTCTGCACCCAGGCGAGGCCCGTTTCCCCACCCTTGCGCCGTTCGACCATGCTCTGAAAGGTTTCGATGCCGTGATAGCCGTAGGCCTCCTTATCGCCATACCAATAGCCGACGGCGCGCTTGATCGGAGTTTCCAGGTCGAGTTCCAGCGCCGGGCGGCGCCACGTGAGGGTGATCGAGGTTCCGGCGATCAGGGGAAACCGCAACTCCCGCGACCAGTCGAACATCTGCCTGGCCTTCTTCCATTCGGTCGAGAAGTGCTTGTCGACGAACACCGGCGCCACGTGTCCGGTCTCTCGAAAGGTGCGGACAATCTTCTCCATCAACTCATAGCGCGGATAGAGTTTCTGCCCCTTGGCGTTCAGCGGGTAATCGCCGTGTTCGCCGATCAGCGCAACCCCCCGGACGCCCGGCACGATGGCCTCGCGAACGGTGGGTTTCCTCGGGACGTGATATTTCGAAAGCTCGGCCAGGCCAATGTCGGTCGAAGGCGTCTGCTCCAGGTACGCCGCCGCGATCTCCAGTTCGGAGTCGTGGTGTTTGCCCTCCCAGTGGTATCCGCGCAGGAAATTGCCGATGAAGACGTCGGCGTGGGAGTTACGGAAATAGACGGTAATGATGGCGGCAATCCTGGTGCGGCGGGGTGCTCCCAGCGCCGCGCCGCCGCTAGCGGCCAGAAAGGTTCGACGGTTCATGTTTCTCGTTACTATACCCCCGAAAGGAGTCGTCCCGCGTTGCGATTGGGGGATTCGGTGCCAGGCACCGGGACGGCCTCGCGGCCACCTGGTTCGGCGTGCCGGTGCGCCCAAGATTTCCGAATTCACGAAACGAAGCCAAATTTGGCGGCAAGCCATTGATTCTTCGTGTCCGGGTTGGGTTCGGCGAACGGCTTCGGTTGGCTTCGATCCGGTGCCAGGCACCGCCGCAAGCGAGGCGTCGGCTTCGGCTGTGGCCTCCTGGCGGACCCGTCGGCATGAGGGTCCGGAATTGATGCAACGAAGCCAAATTTTGCGGCAAGCCGTTGATTCTTCGTGTCCGGGTTGGGTTCGGCGAACGGCTTCGGTTGGCTTCGATCCGGTGCCAGGCACCACCGCAAGCGCAGGGTCCGCTCGGGCTGTGACCTTGTCGAGGGCCGGTAGCACCGAGAGTCCTACTGGATGCAACGAAGCCAAATCTGGCAGCAAGCCGTTGATTCTTCGCGTCCCATTTGGGTTTGGCGAACGGCTTCGGGCGGCTTCGATCCGGTGCCAGGCACCGCCGCCTGCGCAGTCGTGGGGCCCGCCTCGCGGCTGCGTTCGCGGGCGAGGCCGACTTCGAGCGTCTCCGGCCTCTGGGGCCCGAGGATTCCCAACCTTCGGCTGTGATCTGAACAGGAACTGCCATGGCGACCCTTAAGGATATCGCCGTGTCAAGAAGAGATTGATTCTGAAAACCTCCAAGATAAAGATACCAAGCCGTTTAGATTTTGGAAGCCGTTGTGATCCACCAGGCCGTCCCGGGGGCGTCCACCGAGATGGATGAAGAAGTCAATGCCGGGCTTCGCCCGGTGGGCCGGCCAGGGGGCCGGCCTGCGGTCCAGGGGGACCGCCCCACTTTTCGGTTCGGCCAAGGGTAGGTCGCTTTTGTGGAAAGCCATTGACTCTGTTGATCTTTACTGGCTGTATTTTTCGTAGGACGCTTTGGAGCGCGATCCTTACTCAGTGGAAGGCGATCTGGGATGCGTTCGGCAGCCGGATCAGACTACGCCACTGGTGGCGCGTCGGGCCGGAGCTACGCCGCACGGCGTTTGAATCCCGGCTACCGGAGACAGCTTGAGCCGCATGGATGCGGCCCCTACAAAAGGGAGCGAACGTAACCCTGTCGGCGCTCTACCATAAGAGTATCGAACTGAAATGATGCCTCCGCTCCGTTTTCTCATCATCGCCGCGTGCCTGCCCCTCTACGCCGCGGGCCCCCAATATTCGTTGTTCTCCTTCGACGACCACACCATCCCGTTTCGCCAGAACCTCTACCTGACGATGAACCAGCCGGTGAAATACCAGGGTAACCCGGTCGTACCGCGCGGTCCGGCCGGCAGTCCCGATGCGATGCGCGCCCAGTTCTACGGCAGCGTGATTCGCGTGGGCGCGAAATGGCGGATGTGGTATGCCGCGATGGCCCATGAAGGCGTGGTCGGTAGCCGCACCACGGGATTCCAGATCGCTTACGCCGAGAGCGACGACGGCCTTGCCTGGCGCAAACCCAATCTCGGCCTGACCGAGTTCAACGGCAACACCAACAATAATCTCATCAGCCTTTCCCCGAAACTGGACTATGCGCTGGTGGAGCCTCTGGCCAGTTTCGTTTTGTACGAGCCCGAAGACAAGGACCCTTCGCGCCGCTACAAGATGCTGATGTACGGACGCTACTACGATCGATCCGACACCACGCATCGCCGTCCGCACGCCACCGTGTATCCCTACTTCAGCCCGGACGGCCTGCGCTGGAAGCTGGCCCGGCCCGCTCCTCAGGGTCCTTCGTTCGACGAGACCAACGCGCCCTTCACCACCGCGCACGTCTTCGAAATCGGCGGCTTGTACAAGTTTGGCGGGCTTTATTATGTGGCGGGGCAGGAGACGTGGCAGGATGCCTGGATGCCCGACGGAACGCCGGCGGGCCGCACGATGATGGTCCACTGGTCGGGCGACTTCATCGATTGGTCGCAGGATAAAGTGTTCGCCTTTCAGCGCTACGG
This sequence comes from Bryobacteraceae bacterium, assembly GCA_046160045.1. Taxonomy (GTDB): domain Bacteria; phylum Acidobacteriota; class Terriglobia; order Bryobacterales; family Bryobacteraceae; genus CAZGUX01. Next base: position 2,926 of record JBJXGR010000091.1, read on the forward strand.
CTATCGCTCCCAGCGGGAGAATCTCGAGGAAGCGCACGAACCGGCCGGAGTGTGCGCGGCAACGTGTTGTTGGCCACTTATGGCCTCTGGCACGGCGCCAGGCGCAACAGCGAGAGGCGGATGGATCTCGGCTTCCTGGTGTCGAACGACGGCCTGCACTTCCGCGAGCCAATCGCTGACGCAGTGTTCATCCCCGCCGGCAAAGACGGCGAGTGGGACCGCCACGGCCTGATTCACGGGCAAGGCTACGAGAACGCCGGCGACCGGACCTACATCTACTACGGAACCTGGGATCTGGCCTCGGAGAAGGAAGCCGGCGGCGCTGTCGGCGTGGCGATGCTGCCGCGGGACCGCTTCGGCTCGATCTCGACGCGGGTGGCCGGCTACGGCCAGTTCACGACGATTCCGATTGCGGCGGCGCACGACTTGCGAAGGTTGAGGCTGAACGTGGACGGATTAGGGGCCCGCGCCGTACCGCGGGTCGAGGCCATCGATGCCTCGGGAAAACCCCTGCCCGGCTACAGCGGCGCCGACGCGGCGTTGGTGCGTGAGTCCGGCCTCGCCGTGAAAGTGAATTGGCCTCGTGGCGGCGCCGTCGCCAGGGATTACCGGTTGCGAGTCCGCTTCGAAGGTGAGGATGTCCGGAACATCCGGTTCTTCGCCGCCTACCTGGGAGATTGAACGCCCCGGACCTGCGACAATCGGAGGGAAGCACGTGCGCCCGCGCTTTCCGGGTTTTGAGCGCCACGCTCGATAGTTACCAGTTCCCATCAGCGCACAAACGGCGGGTTCACCGCGTGGATGACAGCCGTGCGCGGGGCGCGTTCTCTCACCGTCGCGCGTACACACAGGTACGCGATGGGATGCAGAAAGCCGATGATCCAGAAGACCGGCGTGTACGACAGGTGCTGGAGCAGATAGCCAACCAGTGAGGTGAACAGCGCCGCTCCGATCCCGCTGCCCGTGCCTACGATGCCTGCCACCGTGGAGACCACCGGTTGCGGATAGACGTCGACGGTCAGTGTCATGAGGTTCGTCTTCCAGCTCATGTGCGCGAACAACACCACGCACATCAGGGCAACGGCCGCGAACGAGGATTCTGTGTAGACGATCAGAACGCCCAGCGGCATGAGCGCGACGGATAGCGCCATCGCGAGGTCGCGCGCGCGTAGGACCCGCCACCCGCGCCGGATCAGGTAGCCGGAAAACCAGCCGCCGGCGATCGAGCCGATGTCGGAGGCCAAATACGGGATCCATACGATGGCGCTCATCTCCCGCATGGAAAGGCCGCGGGATTCGGTCAGGTATTTGGGGAGCCAGAACAGGTAGAACCACCACACCGGATCGGAAAAGACACGCGAGATCAGCAGGCCCCACGTCTCGCGCAGCTTGAGCAACCGCAGCCAGTGGCCGCGCCCGGCTTCCGGAAGGACCGTCTGGTCGGCCGCAGAGCCGCTCGTCACCAGGGCCAGTTCCTTCGGGGTGACAAACGGGTGGCGCTCCGGGCGGTAGTAGAACGGGAGCCATCCGGCCAGCCAGATAATGCCGAGGACGCCGGTGACGATGAACGTGGCCTTCCAGCCCCAGGTGAACGACATCCAGACCACCAGCGGCGGCGTGACGATCGCTCCCGTGACGGCCGCTGCGTTGGCGATGCCATTCAACAGCGCTCGTTCCTTGGGCGGATACCATTCGGCCGCCACCACGGTCGCCGCGATGAACGTGAACGCCTCGCCCACGCCGAGCAGAAACCGATACGCGCCCAGATCGAGCGCGGACGTGGCGAACGCGTGCAGCATCGCGGCGATCGACCACCATACCGTTGCCGCCGTATACACCCAGCGGACGCCCCATCGCGCCAGGGCGAGGCCGGCCGGGATGTACATTGCCGTGTAGCCGATCAGGAATGCCTGCACCACGCGCGAGTATTCGATCTCCGACAGGTGGAGCGATTGGGTGAGCTGCGGCGCCAGGACGGACAGTACCTGGCGGTCGACGTAGTTGATCACCGCGCTCAGGAAGATCAGCGCGGCGATGATCCAGCGGATGCCAGGGATGCGCAACTTCACGTTGGCTGTACCCTCCGTCCGAGGCCCGACCGCAAGGAAGGGCTTCCTGTGGGGAGAGGCGCTCCCTGTAGGAGCCCTCCCTTGTGCTCGGGCCTCAGTCGAGATTTATTCACGCCGCAAATCCGAGAGAATGGTTTCCACTTCTTTCACTCCCTCCGCGTCGATCGACTGCGTGGGCTGCCTGACCCGCGCCGACGCGATGATGCCTGCAGCCTTGAAGTTGTGCTTCATTACGGACACGCCGAGACCGGGCTGGAGTTCGTAGCGGATCAGCGGCAGGTGGCGGTTGAAGTCCGATCGAGCTTCGTCCAGCCGGCCTTCCCGATACAGGTTCCAGACGCGGACAAGGCCAGGGATCATGTCGCTGCCCGGCATCGTGCCGACCGCGCCGCGGCCGAGTTCCTCCAGCAGGAAGTGACTGTTCAATCCGCCCAGGATCGTCAACGAATCGCCCGCCAGCCGTTTCACCTCGCTGATTTTGGGGGCGGTCGGCGGGGCCTCCACTTTGGCATAGCGGACGTTCCCGATTTCCTTGGCCATCCTGGCCAGCAGCGACGCCCCCATCGCCACCTGCGTCATCAGCGGGGCGTCCTGCACCATGATCGGAATCCTGACGGCGTTCGAGATCGCCTGGAAATAGTCGAAGATGCCTTCCGGCCCGGGCTTCAGCAGATAGGGCGGCAGCACCATCAGGGCGTCGGCGCCTTCGTCTTCCGCCTGCCGGCTCTGCTGGACCGCGACGTCGGTTCCGGTGTGGCCGCTGCTGACCACCAGCGGGACACGGCCCGCCACTTCCCGGACGATGACGCGCATGAGTTCCGTGCGTTCCTCAGCCGACAGGGTGTACCCTTCGCTGGCGTTGCCGAACAGCCCAAGGCCGTGAGCGCCGGACTCGACGAGATGGCCGACCACCCGGCGCTGGCTGTCGTAGTCAACTCGGCCGTCGTCGTGGAACGGCGTAATCACTATCGGAATGATGCCTGCGAGCGTTTTCATGAGGAGATCACTTGAGCGAGTGCGGCTTCGTCCATTTCGATGCCCAGTCCCGGACCTTCCGGCAGCCGCAGCGAGCCGCCGTCGCGAACCAGGGGCACGCGGAGATAACGGTTGGCCGTTTCGAGCACCTTGGGATTGCACTCCACGGTGAGCAGGTTGGCCGTGGCGGCCGCGAACTGGAATGCCGCCGCGATCTGCGGGCCCAGGCCGATGCTGAGATGCGGCGCGACCGGCGCGAGGAACGTGTCGGCGAGAATGGCGATCTTTCTTCCTTCCGTGATGCCGGTGCGGCCCAGGTCGGGTTGAGCGATATCCAGGGCGCCGCGACGCAGGAACGGCAGCAGTTCGAACCGGGTCCGGTAGCACTCGCCGATCGCGATGGGGATTCTGGCTGCGCGGGCGAGAGCGGCATGCCCGTCGACCGCTTCGGGGGCGAGCGGCGCCTCGAGCCATCCCACGTCCCACGCTTCGAGTTGGCGGACCAGGCGCACGGCCCGCTTCAGGTCGAACCGCCAGAGCGCGTCGACGTAGATGGTGATCGCGCCGCCGAACCGGTCGCGCAGGCGGTCGATCCAGTCGAGCAGGTCGCGCTCGCCGGCGTCGAGAAAGAACTTGAAGGACTGCGCGCCCTCATCCACATAACCGGCGATGAAGTCCATCCGTTCTTCCGGCGTGGCGCCCGCCACTCCGGAAATGTAACAGGGCAGCAGGGTCCGGTGCGGCCCGCCCAGCATCCGGTAGACCGGCAGGCCGCAGGCTTTGCCGCCGAGATCCCACAACGCGATATCGACTCCGGCCATCGCGTCCAGGTAGAAGCCGCCGCGGTGGCCGCGCACGCGCATGGCGTCGTACATCCGCTGCCAGGCCGCGTCTGGCGCGAGCGCGTCTTCTCCGGCGAGCAATGGCGCGAGCAGCGTGCGGATGATGGTTTGCGTCACCTCCGGCGCAACCGGTGATTGCGCTTCTCCCCAGCCGGTCAGCCCCGAGTCCGTGCGGACGCGGACCAGCGTGGTTTCGATTTCACTCGAATACACCGTGGGGAAGGTCTCGGCCACACGGTAACGGGCCGCGCCCGATTGAAGCGGGGCCGGCGATCCCGCGAGTCCTGTGTGAGGCCCCGCCTCGCGTGGGATCTTCACGGCCCAGGCTTCAACCGCTGCGATTCTCATCATCCTTTCTTATCACCAAAACGTAATCCTGAAAGATCAGGGGCGGCGGCGGTTGCCACACGCCGTCCGCCGCGCTCACCCTGCCGAGATCGGTCACTTTCCCGCTGACCGGATTCCACCAGAAGGCGCGGTAACGAACGTCCGGCTCGAGAGCCATTACCTTTTGGTTGACGCGCGAGGTCCTTGGGAAGTAGAACACCCGCAGTTCGCCGGGGATGCCTGCCGCAAACGGCCGCGTCGACTTTTCGGGCGACGCGTGCGGTTCAATCCACTCCGGATGCGGCGTCATCCTCCACCAAGGGTACTTGGCGAGCATCGATTTGGCCATGCCGAGTTGCCGCGAGCCCGGCAGTTGATAGGCCGTCTGCCAAGGTGTATCGCCCCAGCTTCGACCATGCGGCGAGGCGCCGAACGGCTGCTCCGGAGTGTTCACCTGCCAGATGCCGTTGGCCCCGTAGGTGTGGCCGGCGGCGCCGCTCAGCAGGCAGGACCAGAACATGAACCGCTGCACCTCCTCGCGGCTCGCCTCCAGGATGCCTTCGTAGCAGACCTCGCCATTGATCACGGGCATCACGGGCGTAGCCGCATAAGAAGCGGTAATCCGTTTCAGCGTGTCGGGGATGCTCTCGCGGTCCGAATGGCCGGTTTGCAGCATGTCGAAATCGAGGACCGCCGCATCCTCGACGGTCTCTCGGGCGCTCGCCGAAGGATGAATCGTGATCATGCGGCGATAGGGATCGATCGAGCGCACGTAGCGGCCAAGTTCGGTCCATCCCCGCTTCTGCGCGGCGGAATCAGAGTCGCGATTCTTCGACAGGTAGTACGGCATGCTGCCTTCCCCGGCCAGACACCACACCACCGGGTACGCGCCCCAGCGCGCCACCAGGTACCGCCAGTGCCGCTTCATCTTCTCGACGCCGAGGATTGGCAGGTAATACCCCCAGCAACCGACCACGCACGGCGTCAACCCGCTGTCGGCGAGATAGCGGATTCGCAGATCGGCCATGTCGAAGTAGGCGGGATTCACTTGCGAGTAACCATCCTGGTAGGGGAAGCCTGCCTCGTTCGCGCCGCGCGAATCGCGTTCAGGCATGTCCGGATAAAGCCCCGCGACAATCTGAATCACGGTAAAGCCCTTCGCCAGGCGGTCCGCGGCGAGCAACTGGAAATCGTCGGGCCAGCGCAGGCGCTTTACCAGTCCCATCCACCACGTATCGCCCAGCCAGAAGAATGGGGTACCGTCGGCGTGTTCGAAGTGGCGGCGGTCCCGCGCCACGCGGACCGGCCCCTTCCGGTACAACGGATTGGCGCCTTCGTACGGAATGGCCTCGAGAACGCCCTGCTGCCCGTGGAGGCCGGAGTTTGCCGTGTCGGTCGAAACCGTTCGCCACGTGTGGACGCCGGCCTTGGCCGGCGAATAGCGGACACGCCACGTCGGGCCTCCCGCCCAGAATGCGGGGACACGCTGTTCCGCGCCATCCGGGTCGCGCACGAGCACGTCGAGTTCGACCTCCGCGAAGGGGTTGGCGTACGCCTTCGCGCTCGTGAAGGCCCACTCCATCGGACAGTTCACCGA
>JBJXGR010000092.1:0-19718 GCA_046160045.1 Bryobacteraceae bacterium
GACCTCTAGCCAAGCGTACGATAAGCCTGCCGGAACACGCAACGGTCGACGGTGCCCGGTGGATCCCGGATCACCCGAGCAGGAGTTCGGGGTCCGTCAAAGATCAGCCGGAAAAGCGGAACGCGTAGAGGCAGGCCCTGTCCATGGTGATGCGTAGCCGCACCACGCTTCCCGCAAGGCCTGAAAGATCAGAGCGTCCACGCCAGCGTACGGCAGCCGACTGTGTGTCGGCGGAGATGCGAATGGACTCGTCGAGCGAATAGCCTTTCACCGCCTGCCCATCGGCGATTTCCAGCGACACCCGCAACCGGCCCGCTCGAGCGTCGGCGTTCAGTTCCAGGAGGCGCCCGGTAACGCTCATCGGATGCGTGACCAATTCTGCGTCACGTTCTACCGCCTGCGCTCCGACAAAGCGGTTCCGGCCGAAGACGGCGCGCGCGGTCATGCCCTGGCCGGGTTGCGGCGCGCGGAAATCGAGATGCCGGTACGGCAGTGCTTGAAAGTACAACCAGGTTTCGTCCCCCCGAATCACGGGGTCGGGAACCGGCCAGATCTGGCCCGCGCTTGGCGGCCCCGCATCGCCGGGCGCGATGAGCGGCTCGCGCCAGGGACGCGTCCATGTGACACCATCGTCCGAGACCGCAAGCTGCACCTCCACCTTGTCCGACCCCGGATGCTTGTACCAGACAGGCACAAACGCCAGATAGGCGTCTTCGCAATCGGGGACCTTCCACGGGTTCAGGGAGTAGATGTTCGCGTGCGGCGCATCGCGATCGTCGATGTCCAACGCGATCGGCAACTCGTCTTCGAGCTGCGGCGGAGGCGTGCCGGCGGAGCCGTCCATATAGGTCTTACCGGGTTTCCGCCGGAACGGAATAGGCTGGTTCCACGCATCTTTCTCGATTTCCACCCGGCTGTAAAACAGGTTTGCCGGGCGGTTTCCGCGAAGGAAGACCACCCAACGCCCGATGCGATCGTCCCAGAGGATGTGGCGTTGCGAGCCGAGGCTGAACGGGATGATCGGATCCGGGTTGCGCCGCCAGCGAAGGCCGTCGGAGGAAGTCAGCAGGTAGGAAGCGACGCGGTTGGCCCCGCGCGCCTCCGGCCACCTCTCGACGAACTCGGGCTTCGATCCTTCGAGGTTCTTGGCGAGCATCTTGAAGCGGCGCTCCGGGCGGTCGAACGGATCGACGAACACACACGGGCCGGAACCGGGGAGCACGATGTTGTTCCGGCGACTTCCCTCAAAAGGAATCAGGTCGAGGCGCGGCTTGCGGAAGTGCAGGCCGTCCTCGGACTCGGCGTAGCACATCGAGTCACCGGTGAAGATACGAGCCCCCGGGCCGATTCGCGGAGCGTCCTGAAGCAACGCGTGGGCACTGTACCACAGGCGGAGCTTCGGTCCAGCGATCAACGACGCATAGGGACCCGCGCGAGCCGCTTCCCAGGGATGCTCGGCGGGTAGCAGGTTTTCGTCCGAGAGGGCCGGCCGTTGAGGGACGAAGCGAACGCCCCGATGGAACGCGACATGGCGCCCGGTCAGAAACAATCGCCAGCGTCCGGCGGCTGCCGCGGTGGACGCCGCCAGTGAAGCGGTCGTCAGCCACTCCCGGCGTGTCATCGCGCCGTCCCTCCGAAGGTCTCAGCGCCCCTTATCGTTGAACGGACGAAAGGAAACGGGTGGCGAACCCAAGCGGGAAGCATGTAATCTTCATACTTGACCACACGACGATCTGTCTTGCGTGCCATTCCCGTCTGCGGCCTGGCGGCAGCCATGCCGGGACAGGACATGTCCCAGCGAGCTTACAAGCCATTCGCGGGGACAAGGTCGGCCATGTCGTGAGCTGGAAGGGCAACGCGAACGTCCGGGCGCTGGAGGGAAAGCCGGTGTGCCTGCGATTCCTGATGCGAGGAACGAGGTTGTATGCGTTCCAGTTTACGAATCACTGATTCGATCACGCGAAGTATGCCGTGTTGGCGACCGTCTCGAAAACAGGCGCTGCTGGTATCATTACGGTCGAGGCAAGTTTGTGCCCACGACAGTTACCTTTCAAATTCCGGACGATGTGGCGCAAAGCCTCTGCATCGAGGGAAAGGAGCTGCGCCAGGCGGCATTGGAAGCGGTCGCATTGGAAGGATATCGGGCCGGCAAGCTCAGCGAATTCCAGGTGGGACAGATTCTGGGCCTCCCAACCCGAGACCACGTAGATGGTTTTCTGAAGGAACACGGGGCTTGGCTGAACTACTCCCTCGACGATCTGGAGCAGGAACGTGCGGTTCTCCGAAAGCTGGGGTATGGAGATTAGATGCAGGTCGTGGTGGCCGATACCACACCGCTTCGTTACCTGGTCGTGATCGAGGCAGCAACCATTCTTCCGATGCTCTTCGAGAGGGTTCTGATCCCCCTATCCGTTCGCGACGAGTTGACGCATCCGGCGACGCCACGCGCAGTGCAGGAATGGGTGGCTTCCGCTCCGGCGTGGTTGGAGGTGCTGCCAGACCCGACCGTCGTGATGTTCGCAGCTCCGGAGTTGGGGCCGGGGGAGAGGGCGGCGATTGCCCTCGCCGAAGAAGTGCATGCCGATTTGGTGCTCATGGACGACCGGATCGGGATCGCAGCGGCACGGAGTCGTGGGCTGGCTGTCACGGGCACGATCGGCGTCCTGGATCTGGCCGCCCGGCGGGGGATGCTGGATCTTGGCGCAGCGTTTGCCCGCCTTCAAGAAACGAACTTCCGATATCCTCCAGATCTCGTTGCCGAAATTCTCGCTGAACACCGGAGGAAGAGCAACCTGCGGCCTGGCGGTCCTGAGTAGTTGCCCTCCAGGCGGTCTGCAAATCTCATGAAACGTCAATTGGCATCCGTCGCCCTCCTGTCAGTTGCAATCTCAGCCGCATACTCGCAGACCGCGCCTCTGGTCATCGGGCGCTACGCCGATCTCTTTCTCCACGACAAAGTCCTGATCGCCCACTCCGACGGCCTCCGCCTGGTTCACGCCGAGGCGCGGAAGCATCCGCGGAATCCCATCCTGATCAGCGATCAACCCTTCGAGAAAGGCCGCGTCAGCTACGCGTGCGTGATCCACGACGTCCCGGAGAAGCTCTACAAGATGTGGTACGAGGTCCTCGATAGCAACGACTACGGCAGCCTGCATTACGCCGTGTCGAAAGACGGCATCGCCTGGGAAAAGCCGCGGCTGAACCTCATCGAGTGGGAAGGCTCCAAGGCCAACAACATTGTGTTCCTGCCGGTGAAACCGAAGAAGGCCAAGGCGTATTGGGTGATCAAGGACTATTCCGAACCAGATCCCGCGCGGCGGTACAAGATGATGCACCACCGGTACGACTTCCGCGGGCGCGGCGTGGCCACGGCGGAGTCGCCCGATGGCCTGCATTGGACAACGCGCGATTACAGCAGCCTGGTCGGCGAGTTCGACACCCACAACCTGATGTTCTGGGACGACCGCGTGGGGTCGTTTGTCGCGTACCTGCGCTTCATGATCGCGGGGCGCAGGAACTTCGGCAGGTCGACCAGTCCGGATGGCTACCACTGGTCGAGCCCCGTGCCTGTCCACGGTCCCGACGCCGCGGATCCGGCGGACCGGGAGGTCTATACCCCGGGTGTGTTCAAGTACGGAAAAGCCCGGGACGTGTACGTGATGCTCGCCTCGATGTACGATCGCGGGACCAATGACGTCAGGGGCCAATTGGGCGTCAGCCGCGATGGGATCTCGTTCCACCGTTTCCGCGACGACATCCTGCCCTCGGGGGGGCCGAACGAATGGGATCGCGGAACCATCTACCCGATCGGCTCGGAGGTCACGGTCGATGGCAAGTCGGCTCTCTACTACACCGGAAATAACCTAGGGCACGTCTTGCAGATTGGCAACCCGGGAATCGGCCTCGCTCTGATGCACGAAGGCGGGTTCGCCGGATGGCGTGCCGATGGATCGGGCGTGTTGACGACGCAGTTGCTCACTGTGCGCTATGTGCAGGACTGGCTCTATCTCAACGCGGAAGCCTCGGGCGGAACGGTGGAGGCGGAGTTGCTCGACCCGGCCGGGCGGGTCATTCCCGGGTTCTCGCGAAGGGAGTTTCAGCCGCTGCGTGAAGGCGGGGCGATGCTCCTTCTGCGATGGAAGGACTTGAGAGCGCTGGAAGAGGTTCTGGCGCGAGGGCCGTTCCGGCTGCGCCTTCATGTCGAGCGCGCGACAGTCTACGGAATTCAGTGCAGGCTGCGGCCGAAAGCGGAGATGCCGCTGTAGTTCCCTCCCATGGTGGAGACCGATATACTCGGGTCGGACTCTGGGGAGATCGCACCCAAGTTCGAGGATCTGAGATGAGACGCTTTGTTTTCGCCTGCACGTTACTGCCGATTGCGGCGGCCCTTGCCAACGGCCCTGTCGAGATCGCCCGCGGGAACGGGCGGCAGGCATCGGAAGCCATGGAGCGCAGCCGGCGCGTGATGCATGCGTGGCTGAAACTCGCCGATCCCGTTACCAGCCTGCTCCCCCGCACCACCACGAATCCGGCCTGGGTCGTCCGTGATTCCGGCGCGGATCTCTATCCGTTCATGGTGCTGATCGCGGCCTACACCGAGCCGGAATTGTTGGACAGCGCGATGATGCACATTCTGCGTCAGGAAACTCTTCTGACGACGCGGGTAGGCCGGCTGAGCGACGACGTCCTGCCCGGCGGCAAAGGCTGGGTCCGCCCGGACGTCCAGATGGATGAGATCCTCTTCGGATCGAGTGAGTACGTCAAGGACGGCCTGATCACGATCACGGAATTGTTGGGCGAGACGCCCTGGTACCACCGCATGCGGGGCATTTCCACCGACCTCGTGAAGTACGCGCCTTACCGGTGGGGCGAACGGAAAATCCCGGCCCAGAGCGCCGAGGTGAACGGCAACGTCCTGCAGTCGCTGGCGCGTCTCTATTGGAAAACGAGCGACGAGGCGTACTTGCGGCAGTTGATCGATCTGGCTGATCTCTATTTTCTCGAGATCCTGCCGAAGACCGGTTACATTCCACCGATGTTGTGGGACACCTCCGCCGGCAAACCCCTGCGTGCGCGATTCGGCTTTTCGGATCACGGCAACGAAATCGTAGGCGGCCTGGCCGAGACGTATTTGCTGTTCCTCGCGAAACGTCCGGACAAAGCGAAACAGTATCGCGAAGCCTTCGTGCGGATGATGGACCGGTTGCTGGAGGTGGGCAGGAACGGCGACGGCGTTTGGTACATGACCTACGACATCGATCAGGGGAAGATCACGGACGCCCGCCACGCGCATTGCTGGGGCTATCTGTTCAACCCCGTGTACGTGGCCTACCTGGCGACAGGCGACGAGAAGTACCGGCAGGCGGTTCGTCATGCCATAGACGGGGTTGTGAAGGACCCGCGATACCTGTTCGATGAGACGGGCGCGGGCCGCAAGTGGGGCGCCAATGCGTACTCCGACAGTCTCGAAAGCGCGCTGGTCCTGCTGAACCGGGTGCCCCACCCCGCGATGGAAGCGGCGATCGACGAAGCGATGAAGCACTATTGGGCCCGCCAGAAAGAGGACGGCCGCGTCGAGGACTGGTACGGCGACGGCAACTACATCCGCACGGCAATGATGTACGCTTTCTGGAAGACCCAGGGCGCGTCACTGACGCCGTGGCAAGAGCGGGTGCATCTCGGCGCGGTGCGCGAGTCCGGCGGGTTGCTGGTTCATCTTTCCGCCGATGCGCCATGGCAGGGCCGCCTGCGGTTCGATCACGCGCGCCATCGCGATCATTGGAACATGACCCGCAATTATCCGCGTCTGAACGAATTCCCCGAGTGGTTCACCGTCGATCAGGACCGCGCGTATCATCTACAGATGGGCGGCTCACCACGAAAGCGATATCTCGGCGCCGACCTGATCCGCGGGATTCCTCTCGCCGTGGATGGCGGCGATGCCCTCATTATCAAAGTCAGTGACGCTGGAGACCCACCCTATGGCAAGTGAAATCGGACGCAGGCGCTTTCTGTTGAGCGCAACCGGCTTGACACTCGGCGGCGTTGGCGCCGCACAGACCACCACCGGGCCCGTGCCGTCCTCTTACTTTCGAGGAGAGCCGCTGCGCATCGGCAATCAGCTTCAGTTCCTCATGGACGACTACCTCGTCGAGGACCGCTGGATGCTGACGCGCAAACTGGGGAAAGTCATCAAACACCTGCGGAATCCCGTGGTGGTGCAGGACAAGCCGTGGGAGGAGGCGATGGGCGCCTACCCCTGTGTGCTGCACGACCCGCACACGCGCAAGTACCGCATGTGGTACCAGTGCTTCAGCCTGACCAACTACTTCGCGCGCGACAAAGGGCCGAGCTACTTCATCGGTTACGCCGAAAGCGACGACGCCTACAACTGGACCAAGCCGGCCCTGGAGGGGTTTCCGTTCGGCGGGTACGAGCGGACGAACATTGTGACCACGGGCCGCGGCGGACGGCGGGCCAGCGCGCCTCACGTGTTTCTTAACCCTGACCAGTCGAATCCCAAGCGGCGCTACGTGATGGTTTACATGGGCTACGGCAAGGTCGACCTCGCCTACTCCTCCGACGGCTTGCACTGGGACATCGTCGAACGGCCGCTCGCCAATTTCCATACCGACTTCCCGAATCACCTGGTATGGGTTCCGGAGCAGAAGCTCTGGTACATGTATATGCGTCCCGCGGTACGAGTCGTGCAAGGGGGCATCGGCGCCATTCCGGAGGGACTTCGCCACATTGCGAGACGCCTGGCGTTCTCGGTGAGTTCCGATCTAGTCAACTGGTCGATGCCGCGCACCATCATGTATCCGGACGAGCGCGACGAGCCGGACTATGACATGATCTACGTCTTCCGCCGCCATGGCCTGTTCATCGCGTTGTACTCGCAGATGCAGCAGGAGCCGGGCCTCGTCCGCGCCAATGGCGAACCTTCCAAGAGCCAGAACCAGGTCTATCTCGCCACCAGCCGCGACGGCCTCCATTGGGAGCGGACCTGGGACCGGCAGCCGTTCATCCCGCGCGGGCGCGAGGGCAGTTTCGACGCCGGGCAGGTCGAGCCCTCCACCAGCCCCCCGGTCGAAGCCGGGCCTGACCTGCTCATGTACTACTATGCCGCGCCCTATGGACAAAGCGACTGGTTTGATGAGACCGGCATCGGGCTCTGCCGCATGCGCCGCGACCGCTTCATCGCGCAGTGCGCCGGCGATCCATCCGGCTACGAGCAGAAGGCGCAGACCGGGTACCTGGTGACACGCCAGTTCGTGCTGGAGGGCAGCGCCATCGAGATCAATTACACTGCGCTTCCCGGCCCTTATCATCAGCCGACCGACGGGATCCGGGTGGGAATCCTGGAACCGCCGGATTTCCAGACCCGCGAGACCAGCTACGAGAGAACGGTTCCGGGCTTTGCGCTCGAAGACTGCGACCGCATGGTCGGTGACGGATTGGGGCAGACGGTCAAGTGGAAAGGCAGCGCGGACCTCAGCCGTCTGAAAGGCCGCGGGGTGTATCTGCGCTTTCAAATGAAGAAGGCGGGCCTTTATGGGTTCCGTGTTCTGGCGTGAACGCGCCTTACAATAAGTCATGATCGCCAGCTCGCAGGAGGTCGTGGTCCCCAACCGGGCAGCGTGGGATCAACTCCCGGATGGACGCTGGGAAGTCGTGGAAGGGAGGGCGATCCTGTCGCCGCCGCCAAGGGTTGCGCACCAACTGGTCAGTGACGCATTGGTCGAGGCGTTGAATCAGCAACTCAAACCGCGGGGCCTGGGTCGGGCGATCTCCGCAGCGGGTATTTTTGTGCCGCCTCCGGATCGTTCGATCAGCGAAGTCCAATCCCGGATTCCGGGCGAAGGCGACCGGGTCGGCGGCGCAAAGGAGATCAGAAATCATTGGTTCCCGAGCCAAGAGTCGCATCGACGGAAGCGGAAGAAAGGCGAAAGTGGAGGCAAGTGATTGAGCGTTCACAACAGAAAAAATAGAAGTGTTGTGAACGCAACAGGCATACGAATCTGTTGCGTATATATTGCGGATAAGTGTTGCGGATAATGAGTCGTTTTGTTGCGCCTGTGTGGTAAAAGGGGAAGAGGTGGTGTTGGAAATACGGGAGTTAGGGAGGGGGATAGGCTTAGGCGGAACAAAGCGACACAGAAATGGCGGATAAGAGGGGAAATGGAATCATGGAATCTCTTCTTATTATCGCACCGGGTGGAAGGGGATTTGGGCGGAGTCGCGTGTAAGTGATTGAGCTGGAAGGTGCGATTTTCCGAACCGCGGCCGGAAGGCCGCGGACAGGGCGTGCGGGCAGATGAGGAAAACATCCGCGACTTTCCGGCCGCGGCTGGGGGGAACTAAGGGATCCTTTGCGACACGAAAGTCAGGCTGTGGGGCAGAACCCGAGGGGTGCGCTAAAGCGCGCCGCGGCCTGAAAGGCCGCCTACACAGGGTCGGAGACCGGCTCCACCAGGCAAAAGCTGGGAACATTGGCGGGCGAAAAGAGCCCGCCATTTTTTTGGAGACAAGGAAATGGAGAAAAAAGTCAAACGAATCGGCGAGCACCTTCAGCCGCGCTTCCGGCTTCTTCTGCTCTCGCAACTCCGCGAAGATGATCCGGATGATGTCGGGAGATCCGGCAGCGTACCGGAAGTTCGTGGAAGTGCTGGAGCGGTTGGAAGACGAGGAGAAAGTAGCGTAACGCCCAAGCTGCCAGAGAAACTGGAACCATGGTCTTTGACGCCGAGCGTGACGCCGAGCGTGCAAGCGACGACGACGCCGTCAATGCCGAGAGTCAGCCGGTCGGAGACCGGCGCCGCAGGCTGAAAGCCAGATGACCCCACGACAAAAGCTGCCCCCACCATACCGAGACCTTCAGGTTCCCTCCGCACAGATCAGCCGTTCCGCAACAACTCGATGGCTCGCAACGACGGACTCAACCGGGGATTCGACGAACGGAACAACACCCTGATCTGGAGATAACGATTGGGCGAGGAGCGCAACGCCTCGCCGCTGGCGGAGATGTAGGGCGCGGACCAATCACTCCATTGAACGCCGGGCGCGCGGGACAGACCCGTGCGAGTCTGCACGCGCAGACTGGTCTCCGGGATCCCCTCGGTGTAGCCAACGGTCCCGAAGCCGTTGCCGCAGTACCACATGCGATAGACGCCGTCGACCACATCGATCTCCGGATACTCGACCATCTCGCTATCCCAGCCCTGTGGCGAGACATCCAGGATCGGACGAATGGGACTGCGCTCCCAACGGATGCCGTCGACGGACTCCGCGTAGCCGATGCGGTAGGTGGGACCCCGCATGGAATACCACATCTTGAACACGCCGTCTTCTATGCGGACGCAGGGACGCGACACGACCGAGGTCTCGTACTTCGAATCACGGAGGGTAGGCAAAACCGGGTTGCCGCGGTACTTCTCCCACCGCACGCCGTCCTGCGAAGTGGCATAGCACAGATGGATGCCCTGATCGCGAGTCACCGTGGCGGTGTACCACATGTGCCACTGACCGTTGTGCCGCAAAACCATAGGCACACAGGCGGACCCGCTGTCCGGACTCCCTTTCTCACCCAGGGGGAGCACCGGTTCATCGGAGTGGCGGCGCCAGGTCAATCCGCCGTCGAAGCTTTCCGCCAGCCCCATCCGCCAGACACCGCCTCCCCAGCCGGTGTAGTACATGCGCCAGTGTGTGTCGGTCACCTTGGCCATTCGAGGTTGGTTGAGCCGGTCTCCTTCCCAATGGTGCGCACCCATGGGCCGAAGGACGGGGCTGTTGGGATGTTCCTTCCAGACCGTCGGCTGGTCAATCGAGGCCACGGCGAAACCGATCCCGTTCTTCTGGTCGGCGTAGTACATGTGATAGTGGCGGCCGTCGGCGGTACGGAGGATGCCGACTCCGTTCGTCCAGTTATCCCACTCACCGGACTGCGCCGGGCCGTAGATCGGGTTGGCCGGATGCCTCCGATAGCGCTGCGGGGTGATCCACTGAGGCGTCCATCGGAGGCGCGGCTTTCCGTTGATGGGAATCACGTCGGAAAGAAACTCGCCGTCGGGTTCGAACTCGCCACGGCCGTTGCGGTTGATCCTCAACTGGACGCTGCCGTCCGGGCAGGCCACAGGTCCAACCCCTTTGTGCTCGCCGCGGCTGAGGTCCAGTGGTTCGGCGGCCCTCAGGACGCGCGCGGTGGTGAAAGCGGCGTACGCGCCGCCGACGAAGTGCCTGCGATTCATAGCATACCCCTACAGAGTCAACCGCAATCCGAATTGCACCACGCGGCCAGGCCCTGCCGTCGTGATCTGCCCGAAGTTCGGACTGTTGAACGTGTTGATCGGATTCCCGAACGCTGGCCGGTTGAAGAGATTGAAGAACTCGCTGCGGAACTGGATGCGCGCCCGCTCGAAGAGGAAAAAGCTCTTGAATACGGAAAAGTCGACGGAGGCTTCGCCGGGACCCCGAAGAATGTTTCGGCCGCTGGCGCCAAAGCTGCCGGCCGCCGGCAGGGAGAATGCCGTGGTGTTGAAATAGCGTGCAATCTGATCGCCTCGAGGCCGCGATGTCGACAGCGTGATGTCTCCGTTGGTCAGCAGGCGGATGCCGTTGCCAATGCCTGCCAGCGCCAGATCCCTCGAATCGAAGGGCGTGAACGGAACACCGCTTTGAACGGAGATGATCGGGTTTAGCTGCCAGCCGTTGACGATCTGACGCAGAACGGCGGATCCTGTTTTCGGCGCGGGAATCTCCCAGATTCCGCTGGCCACCAGCGTGTGGGTGGCGTCGAAGTCCGAGGGGCCTTGGTTCAGGCGGCGATTGCTGGGGTCAGGCCCAATTGAATTGCCTGGGCTGATGAGAATCGACGTGTCATCTATGGATTTGGAAAGGGTGTAGTTCACCTGGAAGCTCAACCCTTTTGAGAAACGCCGGGTGGCCGAGAGTTGCATGGAGTGATACCATGACCGCCCGTTGCTTTCGGTGTTGCGGATATTCCCGATGCCGGCATAGGGGCGGCGGGCGTTGATGTTCCCGGTCGTGGCGGTTGGCGAGTACACCGCCGCGTTGAGCTCGCGGCCAATCTCCAGGTGCTGGCCGATGGTGCCGACGTACATCGCGCGCACCATCAGGTCCGTAGCGAGCTGACGCTCGAAGCCGAAGTTCATTGTTTGGATGATGCCCATCTTGAAGTCCGGATCCATCACGGAAAGTGCGGGCGCGGCGGAGAACACGAAATCGGTAGCCGCTTCGTTCACGTTAGGGTTGACCGGCTGACCGTTACCAAAGGGGTTGCTGAACGAGGGTGGATTGTCGAGGTTGGTCAGTCGAACCCAAGGTTCTGCCGCAACAGCAGTGATCTGGGCTGTGGCATGTGAGTAGAAGATACCATAGGCCGCGCGAATCACGAGCTTGGGCGTGGGATTCCAGGCGAGACCGAACCTGGGGGCGAGGTTGTTGCGGTCCGGATCGGCGGGCCGCGCATACCGGCGGTCGGAGTCCGATTCGGGAACCCCCGCATCGCCTGGGAACAAAGCGCCGAGCGGGGCTCGCGGGAAGACCGTTGAGCGTTGTCCCGGCCGGAAATACGGCTGGAAGCCGCGCCGGTCGATATACGGCTCCACCCCATCCCAGCGGAGGCCGAAGTTGAGCGTCAACGTGCGGGTCACGCGCCAGTCGTCGTGGACGAACAGCCCGTGGTAGTTCGCAACGGTATCGGACACCGCGACGTTGCGGATTCCCAGCGACACAGGCAGACCCAGGAGGAAGTCGCCGAGTGCATGGCCGGCGCGCTGGCCGGAAAAGGTGAACGTGCCGGAATTGTTGAAATCGTTCGAGGCGAACTTGTAGTCGCGCAGATACTGATATCCGAAGCGCAGGTTGTGGCGGCCGCTGCTGTACGAGATCGTGTCGGCGAATTCATGACTCTTGTTGAAATTGCGGCCCACAAAACTGGGGGAGACCGAGTTGTAACCGGCGATCGCAAGGGAAAAGTGCGCCGTCGGATTGCCGCGCACCATCCGGGAGCCGAAATCCGATGGGGCCAGGTTCAGCGCTGAGGCGGGATCAGCGCGCTGGTAGTTGTACGTGTATTTCGCCACGTTGAGCAGGCTGGAGGAAAAGATCCGCGTGTGGCTGACGTGGATGTTTTTCGCTTGCGACCGCTCCCCTCCGCGAGCCGAGTACAGGTTGCCGGGGTTCAGAGCCGGGTCGCGAACGTAGCCGAACTGGAACCAACGGGCCGTGAGTTGGTCTTTGGACGTTAGTTGATGATCCAGCCGGCCCGTGTACTGGCCTTCGTCTCTCCGATCTTTCGGGGCGACGAACGTGAAGAAGTTGGTACCGGTCACATTGGCTGACGGCATCAATTCGAGGAATTTCGCGCTCACCGGATCAAACCGGTTCTGCGGGATAATGTTGCCCGCAAAGGGAGTGTTGGTCAGAGGATCGCGAACCGGCGTGGTGATGGAAGACAGATCGCCGGTTTTCTGAGCGGCTGTAAACCCGGTGATCCGCGAGGAGGTGATGACTTCGCGGTTTCTGGTGCCTTGGTAGGCCGCGAAGAAGAAAGTCCGGTTCCGCCCGTTGTAGAGCTTTGGCAGCAACACGGGTCCGCCGGCCGTAGCGCCGAACTGATGCCGCTTGAGCGCGTCCTGCTGTGTGGCGAAGAAGCTTCTGGCGTTGAGCCGTCCATCGCGGTAGAACTCGTACAGCGAGCCATGCAGGCTGTTGGTGCCCGACTTGGTCACGACGTTCACGACCCCGCCGCCGACATTGCCGAATTCCGCCGAGAAGTTGTTGGTTTGCACACTGAACTCCTGGACCGCGTCGGGGTTCGGAAACGGATTGGCGGAATTGATGATTCCGTTCGTATTGTTGCCGCCGTCGAGCAGGAACGTCGTTTGATTGCCGCGCGTCCCATTCACGGAATTGGGTGAGCCATAGCCACCGCCGGCGATCTGGAATTGCGAATAGGTCCCGATGCCGCGATTGACGATGCCGGCGTTCAGGCGGATCAACTGAAGGACATTGCGGCCGTTGAGCGGCAGATCTTCGACCCGTTTCCTCTCGACGACCTGGCTCAGGGTCGAGGTGTTGGTCTGCAGAAGCGTGGCGGCCCCCTGAACGGTGACCTCCGTCGCCACTTCACCGACGTCGAGCATGATGGCCAGTGTCACGCTCTGGTCCACCTGCAGGAGGATTCCCCGGTTTTCGAAGGTTCGAAAGCCCGCCTGTTCCGCCCGTGCGGTATAGGAGCCGACCGGAAGACGAGGGATCAGAAACGACCCCGTCGGATCCGCCGTGACGCTTCGAGTCACACCCGTGCCTTCGTTCACCAGCGTGATCTTTGCCCCGACGACGACGGCGCCGGACGTGTCCTTGACCGTTCCCAGGATGGTCCCGGTTGCTTGCCCGAAGGCAGGTCCGGCCAAACTCAGGCAACAAACCGTGACGAGACAGAGTTGGGATATGGCTTGAGCCAGGCGACGCATGTTCAGACCTCGATTCTCAACAACGGTAGCTGTGTTTAGTCAAGGTTATGCCGAAGTTGTTCAAAGGACAAGAGGTTTTCTTGGCGTTCGTCCAGAATCGTGACCTTTTTGTAATCTAAGGTCTGAGCGGCGCTGCCGCATCGTGCACTACCGTCACGGCCGCGGGTGGACTCAGAGGGAGCCGGACGAATCGCCCCAAACCTCCTTCAGGAACCTAAGCCAGCTTTCCCCCATCACCTTTCGAATCCGAGTCTCCGTCCAACCAGCCTGTTGCATCGCGGCAGTCAGGTTCGGGAATTCTCCGATCGTTCGCAGGCCAGCTGGATTGATGATCTCGCCCAGTGACGTGAGCCTTCGCCCCGTACCCTTGTCATGGCTCACCCACTCGAAGAACGATTCATCGTGGCCCTGGGTGAAGTCGGTACCGATTCCCACGCTGTCTTCGCCGGCAATGTTCAGGACGTGTTGGATAGCCTCGACGTAGTCGGCCACGGTCGAGTCGACGCCCCGTTTCAGAAACGGCGGAAACATCGTCACCCCGATGAAGCCGCCGTGTTCGGCCAGGAATCTCAGTTCTTCGTCGGTCTTGTTGCGGGGATGCTGCTTGAGAGCGGCGGGCAGGCAGTGCGAGAAGCACACGGGCTTACTCGACGCCAGGATCACGTCGTTGGCGGTCCGGCGTCCGGCGTGAGAGAGGTCACAGACGATGCCGAGCCGGTTCATTTCGGCGATGACCTCACGCCCGAAATCGGACAGGCCGCTGTCACTCGATTCGTAGCAGCCCGAGCCAATCAGGTTCTGCGTGTTGTAGGCGATCTGCACGATGCGAACGCCCAGCTCACGGAATAGCGAGATATAGCCAAGCCGGTCCTCGAACGCGGAGACGTTCTGAAAGCCCAGGATCACTCCTGTCTTGCCTTCCCGCTTGGCCCGATGGATGTCCGCGGTGTTGTAGACCTGGAGGAGCAGATCCTCGTTTTGGCGAATGAGCGCTTTCCAGGCCGCGACATTGTCCATGGTTGCCTGGAAGTTCTCCCAGATCGAGCAGGTACAATTGGCGGCCGTCAATCCGCCCTTGCGCATGTCGAGGAAGAGCTCGCGGGACCACTTGCTGACTATCAGACCGTCGATGACGATCAATTGGTCGTGGAGTTTGTTTCTGGTCATGGCGTCTTCTCATCGGTGTAGAATGCAAACCAATGCCCGCAAACGGAGAATACCTCATCGGGTTGACGCTCGCCTCGATCGGTCTGCTGCTGTTTCTGATTCTGGCGCTACGGCTGCACGCGTTCCTGGCCCTCATGATCTCCAGCCTCGCGCTGGGACTGGCGGCCGGCATGGATCCCGCCAAGGTTCTGAAGTCTGTACAGGCGGGCTTCGGCGACGCCCTGGGGTTCATCGCCGTGGTGGTCGCCTTGGGCGCGATGATCGGGCGGTTCCTGGAGCATTCGGGTGGGGGTCGCGCGTTGGCGGAATGGCTTCTCGCCCGGTTCGGCCGGGACCGGGCCTCATGGGCGGTTCTGACTGCTGCGTTCCTGGTGGGCTTGCCGATCTTCTTTGAAGTCGGGTTTATCATCCTGGTGCCGATCGTGTGGAGCCTGGCGAGGGAATCCAAGCGGTCGATGCTGTACTACGGAATGCCGCTGACCGCGGCGCTGACGTTTACCCATGCGCTGGTACCTCCACACCCGGCGCCCGCCGCGGCGGCGTCGCTGCTGGGCGCGGACTTGGGCCTGACGATTCTCTACGGGGTTGTGTTGTCCATTCCCATGGCGATCGTGGGCGGGATCGTCTACGGAGGCTGGATCGCGGGCAAGATCTACGTGCCCCTGCCGAAGATCGCCGGGACCGAAGATCCAAAGGCGGGAGACCGGCCGGCGCCGCCTGTCTCTCAGGTGGTGCTGGTCTTGTTGCTGCCGGTGATCCTGATCTTCGCGGCTACCATCGGCGGAATGGCCAAGACTCCGGGACAGGCGTTTCTGACGCTGATCGGGCACCCGTTCACGGCGCTGCTGGTAACGGCGCTGGTGGCGATGTACTGGTTCGGAACCCGGCGCGGCCTCGACCGCACCGCGCTCGGCAGGATGGCAACCGATTCGATGACGCCGATCGGGACGCTGCTGGCCATTATGGGCGGCGGCGGAGCGTTCAAGCAGGTGATCATCGATTCGGGAGTCGGCCCCTATGCCGGAAACCTGCTCGCGACCTCGTCGATCTCGCCCCTAATCGTGGCGTACCTGATCGCGGCGGCGATGCGAATTGCGCAGGGATCGGCCACGGTGGCGATTATTACCGCCGCCGGTATTGTCGCGCCCATCGTCAAAAACATTCCCGGATACACGCCGGAGATGATGACCATGGCTTTGGCCTGCGGCGGAACGATCCTGTCGCACGTCAACGACGCCGGCTTCTGGCTGGTGAACGAATACCTGGGCATGACGGTGCCGCAGACGCTGCGCAGTTGGACGGCGATGAAGGTGGTGGTTTCGGTATTCGGGTTCCTGATCGTGCTGGCGGTTCAGGCGTTGTTCTTCCGGTAGACTGGGGTTATGGATGTCGAGCGCACGATGGAGTCCATTCTGCAAAGTCAGAGGACTCTCGCGGCGAGACTCGCACAGCGGGAGCCGAGGCAGGATCAACTTCGGGGCAGCCTGGAACGGGTCGCGGGCCTGTGTGAAAAATTGACTTCGGCCCAAGTCCGGTGTCAACAGAACCTGGAACAAATGGAGTCGGCCATGGCGGAGTCGCGGCGACTGACGGATTTGTCCTTACGCGCGTTGGCGGAAAAGCAGTCTGAAGGGGACAAACGGCTGAAGGCTCTGATCCGAATCGCCGGCGACATCGCCCGGCGACGCACTCAATAAGACCGGAACTCATGCCTGAGTCCCTCGAGCCCGAACTCCAGGACTATGCCGCGCAGTATATGCGACTGGCCGAAGATGCCCGGTCGCTGGCCCAACGTTTGGATGACTCTCGCATCAACTGGACGTTGGAACCGGGCCGCTGGTCGATCGGGCAGAACCTGGACCATCTGATCAAGGTGGGAGGAATCTACCTGCCTTTCCTCCGGCGGGCGATTGAGGAAGGGCGGGCAAAGGGGATCACCGCCAACGGGCCCTTTCGATATGGGTGGCTGGGGAACTACCTGGTGTCACTGGCGGAACCGCCGCCGCGGCGAAAGTTCCGCGCGCCCAAAGCGATGCGTCCGGAGGCGCGGGTGGTGGCGGCCGAGGTGCTGGTGGGGTTTCTGACGCTGCAGGACGAAATGCAGAAGGTCATCGCCTCGGCGGACGGATTGGACCTGGCGCGCGTCAAAGTGCGGTCCCCGATCACTGGTCTGGTCCGGATCCCGCTGGGACGGGCAATCGCCCTGACGGCGGCGCACGAGCGCAGGCATTTGTGGCACTCGTGGCAGTTGAGAAAGCACCGCGAATTCCCCGATCCGCCGGCGGATGCCGCATGACGCGGCGGGTCTTGCTGAGCGTTCTGGCGGCGCCGCTCGCGGCGAAGAACCCGGAATACCGGGTGGCCTTGCCGGGTTATCGCTACGAGTTCCCGCGCGACCACTTCGACCATCCGGATTTCCGGACCGAGTGGTGGTATTACACGGGGAATCTCCGGACGCCCGCGTCGCGGCGATTCGGATTCGAACTCGTCTTCTTCCGGCAGGCGCAACGGCGGGGCAAATCGGTGAATCCGTCGGCTTGGCGCGTGGACGATTTGTACCTTGCCCATGTTGCCGTGACCGATGTGGAAGCCGGCCGATTCCTTTCGCAGAAGCGCCTGAACCGCGCGGGGCCTGGAATCGCCGGCGCGAGCCTGGTCCATCAACGTGTCTGGAACGGCAACTGGTCGGCACGATGGGAAGGAGACCGCCAGGTTCTGGCGGCGGTCACCGAGGACGCTCGGTTTCACCTGACCCTCACTCCGCGGAAGGCGCCGGTGATCCACGGCCGCGATGGGGTGAGCCAGAAGGCCGGAGGCGCCGGCAAGGCCTCGCACTATGTGTCGTTTTCGAGGCTGGAGGCGGAAGGCCGGATCGAGACCGGGGGCGCGACGCATGACGTGAGCGGCTCGGCCTGGATGGACCACGAGTGGTTCACCCACCAGTTGGAGGCCGCCCAGGCGGGTTGGGACTGGTTCAGTATTCAGCTCGACGATCAGCGCGAGTTGATGTTGTTTCAGTTGCGGCGGAAGGACGGATCGATCGATCCTTACTCCGCGGGGACGTATGTGGATGCGGCCGGGCGGTCACGCCACCTGGAGAAGGACGACTTCCGGTTGACGCCGGGACGCATCTGGACGAGCGCAAAAACAAAAGCCAGGTACCCCGTGGAGTGGTCGATTGAGGCGCCCTCGCTTGGCTTGCGTCTTACGGCCAGGGCGGTGCTGGACTCGCAGGAGATGATCGAGACCGCGAACGAGCCGACCTATTGGGAAGGCGCGGTGGACTATTCAGGATCGGCCACCGGTGTGGGATACCTGGAGATGACCGGATACGACAAGCCGGTGAAGCTGGGTTGAACCCATAATGGAATCGTGAAGCGCTGGTGGCTGTTGGCGGTGGCCGCTCTGCCGGCGGCGGGCGCGGTCACTTTCACGCGTGACGTCGCGCCGGTCCTGTACCGGCACTGCGTCTCCTGCCACCGGCCTCACGAAGTCGCTCCGTTCCCGCTGCTGAGCTTCGAAGACGCGCGGAAGCGCGCCCGCCAGATCGCGGAGATCAGCGCCCAACGCCGGATGCCGCCGTGGCTGCCGGAGCCTGGATACGGGGACTTTGCCGACGAGCGGCGGCTGACGGCACGCGAACTCGCGGTCCTGGCCGAATGGGCCAGAACCGGGGCCGCGGAGGGAGAAGCCGCCGTCTTGCCCGCTCCGCCGGTTTTTTCCGAAGGATGGCGGTTGGGCACGCCGGATGCCGAGGTCCAGATGGCGGAGGCGTATCCGGTGGCGGCGGAAGGGCCCGACGAGTATCGTTGTTTTGTCATTCCGCTTTCGCTGGGGAGCGATCGATATGTGCGGGCCCTCGAATTCCGGCCCGGCAACCGGAAGGTCGTGCACCACGCGTTGTTCTTCACCGACAATTCCCGAGCGGCGCGGCAGCGCGACGCCGAGTCGCCGGGACCGGGATATCCGTGTTTTGGAGCGCCCGGGTTTCTGCCGGGCCCGGGATTGGGGGGATGGACGCCAGGCTCAAAGCCGGTGACCCAACCGGAGGGCGTCGCCTCCCTGGTGAAGAAGAACGCGACGCTGGTCCTGCAGATCCACTTCCACCCGACAGGAAAGGCGGAACAGGAGCAGTCGCGCGTGGCGTTGTACTTCACGCCGGAACCTCCGCGCAGGCGGCTGTTCGACGTGGCCCTGGGGTCGCGCGAGATCGACATTCCCGCCGGGGCCAGGCGTTATCGCGTGGCAGACTCCTTCACGCTGCCGGTGGCGGTGGACGCGGTGGGCATCATCCCGCACGCTCACTACCTGTGCAAAGAAATGCGCGGGTACGCCCTGATGCCGGACGGGCGAAAGCGGTGGCTGCTGTGGATTCGCGATTGGAACTTCGACCAACAGGATCAATACCGGTACCAGACGCCTATCCGGCTGCCGGCCGAAACCCGGCTGTTCCTGGAGTTTTTCTACGACAACTCCTCGGTGAATCCCCGCAATCCGAACCGGCCTCCGAAGCGCGTTCTGTGGGGTCCGGATTCGAGCGACGAGATGGCCGGTCTGCACGTGCAGGTGATTCCGGCCCGAGAGGAAGATGCCGGGGAATTGTCGCAGGCGTTGTGGGGTAAGTTCATGCGCACGGTGGGCGGCAGTTTCTACCGGAAGGGAGAGACGAAGTGACCTACAATCAAAACGTGGCCGCTGTTCTCACACCGTTGACCGAGTATCTGGCAACGAGCTATAGCCCTGACCGGGAGTATGTGGACGGGCGGGTCGTGGAGAGGGCCATGGGAGAAAAGCAGCATTCGAAAGTGCAGACGGAGCTGACGATCTTCCTGGGAACGCTCCGTGCGAGGCTGGGCATCTCGGTGTTTGTCGAACAACGAGTGCAGGTGAAGCCGCAGCGCTTTCGCGTGCCGGACGTCTGTGTTTGCCTCGGCGAGCCCGACGAGGAAATCTTCACGAGTCCCCCGTTTCTGGTGATCGAGATCCTGTCGCCCGACGACCGGATGACCGAGATGCTGGAGAAGATCGACGACTATCTCTCGTTCGGCGTCCAGT
>JBJXGR010000093.1:0-34480 GCA_046160045.1 Bryobacteraceae bacterium
CAACTAGGATGAGCCAGTGTCCTTGCCTTCGACACCGTCATCCCGTGAACGAGTTCTGACCAGCCTTTCTCATCGGTCGCCCAACCGCGTTCCCGTCGACTTCGGCAGTACGGCCGTGACGGGGATCCACGTGAGCTGCGTTGCCGCTCTGCGGGAGCACTACGGCCTGGAACGGCGTCCGGTCGAGGTGCATGAGCCCTACCAGATGCTCGGGCTGATCGAACCCGATCTGCAGGACGCCTTGGGACTCGACGTCCAGGGGGTCTTCCCGCGCAAGACGATGTTCGGATTCCCGAACGATCGCTGGAAACCATGGCGGTTCGACGGGCTTGACGTCCTGGTGCCAGGGGAGTTCAATACAACACAGGACAGGAACGGCGACACTCTGATCTACCCGGAAGGCGACCTGACCGCTCCTCCCAGTGGACGTATGCCGAAAGGCGGCTACTTCTTCGACGCGATCGTCCGCCAGGAACCGATCGACGAGGCCCGGTTGAATCCGGAAGACAACCTGGAAGAGTTCCGTCCGATCAGCCGCGAGGACCTCGACCATCTGAGGCGGACGTCGCAGGATGCGCGATCAAGCGGCCGTTTCGTCATCGCCAATTTCGGCGGGACGGCTTTCGGCGACATCGCCCTCGTGCCGGCGCCCTTTCTGAAATACCCCAAAGGCATCCGTGACATTGCCGAGTGGTATATGTCGACCCACTCGCGGCGCGCCTATGTTCACCGCATCTTCGAGCGCCAGGCGGAGATCGCCCTCGCCAACCTGGCGGCCATTCACGCCGAGATGGGCGCCCAGGTGGATGCTGTTTTTCTATGCGGCACGGACTTCGGTACGCAGACATCGAGTTTCTGCTCAGTGGGGACGTTTCGCGAACTCTATTTCCCCTATTACCGGCAGTTGAACGACTGGATTCATCGAAACACCGGGTGGAAGACGTTCAAGCACTCCTGTGGCTCGGTGGAGCGTTTTCTGGATTCCTTCATCGAGTGCGGCTTCGACATTCTGAACCCCGTGCAATGCTCGGCCACGGGCATGGATCCGGACCGTCTGAAGTCGGTCTACGGCGGCCGGTTGACGTTCTGGGGCGGCGCCGTCGACACGCAAAAGACCTTGCCCTTCGGGACGCCGGGCGACGTGCGGGACGAAGTCCTCCGCCGCCTGGACATTTTCTCGCGCTCGGGCGGGTTCGTCTTCAACTCCATTCACAATATTCAGGCGCGGACCCCCACCGCGAACATCGTCGCGATGATCGACGCCCTGCGCGAATTCAACGGAACCTAAGAGAGGCAAACATGGCGGACTTACAAAAGCTGTACGACGCGGTGCTGGCCGGCGACAACAAGACATCGATCGCCGTCACCAAAGAAGCCCTGGCGGAGAATGCCGATCCGCTGGAAATGATTCAGAAGTACATGATTCCGGCCATGGCCGAAGTCGGCCGCCGGTTCGAGTGCGAGGACTACTTCGTGCCCGAGTTGCTATTGTCGGCCCGCGCGATGAAGGGCGCGCTGGAGATGCTGCGCCCGCTGCTGGCGGAGCGGGGCAGTGAACCGGCCGGCCGCGTGGTCATCGGCACCGTGAAGGGTGACTTGCACGACATCGGCAAGAACCTGGTGTCGTCGCTGCTCGAGGGCGGCGGATTTGAGGTCCACGACCTCGGCGCCGACGTCACGCCGGAGCGGTTTGTCCAGGCGGTGCGGGAGAAGAACGCCAACATCGTCTGCCTCTCGGCGCTGCTGACGGTGACGATGCCGTCGATGCGCACCACCATCGAGGCATTGAAAGCAGCCGGGCTGCGGGATCAGGTGAAGGTGCTGGTCGGCGGGGCTCCCGTCACTCCTCAGTTCGCCCGGGAGATCGGGGCCGACGGTTACGGCGAGAACGCCAGCGTCGCGGTGACCCTGGCACGCACGATGGCCGCGCCCGTCAGCGCCGCATGAATTCCGGCCTTCCGGCTGAATCGCCCGCCGCACCCGGCGCGGGCGCTACCATTGTGTGCGCGTGCTGTGGATCGAGTCCCGAACTCGTCCGCGCCACGGTGGAGGAAATGCGCCGATGCGCCTCAAGCTGATTGGCTGCGAAGTTCTGTACCGGGAGTTGTGCTTTGTAGTCTCGCGTTCGGTGAACGCCGTCGATGTGGAGTTCCTGTCCAAGGGTCTCCACGATCTCGCCGGAGCGCCGATGCGCGACCGTCTGCAGCAGGTGATCGACGCGGTGGATCCCGAGCGCTACGAGGCGGTCGTGATGGGCTATGCCCTGTGTGGAAACGGCACCCTGGGGTTGACGGCCCGCCAGATTCCGCTGGTCCTGCCGCGAGCCCACGACTGCATTGCCATGCTCCTCGGCAGCAGAAAACGGTATCAGGAATACTTCGAATCGCACAGCGGCGTGTATTACCGGTCGATGGGCTGGCTCGAGCGCGGCAGGAATCTGGATCAGTCGATGCTCGAAAAGACGCGACGGAAGACAGGCGCAGGCTACTCGCTCGACGAACTCATCCAGAAGTACGGCGAGGACAACGGACGCTATCTCTATGAGGAGTTGAACGCGTACAAGGCTGCCTACGAGCGCCTGACCTTCATCGAAAGCGGACTCGAGCCCGATGACCGTTTCGAGCGCGAAGCCCGTCAGGAGGCGGAGGACAAAGGCTGGCAGTTCAGCAAGCTGATGGGCGACTTCCAGATGCTCGAGCGCCTGGTGGACGGACAATGGAACCCCGATGAGTTCCTGGTGATTCCGCCGGGCCAGCGAATCGGTGTCTCGTACGACGACCAGATCATCCAGATTGAGGGAGCTTCGTGATGAACGGCCGAGAACGCGTTCTGGCAATGATTGAAGGAAGGCCCACCGACCGGCTGCCCCTGATGCCGATCACGATGATGTTCGGCTCGTCGCGGCTGGGGGTTCCCTATCGCGAGTACGCCTCCTGCCACCGGACGCTGGCGGACGTGCAGTTGCGGACGGCCGAGACGTTCGGCTTCGATCATGTTTCCACGGTCTCCGACCCCGCGCGCGAAGCCTCCGACCTGGGCGCGAAGGTCGAGTGGTTCGACAACCAGCCGCCCGCCATCGTGGAAAGCGAGGCATTGCTCGGCGAAAAGGCCATGCTGGCACGACTGGCTCTTCCCGACCCGGCCTGTGGCCGCATGGGCGACCGCGTGTCGGGGATCCGGCTGCTGAAAGAGCGCTCGGCGGGCCAACTGCTGGTCGAGGGCTGGGTCGAGGGCCCGTGCGCGATGGCCGCCGACCTGCGGGGCCTCAACACGCTGATGCTGGACTTCTACGACGACCCGGATTTCGTCGTCGACCTGTTCGAGTATGTCGTCGAGATGGAGTTGCGGTTCGCCAGAGCCCAACTCGATGCCGGCGCCGACATCATCGGGGTCGGCGACGCGGCGGCCTCCCTGATCGGGCCCCGGTTCTACAGCGAGTACGTGCTCCCTTATGAACGCAAACTCGTCGATGGGATCCACGCCATGGGGGGCCGGGTCCGCCTGCACATCTGCGGCAACACGCGAAAGCTGGTCAACGGCATGGGGTCGTTGAAGGCCGAGATCGTGGACCTGGATTTTCTCACGCCGCTCGACGAGGCGCGGGCAGCCATGGAGGCGTCTCAAGTACTGCTCGGCAACCTCGACCCGGTCCGTGTTTTGCGCGACGGAACGCCCGCCTCGGTGGAAGAAGCGCTCGATCAATGCCACCGCCAGGCGGGTCCACGCTGGATTGTGGCCGCGGGCTGCGAAGTCCCGCCCGGGACGCCGGACGCGAACGTCCACGCCATGGCGCGCTACGCGTTTTCCCACACTGCCTGAATGCCCCTCATCCGCCTGATCCCGCTCGGCGTTGAAATCACAGTCGCTCCCGGCTCGAGCCTCAGCGATGTCCTGTTTCCGCTGGGGGTGGAGTTCCCCTGCGGCGGCGAAGGGACCTGCGGCGGCTGCCGGGTGCGCGTGCTTTCCGGTTCGCTCGACGTCACGCCGGCGATGGAGGGAGTGCTGCGCGAGGACGAACTACAGAAAGGCTGGCGCCTCGCCTGTTGCGTGAAGGCGGAGTCGGATGTGACGTTGGAGGTCGACCAGTGGAACGCGCCGATTCTGGGCGATGATACGGTGTGCGCCGTGGAGCCTCGCGCCGGCCGCGCCCTGGCTGTCGACATCGGCACCACCACTCTGGCGGCTCAACTGCTGGATCTCGAGACCGGCGCCATTCTCGGGGTCCGGACGGCCCTCAACCCGCAAGCCGTTCTCGGTTCGGACGTGATGACCCGGGTCGAAGCGGCGGTGATGAAGCCGGGCGCGGCCGAACGGCTCGCGCTGCTGATTCGCGAGGCCATCGAGGGAATGGCGGCCGATCTCGGGCCGGTCGGGGAGATCTGGCTGAGCGGCAACACGGTGATGCATCACCTGTTCTGCGGCCTGGATGTGGAGCCGCTATCGCACGCTCCGTTCGAGACGCCGGCGCTCGGAGCCAAACGCGTTCCCGCCTCTGATCTGGGCTGGAAGATGAAGGCGACGGTCGAGTTTCTCGGCTGCCTGGGCAGTTTTGTCGGCAGCGACATTCTGGCCGGCATCGTTGCGTCGGGGATGGCGGAACGGGGAGCGGTGACGGCGCTGCTCGACCTCGGCACGAACGGAGAAATCGTGGTCGGCAATCGGGAGCGCCTGCTGTGCGCGTCGACGGCGGCCGGCCCGGCGTTCGAAGCGGGCCGGATCGCCATGGGGATGCGCGCCGCCGAAGGGGCCATCTCGCATGTGACCCATCGTGACGGCGTCGTGGAGTGCCGCGTCCTGGGCGGAGGAGCGCCGCGCGGCATCTGCGGCAGCGGACTGGTCTCCGCCGTGGCCTGCGGGTTGAATCTGGGAGTTCTCTCTTCGGGCGGACGCCTGCTCAACGGCACCCGCGAGTGGCCCCTCACCGACCCCGTGCGATTGACGCAAGCGGATATCCGCCAACTGCAACTCGCCAAGGGAGCCATCGCCGCGGGGCTGCGGCTGCTTTGCCGGCGGTGGGGCGCCGCTCCGGAGGAGCTTGAAGCGGTGTACCTGGCCGGGGCGTTCGGCAACTACGTCGAGGTCCCGGACGCGCGGCGCATCGGCCTGGTCGAAGTGGATGCGTCGCGCGTGCATCCGGTGGGCAATTCGGCGTTGCGCGGCACCAAGCTGATCGCCCTGAATCCTTCCAAACGGGAGCGTTGGTTACAGGGGATCCCCTCCATCGTCACCCACATTCCGCTGCATGCCGACCCGCAGTTTCAGGACACGTTCGTCGACTGCATGAGCTTTCCGGACCGGCCTACCAGCCCGTAGGTTTGCCGGCGGTCTGCTCGTTGAGCCACTGTTGGAGAGGCGCAAAGTACTCGAGCATCGGACCGGCGTCGATCTGCCGTTTGCCGGTCAACGCTTCCAACGCGTCTGGCCACGGCTTGCTAAGACCCATCGCCAGCATGGTCTCCAGAGCTTTTCCCGCTTCCTTGCTGTCGTAGATCGAACAGCGGTGGAGCGGGCTCGTGCAACCGGCCTTCTGCGCCAGGGCCTTGTGAAACTGGAACTGCAGGATATGGGCCAGGAAATAGCGCGTATAGGGAACGTTCGCCGGAACGTGATACTTCGCACCGGGATCGAAGTCGGTTTCCGTCCGCTCGACAGGCGGAACCACGCCCTGGTGCTTCTTCACCAGGTCCCACCACGTCTGGTTGTACTTCTCCGCGGGAATCTGGCCGGAGAAAACCTGCCAGCGCCACTGATCGATCAGGAGACCAAAGGGGAGGAACGAGACCTTTTCCAACGCCCGCCGTAGCAGCAGGCCGGTATCCTTGCCGGGGTCGGTGGGCTTTGCCAGAAAGCCGAGCTTCACCAGGTATTCCGGTGTGATCGAAAGCGCGATCGTGTCTCCCACCGCTTCGTGGAAACCATCGTTGGCGCTTTCACGGAACAAGAACGGCTGCTTGTTGTACGCCCGCTGGTAGAAATTGTGCCCGAGTTCATGGTGAACCACGGCAAATTCCTCGCCCGTGATGTCGATGCACATCTTGATACGCAGGTCGTTGTCGTTGTCGACATCCCACGCACTGGCATGGCAGACGACCTCGCGGTCTTGCGGACGGCGAAATAGAGACCGGTCCCAGAACGTATTCGGCAGCGGCGCAAATCCCAGCGACGTGAAGAATCCTTCGCCGTGGCGCACCATCTGTTTTTCGTCTGTCTTGCGGGCCTTCAGAATCTGGGTCAGGTCAAAACCGGGATCAGCGTTCTTCGGCGCGAGCAGATCGTAGACGTTGTCCCACGATTGAGCCCACGGATTGCCCAGCAGGTGCGCCGGGATCGGGCCGTTGGCCGGGACGCTGTCACCGTACTTCTCGCGGAGTTTCAGGCGCGTGTAGGCATGCAGGGAGGTGTAGAGGGGCTTCACCTGCTCCCACAGGCGGTCGACGTCCCTGGCGAAGTCATCCGGAGGCATGTCATACTTCGCACGCCACATGGCTCCGGTGTCTGCGAATCCCAACTCCTTCGCCCCTTTGTTCGATAGCTCGACAAACCGCCGGTAGTCGCCGCGGATGGGCGGGGAGATCGTTCTCCAGCCCTTCCAGACCTCAAGAAGTTGTTTCGGGTCGCGGCTGGACGCGTGGATACGGGTGATCTGCTCCAGGTCCAGGCACTTCGACGGCTCGGTCGCGCCGTCCGGACAGTACTTGCCCTTGCCATAGACCCCTTCCATCCGGGTGACCAACTGCGTGAGTTCCTCGCTCTCCTTCGGATCGGCGAGGGCGGGCAGAACCAGGCTGACCTTCAGCAGGTTCAGCTTGCGGGCGACGTCGGCCGGCAGATCGAGACCGTCAAACTGTTTGGCGCCTTTTGCGTATTCGGCCGCGGCCGTGATAAAGCGCTCGTTGGCCTTGGCGGCGATCGATTCGGTGTCGAGGGTGATGTAGGTCGCCTGAATCCAGCCGGCCCGTCCGCTTTCATTGGCGAGGTCGAGCAGGCGGGCTTCCGCCTTCTCGACGAACGTTTTGGCGTCGGCGGCCGTGGGTTTTGGTTTTCCGCAGGAAAGGAAAAAAACGCCCGCTGCGAGCAGCAGGGCGCCGAAAGCAGAATTGCTGGATTTCATGATTACTGTGCAATGGTCCGCGCGGCCGCGACGCTGGTGCCGATGATCTCGCCAGAGACGATCAACTCGACGCGGCGATTGCGCTGGCGGCCCTGGGCCGTGTCGTTGGACGCGATGGGCAGGGTCATGCCCATGCCGACCGAGTTGATGTTGGCGTCAGGGATTCCCTGTTCCACCAGGTAGGAGCGAACCGCCTCAGCGCGTTTCTCGGAGAGCTTCTGGTTCATGTCTTCGCCGCCAACGTTGTCCGTATGGCCTTCCGAGGACAGCCGCAGGCCGGGATAGGCCAGGCAAAGGCCCGCGAGACGGGCGAGTTTTTCGCGCGCGGCCGGTTTTAGCGTAGCTTTGCCGACATCGAAGAGAATATCGCCCATGTTGACGATCAGGCCTCGCTCGGTGTCGCGCGTTTCGAGAACCGAATTGAACTGCTGCAGGAGGCGCGCCCGCAGAGCTTGCTTCTCGGCCTCCGCCTGCTGGCGGGCTCTCTCCGATTCGGCCGCGGCTTTCCGCGCTTGCTCTTCCATCAAGCGCGCGTTCGCTGTGGCGGTTTCGGCTTCCGCCTTCTTGATCGCGGCGCGGGAGGCTTCCAATTCCGCTTGAAGTGTCTTGCGTTCGGCTTCGGCGCGCGCTGCCTCGGCGCGGACGCGATCCTCCTCCGCTTTGGCGCGGCGCTGTGCCTCGGCCCGGCGCTCGGCTTCCGCCTGCTCCCGCCGGCGCTGTTCGTCCTCGGCCTGGGCTTTGGCCCGGCGAGTGCGCTCTTCGGCTTCGCGGCGTTCCGTTTCCAGGCGCTCATCCTCCGCGCGGCGCACGGCGAGGGCCCGGGCGTCTTCGGCCGTCTGGACCGCCTCGCGCGCGATCATGATGGAAGGCTTGGTCTGCTTGCGGGAGAAATAGGAGTCGGCCTGCCGCAAACTGTCTTCGGCTTTCTTCAACGTGTCGGCGGCATACTTGGCTGCTCCTACCGACTTGGCAATCTGGATCGCGTTGCGCGCCTCGAACAGTTCCAGCGGGATTTTGGGATCCGGCGTCAGCGACAGCGGGTTGGCCAACTTCTCGTACTGGCCGCGCTGGAGCAGTTCATACTTGGCGTCGATTTCCTGAATCTTCCCGGCCGTATCCCTGCGGACCTCGTTTTCCATCACCACCAGATCGCTCGGCATCGTGACTGCAAAGTAAGGCTCGGCAGTCACAATCATGCCGAAAACCTGCAATTCGGAGGTCACCGCAAGGCGGCTCTTGTTCCCGTTCAACAGGACTTCGCCCAGATTGACCGGACGGCCTTCAGGTGTGATCGCCCACAGGACGTAGGTCAAGTACTCCGAACCGAACTTGGTGGCCCGTTCCAGGTCGCGAAAGTTGACGTCGATTTCGATCCGGCCCTGTTTGCTTTCCACCTGCGCCTCGCCGCGAGCCTGGGGCATCAGGGCGGTGCCCTTGAAATCGACTTTGGTCGACCCGCTACGGTGGCGGTAATTGATCGCTTTGGCCGTCCTGGCGACCGAGGTCGCTTTGAAGGTAGCGACGGGCTCCAGTTGGCCTGATTTCGGCTGCGGATTCTGGGCGAAGACGATCGCCAACGGGAACAGAGCGACACAAATGCTTTTCATCATTCGAAGCTCCGGAGGGTTGTTCAGCCACGGACTCCCCTATAGGATACCGCAGGACCCAATTCCGCCCAGTCAACCCATGGAGCCGCGAGCATCAGGCAGGCAAGGTCCGATGGGGAGTCGGGGCGTTTTTTCGGGGATGGAGTGGAGGGTCTTGGCAGGTCCGCTCGCTTCCGGGGCTGTGAAAAAACCAAGAGGCCCGCTCCCTTCCGGTCGCGGCTCGGATAGCCACCGCTCGCTTCCGCTCGCGGCTCTGAGGGAGATGAGCAGGTCCGCTCGCTTCCGCTCGCGGCTCTGAGGGAGAGGAGTTAAGATTTGGCGGAACGAAGCCAATTCGGCGGGAAACGGTTGATTTCCCAGGGGCGATTGGGTTCGTCCAATGGCTACGGTTGGCTTCCGGAAGTCGAAATGTCCCACCCGCCACCGCTCCCTAACGGTCGCGGTCTCAGAGTAGAAGAAACACGACGTGCAGCCCCGAGCGGAAGCGAGGGGGTCCTTCCCGCAAAGAGCCGGTGAACCCCGTCGACCCTACGCTCCCGACTTGAACTCAAACCCGTAGAGCAACGACTCGTTCAGGTGGAACGCCGCCAACACCGGTTTGTTCCAGAGCGCACGCACGTCCGATCGTCCCTTCCAGGTCACCGTGTGCCAGATGGCGTCCCGGTTCTCGTTGTGAACCGGATCGCAATCCTCCGCCGAGAATCCCTCGTACGGCCGGAACATCGGATCCAGGAACTCCACCCGGATGTCCCCGAAATTGCAGTCGGCGTTGATCCGGAGCCGGTCTCCTTCAAAAACGAACTGCTTGGTCACGACCCGCCCCCGCTCCCGTCGCGGTTT
This sequence comes from Bryobacteraceae bacterium, assembly GCA_046160045.1. GTDB lineage: Bacteria > Acidobacteriota > Terriglobia > Bryobacterales > Bryobacteraceae > CAZGUX01. The sequence goes on from JBJXGR010000093.1 coordinate 9,559, forward strand.
GAGCATCGCCCAGCCGTCCTCCCGCAGCACCAAGGCGCCCACCCCACGCCGGAATCGGGTGGAGTTGCGTCCCGTCCCGAGCTTGTTGGCCGCCGCGATCTCCTGCTCGTATCGAAGCCTCGCCGCATCGGGGACAAGTTGCCAGTCCTTGCGAGGCAGGGTCCACTGTTTGATCGGAACCGCGATGTACGGGACGATCACTTTCCCCTGATGATAAAGTGCGCCCGCCGGGGTCTGGCAGGCATAGCCGTGATCGGGACTTCCCGGGGGCCCGTTGTCGACCCACGCTTCCGGCCCGTGCGCGCGCGTAAACCGCCGTCCGTCGCGGCTGACATACAAGGCCAGGCTGACCCGGAACTGATCGCGCCAGACCGTCCCCGCGTACATCCCGCGCAGCGTTTCCGTGCGGGAATTCCAGATCGGCTCGGTATGGGCCTCCGCCACGATCGCCAGGTACAGGCCGCCGACTTTGCGCACCGAGCCGTCGTGGAACTCGCGGTCCGGCCCCAGCGTCGGATCCCAATCCGTCGAGAGAACCACCTCCTTGGGCGACCAGTGAATGAAGTCCTTGCTGGTTTGCCGCCCCATCTGCCGGATACGAGGGCCGTAATGCCAATGATGCGAGTGCTGGCTGTAGGCCACCCACTCCTGAATCGCCTCGTCGAAAAAGATCTTCGATTCGTGCTGGTGCCTTTGCGGCACGTCACGGCTGATCACCTTCCAGCGCAAGCCGTCGGCCGAGGCCGCGACCCGCGAAAAGAACCGCGATCCCTCCTTCCTGGCTTCGATTGCCGGAGCGTACAACAGCAGGAACTTCCGCTCCGGGTCGCTGCGGTCGTGATTCAAGGCCAGTCCCGTTCCCGAAACGTCATCGGTATGGACGATATTGGTGGCCTTGTGCCCTTTGTATGGGATGCACTTCTCGCTCATCGGGCGCTCCCAATCGAGCGCATTGTCCGATTGGGCGTAGCAGAGCACCTGGCCCGTTCCGTAGGGATCGCCGCTCAGCGACTGCGTGTACCACATCTTGAACTTGCGATCGTCCGGATCGTACAGCGTCGCCGTGATCAGCGGATTGAACGCCGTTTCCTCCCAGGGCAGTCCGCCGTATTCCAACAGTAGCTTGGAGTGCTTTTCCGGTTTGACGATCACGCGCTCGACTTCGTCCAGGTGTTCGAGGATGAAGTTGTCCACAAACAACTGCCTCTCGGTCCCGATGTGAAGGAAGGGCAGCTTGTAGTCCGGAGAAAAGTACGGATAGGCCAGCGGCTCGTAGGGCCGCTTTCCCGCGAGGGTGTCCCCGATTTTGCGCTCGAGATCCAGCGGCTCGGTCGGGCTTTTCTTTTCAGGAGCCGTCTGCGCTCCGCCGGTCACGGCGCTCACGGCTGCCAGGGTTTTGAAGAGATCGCGTCGGTTCATCGTTGCTTTCCGATGAACGCATGATATCGTGACCCGGCCCTCAATTCTTCAGCCAGCGGTCAAACCAGGCGAACGCCTCCTTCTGCATCTCCGCGTCGAACTTGTGCGGCCCGTCGTAGAAGCTCGCCCGGTACCGCTCGGGGGCGCCCGCCTTGCGGTACACCTCGGTGAGAATCCGGTCTGCCCGTTCCATCTCCGGCATCGTGAACAGCGTATCCTGGCGGTTGTTCAGCACCAGAACCGGATTCGGAACGCCCAGTCCCAGGATTTCGGGATAATCCAGATCGCGCGACAGTCCGGGCACGTAGCACATCCACGTGTGCGTGTAGCATTTGTTGAACAGGTAGTCGCGCCAGGTGGTCATCATGCCCACGCAGCACGAACAGCGGATCCGTTCGTCGGCGCCGGTGAGCATGACGGTTCGCAGACCTCCCCCGGAGAGGCCGCCACAGCCGATCCGGGTCGCATCCACGTCCGGCCGTGAGGCCAGATAGTCCAAGGCTCGCTGGTCATCAAACACAAACACGCCCGGCCAGGTCATGCCGGCGCAGAACAGGCTCTTGGCCACCAGGTGCTCGTGGGCGGCGGCGAACTGGTTGTAGCGCTGGATCTCGTCCTCCGCCTCGGGGTTGACCTCCACCTGGTTATTGCGGATATTGCCGGGCACATCCGCCAACCGTACCCGGCGGCTGCCGAACGTAAAGGTGTCGTGGACCAGCACCACGTAGCCTCGCCGGGCTAATTCGTTCGCCCACGCCATGCCGCCGTAGTAGCGCTCCTGGTGTAGCAGCATCAAGGGATGCGGGTCCTTGGTCATGCGCGTGATTTTCCGCAACCCGAAGTACTTGTTTCCGCCGTGATCATGCAGTCCCACAATCCCCGGCAACCTCCCTCGCGCTCCGGCCGGCTTCAGGACCAGGGCTTCCGTCGGCGGGCCAAACGGCAGTTGCCATTGCAGGTGTTCCATCTGCAATCCGTCGAACTCCAATCGATGTTGCACCACCGGGACCGGCGTCGCCGTTCCGCCGGGGCCCATCAGGGCTTCGCGGTACCTCGCCCGCGCGACGGCCCGCCACGCCTCGACGTTCGAGAACATCGGCTGCCGGAAAGACAGACGCGGCGGGTCCGGCGCCGCCTGCGCCGCCCACTCGCCGTACGCGCCAATCATGTTCGGAGTCATGGCTTTCAGCTTACTTCAGCAAGCGGCTTTCAGCGCGCACGCTCCTTCTGAGGCCGCGACCGTGCGGGAATGTAGCAGTGCCCTACCGCAGCGCTCCCACCACTGCATTGATCATCAGGGCGGCCATGCCGAGGGGGATCATGCGCTTCCAGCCGATGTTCATCAACTGGTCATAGCGGAATCGCGGAAAGGTCCCGCGGAACCAGATCAGGCAGTACAGGAACACGAACATCTTGGCGAAGAACCAGAACAGCGGAGCGATGGCCAGACTGATGGCCGGCACCAGGAAGGGCGTCACCGCCAGAATACACAGCACGCCGACCACAACCAGTCCCGTACGGTGTGGCGGGCTTTTGACCTTACGGGACAGCGGGAAGCACAACAGGCCCGCGGCGATGAACAGCAGAGCCGGAACCCCCATGTTCAATGGGATCTCCAGCCAGGCGACGTTCGGGAAGGGACGCAGCCAGCCACCCCAGAACAAAGTCACCGCCACGGCCGACACCACAAACATGTTTGTGTATTCCGCCAGCATGAACAGGGCCCATCGCAGTCCGCTGTACTCGGTATGGAATCCGGCAACCAGTTCCGATTCGGCCTCGGGAAGATCGAACGGCGTGCGGTTGGTCTCCGCCGTCGCCGCGACCAGATAGATGAAGAACGGAAGAATCATGAGGCCGAAGTTCTCAAACACGAACCAAACCCGCCGGTCCATCTGTGCGCGCACGATCTCCTGCATGCTGAGGGTACCGGCCACCATCACACCCGAAAGCAGCGCGAACGCCAGCGCGACTTCGTAGCTGACCAGTTGGGCGGCGCTGCGCAACGCGCCCAGCAGCGGATAGTGGCTGTTCGATGACCAGCCGCCAATAATGATTCCGAGGATGCCGATCGACGACATTGCCGAGACGATCAGGATCCCCACGTTCACGTCCGCCACAAAGAACTTCTGGGTCCACGGAATCGTCGACAACGCCACCAGGGCCGTGAACACCGAGAGACAGGGAGCATACCAGAACAGGGCGCGATCGGCCTCGGTCGGGATGGTGTCTTCCTTGACGAGGAGTTTGAGGGCATCGGCAATGGGTTGCAGGAGACCGTGCGGGCCGACCCGCATCGGACCCAGGCGAGCCTGGAAGTCCGCCAGCACCTTCCGTTCGACCAGGCCGACGTAAAGAGCTCCCAACGGCGCGCCCAGCAGGATGACCAGGATCACGATGACCGGGATGAAGAGCGGATGCTCGAACAGGGTTTGCATATCACTTAAGCAGCGAAGTCTGGGCAAGCCGAAGCACGGGCTCGGGATAAAGGCCGATCACCAACGTCAGGACGCCGCTGACGGCCAGGGCAAAGCGCAATCCCGCACTGGAGGCGAGCGGATGGGGCTCGGCGGGCGCTTCCTCGAGAAACATGCTGCGAACGATACGGAAGTAATAATAGATCGCCACCGCGACGTAGAGCGTGGCGATGACGGCCAGGAAGTAGTGTCCCGTCTCGATGAGCGCGAGGAAAATATAGTACTTGCCGAGGAATCCGGCCGTTGGCGGGATGCCTGCCAGCGACAAAAGGAACACCAGCATCAGTGCCGCGTACATCGGGTTGCGCCGTGCCAGACCCGCGAGGTCGGCCAGATCTTCGCCGATGATGTTCTGCCTGCGCAACGCAATAATCACCAGGAAGGCGCCGAGATTCATGAACGCGTACACCAGTATGTAGACCGAAATGCCCTTGATACCCGTCTCGTTGCCCGCGACCAGGCCCAGCAGCATGTAGCCGGCGTGGGAGATGGAACTGTACGCCAGCAGCCGCTTGGTGTTGGTCTGGCTCAGAGCCGCGAAGTTGCCGACGGTCATGGTCAGCACCGCGATGGCCGCCATCAACGGTTCCCAGGACGGCCGTGACGGGGCCAGCGGTCCCATGAAGATCCGCAGGAGAAAGGCGATGGACGCAGCCTTCGACGCGACCGACAAGTACGCCGTGGTGGTCGTGGGAGCGCCTTCGTAAGCATCGGGCGCCCACATATGGAACGGGGCCGCCGAGATCTTGAATAGCAGGCCAACGGAGGTCGTGGTCATCGCCAGGAAGACCACCGGATCCCACGGATCGCGCGCCGACATGGCCGTCACGATCTTGCTCAGCTTGGTCGAGCCGGCCATGCCGTACAGCAGCGAGAACCCGTAGACCAGAAGCCCGCTCGAGAACGCGCCCAGCACCAGGTACTTGAGCGCAGCCTCATTCGACCTGCGCTCCGAACGCAGGAAGCCGACCATGATGTAGAAGCACAGCGCCATCAGCTCCAGGCCGACGAACAAGGTAATCAGATCGGTTCCTGCGGCCAGGAAGAACATGCCGCAGTTGGCCAGCAGAATCAGCCCGTAGTATTCGCCGTGATGTTCGTCCTCGATTTCCAGATAGCGGTAGGACACGACAGCGACAATCAGGGACGAAATCAGGAACACCCAATTGAAGAAGATGGAGAATCCATCGATGGTGAGCGTTCCGTGGAATGCCGTGAGTTCCCGGACGCCGTTCGCGGCAAGGTAGGCCTGCTGCTGCCACAGACCGACCGCAGTCAGGACGATGCCCGGCAGAACAAATATCGGGATCAGCCATTTGCGCTTCTTGACATCCGGTACCAGCCAGGTGTCAAGCAGAAGGATGGCGCAGCCCCAGAACGCCAGTTGAATCGCCGGTTTCAGCGCAAAGTGATCGGCGGCCGTGTAGAAGGGGTTCATCGGGTTCCGGGCTCCGCCAGACCGGCCTGGACCTGGCCGGTGAAGTAGCTGGGCCGCACGCGCTCCACCAGTTGCGCTACGGGCTTCTCCAGAATGTCGAAGTAGGGCTTGGGATACACGCCGATCCAGATCGCCCAAGCGATCAGCGGCAGGAACACCGCCATCTCCCGGGCGTTCAGGTCCGGCAGATGCAGGTTCTTCGCATTCGTCACCTGGCCGAGCATCGTTCTCTGGTACAGCCACAACAGGTAGGCCGCGCCGAGAATCACGCCGATGACGGCGAAGGCCGCCCAGGCGCGGTTGGCCTCAAAGGCTCCCTGCAGGATCGTGAACTCGCCGATGAATCCATTCAACAGAGGCAGCCCCGCCGAGCTCAGCATGGCGATGGCAAAGACCGTGGCGAACTTCGGCATCACGTGGGCCAGGCCGCCGTATTCGGCGATCTCGCGCGTGTGGCGGCGTTCATAGATTACGCCGATCACCAGGAACAACATGCCGGTCGAGATGCCATGATTGATCTGCTGGATCACGCTGCCGGCGATGCCGTTCGGATTCAGCGCGAAGATGCCGAGCGTGCAGAAGCCCAGGTGGCTGACTGACGAGTACGCCACCAGCTTCTTCCAGTCCTGTTGCATCAGGCTGACGAACGCTCCGTAAATGATGCCGACCAGCGAGAGGACGATCAGGATCTGCACGATGGTCTGGTCGATCGACGCTTTCGGAAGCAGCGGCAGGGAGAAACGCAGAAACCCGTACGTACCCATCTTCAGCAGGACGGCCGCCAGGATGACGGAACCCGCGGTGGGCGCTTCCACGTGCGCGTCCGGCAGCCAGGTGTGAAACGGGAACATCGGCACCTTGATGGCGAATCCGAGGAAGAATGCCCAGAAGACCCACTGCTGCAGTTCGAGCGGCAGATCGAGGCGCATCAGTTGGGCGGTCTCGAACGTGTAATACCCGAACTGTTTGAAATGCTGGAAGTACAGCGCCAGGATGCCCAGCAGCATCAGGACCGAGCCGGCCAGGGTATAGAGAAAGAACTTGATGGCGGCATATAATCTCCGCGGCCCGCCCCACACGCCGATGATGAAGTACATCGGCACCAGCACAACCTCCCAGAAAACATAAAACAGGAAGAAATCCATGGACACGAAAACGCCGATCATCGCCGTCTGCAGCAGCAGGAACATCGCGTAGTATTCCTTGACGCGATCTTCGATCGACGCCCAGGACGAGAGAATCGACAGGAATCCGATCAGCGTGGTGAGGATCACGAGCAGAAGGCTGATGCCGTCAATCCCGACGATGTAGCGCGCGCCGAGCGAGGGGATCCACTCCATCCGCTCCACCAGTTGGAACCCGCCGTTGGACTTGTCAAAGCGGGTGACCAGCGGCAGCGAGATCAGGAATCCGGCGAAGCCGACCAGGTTGGCCCACAGCCGGATGGCATCTTTCTTCTCTGCCGGGATAAACAACAACAGGAGCAACCCGGCCAGCGGCGTGAACAGGACGATGCTTAGCGGATGTTGGTCCATGCGTTATCTCCTGGTCACGTAGTAGCTCAGAAAAAGGATCACGCCCGCCACCACATAGAGCGCGTAGGTCTGGAACTGGCCGCTTTGGAGGATCCGCACGGGGTAGGAGAGCACTCGCACGGACACAGAGAGCAGCCTCACGGCGCCGTCAATGATCCAGGTGTCCCACCAGATGGAGACCTTCGAGGCAAAGACGGTGAGCCAGCCCGCACCGTTCACGCCGCCATCGACAACGCCCGCATCGAAGCGGCCCATCAAACGTCCGCCTGCTTTCGAAAGACCATCGACGAAGAGGAAGCCGTAGAGTTCATCGACGTACCACTTGTTGTAGAGAGTTCGATACAGCGGCCCGGCGGATTGGGCCAGGCGATCGGGAATCCCGGTCCTTACCTGATAGAAATGCCGCGCCAGGGCGATTCCGCCGAGCGCGACCGCGACCGATAGCCCCATCAGCAGCCATTCGATCGCGGCATCCGCATGTCCCGCATGCTCGCCGTGGACCGCGGGGAAGACCGGTTCCAACCAATGTTCGAAGGCGCGGAAGCCGTTCGGGAAGACGGCCCAGAGTTTGGGTACGCCAAGCCATCCGGCCAGCACGCTGCCGGCGGCGAGCACCACCAGCGGCGCGGTCATGGTCGCCGGCGACTCGTGAATGTGCGATTGCGTTCGGGCGTCGGCGCGGCAGGCGCCGAAGAACGTCATTGCCATCAGACGCCACATGTAGAAAGCCGTCATGGCGGCCGTCAGGACACCGATTCCCCACAGCGCCGTGGAGCCGAGCGGAGACGAGTACACCTGCCAGAGAATCTCGTCTTTGGAGAAAAAGCCGGCCAGCCCAGGGATTCCGGCGATGGCGATGGATCCGATCAACATCGTCCGGTAAGTGATAGGGATCTTGTCCTTCAGGCCGCCCATATTGCGCATGTCCTGTTCCCCGCCCATAGCGTGGATCACAGATCCCGAGCCGAGGAACAACAGCGCTTTGAAAAACGCATGGGTATACAAGTGAAAGACGGCCACCCAGTAGGCGCCGACGCCCAGCGCGAGCACCATGTAGCCAAGTTGGCTGACGGTGGAATACGCGAGGACGCGTTTGATGTCGTTCTGGACGAGGCCGATCGACGCGGCCAGGATCGCTGTGAGCGCTCCTGTCGCGGCGACAATGGCCGAGGTATGAGGAGTGAGCACATAAAGATCGGCAGAACGCGCCACCATGTAGACACCAGCGGTGACCATGGTGGCCGCGTGGATCAGCGCCGAAACCGGCGTGGGACCTTCCATCGCGTCCGGCAGCCAGACATAGAGTGGGAACTGCGCAGATTTGCCGGTCGCGCCGACAAACAGCAGCAGGGCCGCCGCGCTCAGGACCCCAAACGACGCGACCTCCGGCTGCATTCCGGAGAGCGCCTGCCGCACATCGGTAAACTTCACCGAGCCCACCACGGCAAACAGCAGCAACATGCCGAGAATGAATCCGGCGTCGCCGATCCGGTTCACGATGAACGCCTTGTTGCCCGCATCGCCCGCCGATTTCTTATGGAAATAGAACCCGATCAGCAGGTAACTGCACAGCCCGACGCCTTCCCAGCCGACAAACAGCAAAAGGTAGTTGTTCGCCAGCACCAGCATCAGCATGAAGAACACGAACAGATTCAGATAGCCGAAGAAGCGGTAGTAGCCGCCTTCGTGTCCCATGTAGCCAATGGAATAGACGTGAATCAGGAAGCCGATGCCGGTGACGACCAGCACCATGACCGCGCTGAGCGGGTCGAGCAGAAATCCCCAGTCCGCGCCGAACGTGCCGACGCGGCCGTCGGCCAGGTGAAACGGGAGTCCCGCCACCCAGCGAAACAGCACTACTTGATGAAGTCTCTCCGCCGTCCCCGCAAGTTGGATTACAGCGCCCAGGGAGAGCAGAAACGAGAGCAGCACCATACCGGGACAAAGCAGACTGACCAGAAACTTCGCGCCGCCGTGCGAATGGGCATGGCCGTGATGATGGTCGTGCCCGTGCGAGTGATCGTGTCCGTGCGAATGGCCGTGATGGTGATCGTGATCGTCGTGCGTGTGTTCGAGTCCGGGGGCCAATGCGACTTCCGACGCAGACTGCGGATCGAGTTTCCGGCCGAACAGCAGCATCAGGGCCGCGCCGGCAAGCGGAAACATCGGAATCAGCCAGATCAGATCGAGGAAGTTCATCGAGAGGTCACCATTTCAGCAGATCGATTTCGTCGGCGAGCACCGTGGGCCGGTTGCGGAAAAGCGCGATCAGGATTCCCAACCCGACCGCCGCTTCCGCCACGGCCACGGTGATGACGAAGATCGCGAAGACCTGCCCCTGGACGTGCTGAAAGTGCTGGGAGAACGTCACCAGGTTGATGTTTACGGCATTCAGAATCAGCTCGAGCGACATCAGAACGATGACAATGTTCCGTCGGACCAGCACGCCCAGGATTCCGATCAACAGGAGTGCGGCGCTCAACGCCAGATAGTGGGATGGAGTGACGGGATGCATGAATTCAGATCCTCTTCTTCGCCATCACCACCGAGCCGACAATGGCCACCAGCAGCAGAATCGAAGCAACCTCGAACGGCAACAGGTAGGCCGAAAACAGGCTGTCGGCCACTTGTTCCGTGTTGCCGACCGAAGAAGCGGCGATCTCCCCCTGCGGCGCAAAGCGGAACGCGGCGGCGCCCTTGTGCACGAAGTAGGCGGCTTCGGCGCTAACCAGGGCGACGCACACCAAAGGAATCCACCACCGGCTGCGAAACTGCCGTTCCCGCGCCGCTTCGTCCAGGTTCACCAGCATGATGACGAACAGAAACAGCACCATGATCCCGCCCACGTAGAGCACGATCTGGACGGCAAAGAGGAACTCCGCTTTCTGGAGAAGAAACAGGCCGGCAACGCCGGTGAGCGAGACGATGAGCCAAATCGCGCTATGAACGGCGTTCCGTTGAGTGATGGTCAGAACTGCGCCGCCCAGCACCAGCAGCGCAAATGCATAAAAAAAGACGGTATCCAGCATTCGGGCTCTTTCGAACAACACCGACGGAGGAAACTGGCGTACTCAGAGTGGCAATTATAAGTCCAAATTTTGTGCAACGCCAGGGGTCGAGGATATCCATCATCATGACCTCGAGGCTAGGCGACGTACCGCGTGGGCCGCGGCCCTTCCTCGAGCATCTGCCGGTCCCAGATGGCTCCCTCGCGCGAATAGCTCGCCATCTCAAAGTCCTGCGTCAATTCCAGTGCATCCACCGGACAGGCGTCCTCGCACAAGCCGCAGAACATGCAGCGGGAGGTGTCATAGGTGAAGATGACCAGATCCTTGCGCCGGGTCTGTTCGTTTCGTTCGCTTCCCACCACGATGAGGTTCTCCGGACAGGCCAGGGCGCAAAGGTTACAGGAGATGCACAGGGTCTCTCCGTTCTCCGGGTTGATGTTCAACCGAGGCGCGCCGCGATACCTCTCGGCGACCTTCGGCCGCTGAGCCGGATACTGCTCCGTAAAGATGTTCCTCGGGTGCTGGGTACGAAACGTTACCCACAAGCCCTGGAGCAAGTCCACCAACAGAACGCTACGCAGGAATTTCCCCATAATCGTATCTTTGCAAACTACCGGTCGATCTCTCCCAGCACGATGTCGAGCGTGCCGATGATCGCCACGACGTCGGCGATCAGAGCGCCCCGAACCATCCGGTCCAACGCCTGCAGATTCACATAACACGGTGGGCGCACCCGGACCCGGTAGGGCTGTGTCGACCCGTCGCTGACGATGAAGTATCCAAGCTCGCCTTTTGGCGCCTCGATCGAGACGTAGGCCTCACCCACCGGAGGCTTGATCACCTTGGGCACCTTGCCCATGATCGGTCCGGCCGGCAGCTTGTCTACCGCCTGGCGCATGATGCGCACCGATTGCCGCATCTCTTCCATCCGCACCAGGTACCGGTCATAGGTATCGGCATTCGTGCCGATCGGGATCTCGAAATCGTACTGCTCGTAGCCGGAATATGGCTGCGCCTTGCGAAGGTCCCACTTCACGCCCGCCGCCCGTAGCACGGGTCCGGTGACGCCATAATCCTTGCAGTCCTCCGCGTTCAGGATGCCGACATTGCGCAGCCGATCCACCCAGATCCGGTTGTTGGTCAGCAACTCCTCGTATTCGTCGACCCGCGGCAGGAACATGTCGCAAAAGGCGCGGACCTCGTCTTCAAAACCCTCGTACGTTTCGTATTGCAGGCCGCCGATGCGGAAAGCGTGCGTGGTCAGGCGCGCCCCGCAATACTTCTCGAAGATATTCAGCGCGTATTCGCGTTCGCGCAGACAGTAGAAAACCGGGGTCATCGCGCCGATGTCGAGGGCGTGAGTCCCCAACCACAACAGGTGGCTCGCGATGCGGTTCAGTTCGGTCAGGATGACGCGGACCGCCTGGGCGCGAGGCGGCGCCTCGACGTTGAGCAGTTTCTCCACGGCCAGGCAATACCCCAACCCGTTCGAGACCGCCGCCACGTAATCCATGCGGTCGACGTACGGCGCGAACATCTGGTAAGTGCGGTTCTCGCCGATCTTCTCCACGCCGCGATGCAGGTACCCGATCACGCAATCGGTGCCAAGAACCTTTTCGCCGTCGAGTTTCAGGATCACGCGCAGCACGCCGTGCGTCGACGGGTGCTGCGGCCCCATGTTCAACACCAGTTCCGTTGAGTCGAGAAACGTCGCTTCCGGCATCGTTATTGTCCGCTCTCGATTTCCAGGTTCTCGCGAACCCATCGATTGTCCTGTTGGAGAATCCCGTACTCTTTCCGCAGGGGGTGTCCTTCCCACTCGTCCGGCATCAGGATGCGTCTCAAGTCGGGGTGCCCTTCGAACTTGATGCCGAACATGTCGTACACCTCGCGCTCCAGCCAATTGGCGGTGGAGTGTACGAAGACAGCGGTCCGCGGCGCGTCCCCGTCCTTGATTGCGGTCGTGACCCGGACCCTGTCGTTCCGCGCGAAGCTGTAGAGGACATACACCAGATCGAACTGCTTTTCCCTCTTGGGGTAATGCACGGCGGTGATGTCGACCAGATAGTCGTAGTCCGCTTCCAGTTTCAAATACTCGAGCAGGGGGATCACCGTCTCCGGCGTGACCGCCCAGAAATTCTGCCCCAGGTACGAAACGCTTTCCGGAACACCGTCCCCGAATCTCGCCTTGACCTCGCGGGTGAGGTCGGTTTCCCACGGGACGGTCACCATGACGGCTGGAGGCTTGGGGGCCGCCGGCGGTTTGGCGGCGGGTTTCGCGGCGGCAGGAGGCTTGGGTGGCTGCGGAGATTGGCCCTCTGGGGGTTTCGACTCGTCAGCCATAAGCCAATCATCTCACCACAGGCGGTCTCGTGAGTCAATGCGTGGACAGAGCAGCGGCATGCCGCCAGCGGTGGGTGTGCGGGAGATTAACACGGGACAGCCCTGGCCGGCGTCCCGGTGGTGATGGACGGCCGCCTCATCGAGGCTACCGCTGGTCCTCGGACCCGTCACACCAGGCGCCCCGAGCTTTGCCGAAGTACGAATCGAGCCGGCGAACCGCCCGAACCCGATCACTTATTATCATGACGGCCTCCGTTCCCCTCTCGACCTGGCGAACGGGCTGGCAGTCTTCAACGGTTTCGTCTGAAAGTTACGCTCGTGTGACGGCCAAATTCTCTTGACTTGCCGCCCCGTTCTATCGAGAATTGAGAACACTAGGTTGTCCGAACGGGGCCGGATGGATCGATACCCGCTGTTTCTGGCCTTTGCGGCGGTACCGCTTTTTGGGCTTATGGCTGAAGCCATCGTGGGAGCACGCGCCATCGGGGACTTATCCGGCGATCCGGACAGGTCTGCGGCCGGGCGCCGCAAAGGTCGAACTCCCCGTGGCGGTCTGGCGGCGGTTTGGCTTTTTGTCGGCGCTTGGTAGCGCTGATCGACTATTTGGTTCTCCAATCGCGTTAGTGCGGAGCCGGCTGAGGCTCTTCACAGGGAGGGGCAAATGAAAGGCAAATCACGGGTCTGGGTGCTGCTTGTGGGTTGGTTGTGGTTACTCGGTCAGCCGGCGCTGGCGCAAAGGACAACCGCGAACCTCTACGGAATCGTCACGGATACAACGGGCGCGGCTGTTCCAAGAATTGTCGTCACCCTGGTCAATGAGCTGACCGGGACGGAACAAATCGTCACGACGAACGAGATTGGCGAGTTCTCCGCAACGTTCCTGGCCCTCGGCCGCTACACGGTCACTGTCCGTGCACAGGGATTCAAGACCTTCGTTCAGAAGGGCCTCGAGTTGACGGCAGGACAGCAGATCCGTTATCCGATTACTCTCGAGGTCGGTAACATCACGGAGAAAATCGAGGTCACGGCCGAAGCCCCTCTTCTCCAGAATGCCTCGGTGCAAACCACCGATAACATCACCTCGCAGCAGATCCAGGAACTGCCACAGGCTCGCCGGGATTTTACACAGCTACTGAGCCTGCAGACAGGGATGGTGCGCAATACCACCGAGTATATTCAGATCAACGGCCTCGCCGGCGTCGGAATCACCGTGACCGTAGACGGCGTCGATGCGGGCGGGGACTCCGAGAGCTCCTCACTCTCCGCATTTCAAGGCGCAAACATCATCAACGTCCTCAGTCAGGAAGCCATCCAGGAGGTGAACGTGGCCAAGGGCGTGGTTTCCGCCGAGGTTGGCCGGGCCTTTAGCGGCAACATCAATCTCATCAGTAAAGGGGGAACGAACGAGTTTCACGGCTCGTTGTTTGAGAACTGGCAAAATGACATTTTGAACGCGCGGAACGCCCTGCTGGCCCCGACGGCGCGGAAGCCTCCCATCCGGTTCAACCAGTTCGGAGGATCTGTCGGCGGCCCCATTATTAGAGACAAGGCGTTCTTCTTTTTCGCTTATGAAGGCTACCGGCAGAGTAACTTTGCCCTGGTGACGGCCCAGATGCCGACTCCTGAGTTCAGAACTCAAGCGATCGCTGCCGTGCCGGCCTACAAAGATATCCTCACCTTATTCCAGAATCCGTCCGAGCCATACGCCACCGGCGCGGCCAGCGGGTTGTTTCGGGGAGCGTCCGCCGATGAGGCGCATGACAATCACATCGTCTTCCGGGGTGATTACAACCTCCGCTCCAACGATCGTTTGTCCGGCCGCTACACCCGGGGACGACCGTTCCGGAACCAGCCGAGCGCCCTTCCGACGAATCGCCAGTCGTATACTTACGCCGCCGACTCCGGTAACGTGAGCTGGGTTCATTCCGCTCCCGGTTGGACCACGGAGACTCGGGCCGGTCTGAACTATACGGACGCCCAGCGCCTGCAACAGGCTTATACCAACGGGATTCCCGGCATAACGGTTCAGGGCGCCAACTTTTCAGTCGGCGCTGAGTTTCTGACCCTGACCGGCCACACCTACAGTATTGAAGAGGTCGTCAGCAAGCCCATTGGGCGGCATACGGTGAAATTCGGGGGTAGCTACTTTGTTCAGGCCCCTGGCCGCTTCGACGAAGAGATTCCCGTGTTCACCTACGCAAGCGCCGCCACGTTCCTGGCGAACCAGCCCAGCCAGGTTCAGTTTACCTTCGGAGTCCCGCGCTTCCACGGCAAGACCTGGAACGTGGCCGCGTTCGTCCAGGATGACTTCAAAGTACGCTCGAATCTGATCCTGAACCTGGGGGTTCGCTACGAATACTACTCGGTGTTCAAAGACAAAGAGGGTTTCCTGGTCAACGCCGGAAGCCCGTCCAACGCGTTTTCGAATCCGCCTCGTTACCGTCCAACCGGCTCCTTCTACAACGCCGACAAGAACAATTTCCTACCCAGGATCGGGTTCGCGTGGAGCCCTGGACAAGGCGGCAAAAATGTCATCCGTGGCGGATTCGGGATGACGGTGGCTCCATTCAACTTGAGGAACTTCTACACGCTGGCGGCCTACGACCCCAGGGTGATCTTTCGCTATCGCTTCACGGGAGGGGAGGTGACGCGGCTCAATCTGAAGTATCCCATCACCAACGCGCAGATGTTGCCCGTGGTGCGAAACGAGAATATCCCTCGGGCGTTCGAGATCTTTTTCGAGGACAACCCGAACCCGTATACGATGCAGTGGACGTTTGACCTCCAGCGTCAACTGTCGCCTACGCTGGTCTTCCAGACAGGGTACGTCGGCAACAAGGGTCTGAAGATCCACCAGTCCCACACCTTTAACCTGCCCGACCGGGTGACCGGCATTCGCCCGGTGCCGTCGATCCTCGAATCAAACCTGCGAGATTCATCGGATTTCAGTGTCTATCATGCCTGGCAAACCTCGCTGAAGAAGAGAATGTCCCACGATCTCGCCTTCAACGTGAACTACACCTGGAGCCGTAACATGGCGTTGTCTCAGGGCGACTACTGGGGCGGAAACGATCCGGAAGTCCAGGATGAGACGAACTACCGGGCTGACTATGGTCCCGTCACGCAGAACCGAACCCACAGCCTGACCCTGGACACGATCTACGACACGCCGTTTGATCGCTGGCTGAAGGCAGGTTCGGTCCTCAAGCACGTGGTTGGAGGCTGGCAGATCGCCGGGATTCTCGGTGTCGCGAATGGCGCTTGGCTGAATGCGGTCCAGCCGAGTACGTTTTTGAGCTCCCGTCCGGACTACAACGGAGCGAATCCCTACCTGGACGGAGGGGACCGCTTTCTCTATTTGAACCGGGCGGCGTTCACGCTGATTCCCACGGGGCCCAGCGGCGCTCCTATCCGGCCGGGCAATCTCGGCAAGAACGCTCTTCGGGGGCCCAGCTACTGGAATCTGGATCTCTCCCTCTCCAAGGACTTCAAGTTCCACGAACGCTACGGTTTGAAATTCCGTGCCGACATGTTCAACGCGACGAACAGCGTTCGGCTGGGGAACCCGATCCTGCAAGTCAACAATGCCCTCTTCGGTCGAATCACGGCGGTCTTCCCCGCGAGAACGATGCAAATGGCGTTACGATTTACCTTCTGAGCGGTTTCATTCGTACAACGCGTGGCGCACGCCACCAGCAGAAAAAAGGCGCTATAAGTAGATACTGCGCCCTGTAAGCCCAACCTGAAAGAGCTCTATGATCGACTTCGGACGATCCTACTTCACGTGGACCAGCCATCCCACGAAGACCGACCCGTACTACAAGTACGCGGGTGGGTTCGTTGGCAGGGATGGCGCCGTCCACCGAGTCCGCATCCAGTTCGACGCGGCCTGCACCCTAACCAACGACAAGACTGGCAAGAGTGACGAACTCTTCCTGCTCTGCCCTTGCCGTACCGAGTACACGATCGTCACCGAAAACCTGTTCCAGGTGCCGAACGGTGAATTCCGGGTCGTGTTCGGAAGGGAGCACAGCGTACCGCTCGCCAAGCGGCCGTCGAGCGAGCCGGAGCCGGTGAAGCGCCGCAAGCTGAGCGAGCAGTTCGCCAGCCACCGGATCGATCTGCGCAGGTTCGAGCCGGCGCGGACGGTAACGACGGCCGAGGGTGTCATCGAGGCCACCGTGGCTGACGCGGTCATGAACGGACGGAGCCGCTACCGGGACGCCGCGCGCGGGGTCACCGTGACGCTCGAGTACCCGATCAAGCTGATCAACCTGCAGCAGCGGGAGAAGCTGTTCCAGGTTTGCATGGGGCCGGTGCCGCTGCCGGACCTGGCGACGTGGGACGGGGTCAGCGTCGACCGGACCTTCCTCGCGCACCTGGCGTTCAGCGATTTTGACTACATGGAGTTCATGCTGCGGCGCAGGCTCGAGCCGGCCGAGTCCGAGAAAGGCTGGTTTTACGCGGTGCGCGGGCGCGACCGCAATGAGCTGCGCGACCCGAAGAAGGCGCCGCCCACGCCCCCCGGCCGCCCCGGGCTGACCGCCTACGACGAGGTCGTGGCCAAGCAGGTTACAACCGAGATTTTGGTCGCGCCCCCAGAGGCCCGAAGGCTGTAGAGGAGGCTCCATGGCGAAGAGATCCACCCGACGGCAATTCATCCACTCCGCCAGCGCGGCCGGACTGCTCGCGGGCGCCGCCGGCCCGGCGTGCTCCCGCAAGGAAGAGACAGCCAAGGAACCAGCAAAAGAGACCAGCATGATCGATTTCGACCGGTCGTTCTTCACGTGGACGAGCAAACCTTACGTTCCCCACCCGCACTACGTCAACGACGGCGGCATGGCTCAGGGGGCAGGTTCGGTCCGGGATGTGCGCATCCAATACGAGGCGGTCTGCGAACTGCGCAACGACGCAACCGGGCACGTCGAGGAACTGTACCTGCTCCACCCTTGCCTGGGGGAGTACACGATTCCCAAGAAGGACTTCTTCATGATCCCGTCGAAGGAGTTCCGGGTGATCTTCACGCGCACCCACTCGATCCCGATCGCGCTCGGTCCCTCGACCGAGGCCGAGGCCGTCAAGGCCCGGGCTCACAACTTCGACTCGACGAAGTTCACGACGCGCCGGCACGGCCGCGTCACGACCCTGGCCACGCCCAAGGACGTGATCGACGCGACCCTGGCCGGCAAGCCGCTGAACAGCCGGATCCGGATCCGGGACGCGGCGCGGAACTGCACGCTCACGCTGGAGTTTCCCGTCCGGACCATGAACCTCAACGTGGAGGAAGGGCTCTACCAGGTCGACACGGGCCCGCTGCCGCTGCCGGACCTCACGACCTGGGACGGCATGCGGCCGTCGCGCGCCTTTCTGAGCCATGTGGCGTTCAGCCGGCCGGATTCCGCCGAGTTCATTCTCCGCCGCGAGGTCGAGCCGTCGGACCGCGACAAAGAGTGGCTCTTCGCGGTGCGCGGCAAGTGGCGCTGGGAGTTGCGCGATCCGAAGAACCCGCCGCCGGGGCATCCGCCCCGGCCGGCCTGGCCGTTCGCCTACAACGAGACGATGCGCTTCGAGAGCACGAACGAGTTCCTCTGCGCGGAGATTGGATAGCGGCACGGCGCGGAAGCGCGGCAGCGATTTCGGTAGCTGCATGGGAAGCCCTGCTATGCTCGACGGTTGCGCCCTCGTCCCCCAGGTCGACCCGCCCTGGCATCCGCCTCCTTGGGAGGAAGTACGACGGCGACCGCTCCCTCACGGTCGCGGCTCGGAAGAAACGCAACCCGCGGGGCTGCCCTGCCGGGTCAGCGCCCGAAGATGATCCGCTCGCGGTGAAGCAACTTCGTCGCCAGCTCGACAAATCCGGCCGCCAGCAGCAGCGTGATCGCCGCCGTTGACAGAAACAGGATCGCCGACGGCATCTTGCCACCCAGCAGGTCGTTCAGCATCGCGTACTGACCGAAGATCGGAATCAGCGCCATCCAGCGCTGATCGCTGACCGGGTACAGACGCGTCAGGACGCCCGGCAGCGTCGTGACCATGATCAGAATGCTCAGGTACATCTGCGCCTCTTTGAAGGAGCGCGCAAAGGTGGCGACGAATACCTGCAAGGCACTGGCCAGCAACGCCGCGGGCATGGTGACCGCCAGCACGCCGGCAATTCCCCGCGGGTCGATCCGAAACCGCACCGACAACTCGTGGAGCGGCAGATACTCGAGAAGCCCGAGACAAAGCGCGGAGGTGAGAACGACGTTTACCGCGGCGAAGGTAGACGCGGCCAGCCATTTGCCCGCGGCGAGGGCCCTCCTCGGTACGGGGTTCAGCAGGAGAGGCTCGATCGATCCGCGTTCACGCTCGCCGGCCGTTGAGTCGGTGGCCAGTTGCATGCCGCCGACCATCGATGCGAGCACGATGAACATGGGAATGAAGCTCAACACCAGCGCGGCTCTCTGCTGGGCGCTCGATACTTCGACATCCTCGACGCGCAGCGGGACGGCGATGACGGGGCTGACTCCGTGGCTGATCAACCGCAGAGTGGCGATCTCGGCGCTGTACGCCTGCAGCAACTGGCGGGCCCGCCGCACCTTGGCGCGCGCCGTATCGCGGGAGCTATCATTCACCAGTTTGATCGAGGCCGGCATGGAGCGATTGAAATTGCGGCCAAAGTCCTTGTCGATGATGACGACGAAGTCCTGTTTGCCGGAGCGCACCGCCTCCTCCGGATCGCCAGGGGCTCGCGTCACCTCCACGCCGCTCTGCTGTTTGAGCCACTCAACAAACACAGGTGCGTGTTCGGCCCCCGCGACGGGCACTGTAATCTCCTGGGCGCCGCGCTGCAGGCTGGCGATGCGGCTGAACATGAGCCCAATCAGCAGCATGCCGGCGACGCTCGAAAACAGCATGGAGTAGATGGATCGCCGGTCGCGAATGCCGTCCAGCAGTTCCTTTCGATACACTACCCACGCGAACCTCACAACGCCGCCTCCAGGCCGGTCAGCTTCACAAAGGCGTCCTCCAGGTTTGCGCAGCCGGTCTGCTCGCGAAGGGCGTCGGGAGTCCCCTGTGCGGCGACGCGTCCCTGCGCAATCATCACGATGACATCGCACAGTGCCGATACTTCCTGCATGATGTGGCTGGAGAACACCACGCAACGGCCGTCCCCGCGCAGGCGCCGGATCATCTCCCGGACGGCGCGCGTGCTCATGACGTCCAGGCCATTGGTCGGTTCGTCCAGAAGGACATTTTGCGGCTCGTGCACCAATGCGCGCGCGAGCGCCACCTTGGTCCGCTCTCCGTGCGAGAATCCAGCCGTGCGCCGGTCAACAACGTCCCCCAGCCCCAGGAGTTCCACCAGGTGATTGGTGCGCTGCTCCAACTCGCTTCCCGCCAACCCCTGGAGCCGTCCGAAGTACTGGAGGTGTTCCCTGGCTGTCAGACGAGGGTAGAGTCCTTTGGTGTCGGGGAGAACGCCCATCCGGCTTTGCGCGCCTAACGGATCCGCCGCAACGTCGATCCCGTCCACGCGAATCACGCCCGAATCGGCTTTCATCAGGCCGGAGATGATTCGCAACGTGGTTGTCTTCCCCGCCCCGTTGTGCCCCAACAAACCGGTGACACGCCCGTCCGGAGCGGAAAAGCTGACGCCATCCACGGCAGTCACGCGGCCGAAACGTTTGTGGAGGCTGTCTACTTCGATCATGGCTTTGGGGAGAACACCAGCGGCCCGGAACGGGTGGAGAAGAAAGGCGGGCGGCGAATCTGGCTGACACAGGAGGCGTCGAGCCGGCTCCCGTTGGCTTCGTTCAGAAAGCGTTTGAGCAGAACGGGAACGCAACCCAAGGTCGAGGTTCCATGCCCCGCGGCGGGAACCACAATGTGGCGGGAGTTCTTGAGTTGTTTCGCGACGTGCTCGCCCCACTCGGGCGGGGTCACCGGATCCAGCCCGCCTGACAGGATCAGGACCGGCTTGCCGGAAACCACGGGCTGGTAGAAAGACTCCGGCAAATCGCCCTTCGGCCAGAATTCGCACGGCTTCATGCGGAGGCGGAACATCGCGTCGCCAACGAACCTGCCGCTGGTTTCGGCCAGCACTTCGCCGCGCGAGATGCGCGGCATGTCTTCCGTGCACACGACCGAGAGGAACATCCCTTCGCTCATCATGCCGGCCGCTCCCTCGGCGGAGGTTGCCAGCGCGAAGAGCGTTTGGAAATCGCCTGCCGCAGCATCTTCGATGATTCTCGGAAGCAGCGCGCTCTGCTGTGGAGAATAAAGGGCGCCGAACACGACGAGGGCCGCGACCTGCCGCGTCAACGGCGCTTCCACGCGTTCGCCGGTGCGCGGATGCGTAATCCGGACCTTTGGCTTCTCTCGTTCCAGGCGTGCCAGGACCGCATTGATCTTTCCACCCAGATCGGGAAACCGGGATTGGCAGTCCTTGTCTTCCGCGCACGCCTTCGCCAGCAGATCGAACGCCCGCTGCGAGTCCCGGGCCACGTACAGCGGCAGTCTCATGTCGGGCGGGGCGACGCCGTCCAGAATCACCGTCCGCACCGCATCAGGATGCTGCTTCAGATAAACCAGCGCGGCGCGCGTTCCATAGGACCCGCCCCACAGGTTGATCTGGCCGTAACCCAGGTAGCGCCGGACGTCATCCAAGTCGTCCATCGCCAATGTGGTGGTATAAAAGCGCGGATCCGCCTGGAACTTGTCCAGGCACTTCCGGAATCGCTCGACGGGAACCCGATCGAGCTTTGAGAGGTCATCCTGATCGGCGTCGGCCGGTTCGCAGTTCAGCGGATTCGAGTCGCCCGTACCGCGCTGATCCACCAGGACAATGTCCCGCTCTTCCTGCAGTCGTTGAAAGCCGTTCTGAAAGAATTTCGCGGACTTCGCCGCGCCCTGGCCCGGACCGCCCGCTAAGGCAAACAGCGGATCTGGCAGCGCTTTGCGGCGCAGGGCGGGCAGGACAACAATCTTGAGTTTGATCTTCCTTCCCGAATGAGCCGCGCGGTTCTCATACACCTCAAGGGAACCGCAATACCCCTCGGCGGGTCCTTCCTCGAGCGTGCAAGGTTTCAGACGGTCGAGCGCGGAGATCCGATTGGCTCCGCATCCTGTCCAGGCGGTCACACTGACAGCCAGCAGCCCGTACAGGTGGACGAGCCGAATCCCAGTCACATCTCAAGCATACGATAAGGAGGAAAAGTACGGGCAGAACGCTCGCCCGCGTTCTGCCTTCAATTGCACACCCGAAAGCCGTCTAACGGCTCAGGCATAATAACTGGCTGCAGCAGTTTGGAGACTGGCGGGAGTCGGCTCCTTACGGAGCGAATCCCTCCAGTGACGCCAGGCCAGGCTGACGACACGAAACACTTCCATCGAATCGAAGGGCTGGGCCAGCACGTCATAACCACCCCGGTTGAGAACCTCCGCCCAAAGTTGGTCGTTGGCATCGGGACAGGTGACTACCAGATGGGGGGCATGGTGACGAACGGAAAGGTCCTCCAGCAGATCCCTCCAGTTTCCGTCCGGCAGTTCGCGGTCGCATATGATCACCGAGATGCGCTGTTCCTCGAGCAGCGCTCTGGTCTCGGAGAGTGAACTCGTTCCGAAGAGCATCCAATCGGAGTGAGCAAAGATATTGGACAGGGTCCGATGTTGTTGAATTCTTGCACTTACAGCAAGTACATTGACTTTATTTTCGGACAGCGGTCTTGGCAGGTTCCGCAGAGCCATCAGTTGCCTCGATACATCGCGGGTAACACCGCATCCAAGTCATGCCAGCAGGACTGCGTGGGCATGACGAGTGAGAGGACACCGGCCTGACGGACAGTACCGGTACGAACCGTGCGTCAGTTCCAGTATACGAGAACGCGTCGAAAAGTAAACTAAAATTTAGTAACAGAACTGGGGTATTCCTCTCAGAGGAAAAAGCGCCAGGACAAAGAATACTTGCCGCAAATCGTGCCGACCCCGCATTTGAGGTGAAGAAAAACACAACATAATAGTGAGGCTAAAGGGACCAACGCGCGGTCCGAAGCACGGCGCGGGGGGATTCGGCCAATCTTTCGTACCACAAGGTGAGCAGGGTGCGGTCCGCAAGTTCGACGGTGGACGGATAGCCGAGATCGCCGCCGGCTCCTTCCGTCGAAAGGGAGATGGGCTCGGACCACGTGCGCCCGTGATCCTCGCTCAGGCGCGCCTGGTTGCCAAACGGCTTCCGGCGATGGCCGTAGGTCATCAAGAGACGTCCGTCCCGCAATTTCAGCAGATGGCTGGGTAGCCCCCAGACGCCGATCGGGCGGGGAACGGACCACGTCTTGCCGCCGTCGGACGATTCGCACTGAATCGTCTCCCGCTCATTCGTTGAGTTGTGGTTGCGGATCTGGGCGAGAATCCGGCGGTCGGCCGTTTCCACGGCGTGAAGTTCATGGTAGTTCGCGCGGTCATCGCCGGGTCTTGTCGGGATCTCTGAAAGCCAGCGCCAGGTCTGGCCGTCGTCGGCCGATTCAGCCGCCCCGTTGCGCCGCTCCTGGGACCACAACTGCTTGCCCACGTACAAGACGCGGCCGTCCGACAACGCGGTCGGTCCATGCGGGCTGTTCACCGGCACCCGGAAGGGCGCCGACCAGGTTTCGCCGCCGTCGGCCGAGCGCAACATCCACGTGCCGAGCAACGCCTTGCGCGGCCCTGAATCCAAACGCCGGTGAGCCGCCTGCCAGCGGCGCAACTGCGCACCCGGCCATGCCTTCTCACTGCCGGAAGGCAGCGCCTCCGCCTTCTCTAAGAGGGGTTGGTACGCCAGGGACGTGAACGTGGTCACCAGAATGGATCCCTTCGCCGTCTCGCAAACGCCGGCATCGCGATCGTCGATGGCCGAGTCCATAAGGATTTCCGGATAGCTCCAGTTCCTGCCGTCGTCGCGGGAGCGCATCATCTCCACCCAGCCGAAGGGGCAAACATGCCCCTCCCGTCCGCCGGAACAGACCGCCAGGAGTTCTCCCTGGCTCCGCCGCGCCAGGGTAGGCCAGCCGTGGTAATACAGCGGCCTCATGCTGATGGTGGTGATCGCCTCGATGCGGGCGGTGGGCGCGGCCTTGCCTCTCCGCAGGTAGAATGGCGCGAGGCCCAGGATTGGCAAGGTTTGCCGTCGTGTGATTCGAGAAAGCATTCAATGGCTCCTGAAGTAAGGCACTACTTTACCATCCGCCCGCGCCGGATGCGCGCCCTGGCGCCTACCCTGTAGAATCGAACTTGCCATGAAGAAGATTCCCGCAGGGCCCCTAGTCTACGAGTTCGACCGCCGCGCGGAACCGCGAGCGCGCATCCGCTCCGGCGAAACTCTGCTGGTGGAGAGCGAAGACGCGTTTTCCGGCCAGATCCGCACGCCGGACGACCGCCGGGACAAGACCAGAATGCCGTTCAGCAACCCGCTGACGGGGCCGATCTACGTGGAAGGGGCCGAGAAAGGCGATTCGCTCGCCGTGACCATCCACGACATCCGGCCGACCCTTGGAAAGTGCTTCACGCGCACTTCCGATCCGCGACAGTTGTGCGAGTGGTTAGGCGCGGATTGTCCGCACGGCACCCGCATCTGCGAGATCCGGGACGGTTGGATCCATTGGAGCGATTCCATCGCTATTCCGTACGCGCCGATGCTTGGCTGCATCGGCACCAGTCCGGATTGGGGCATCCCCACGACCGGACCCGCCGGGCCGCATGGAGGCAACCTGGACATCATCGAAACCGGCCCGGGCAGCACGGTTCACCTGCCGGTCTACGTCACGGGGGCGTATCTGTACCTGGGCGACGCGCACGCGGCCATGGGGCACGGGGAGTTGTCCGCCTCCGGCCTTGAGATGCCCGCCGAATCCCGTATCACCGTCGAACTGGTCAAGGGCAAGACTATTCCGGGCCCGCGCATTGTCAGCCCGGACGAGATCATGACGATTGTTTCCGGCTCTCCCATGGAACGTTCGATCGCGCAGGCGATGGCGCAGTTGATTCTGTGGATGGAAGCCGACTACCGATGGAACCGCTGGCACGCCTACGATCTGCTGACCCACGCCGCCCGGATCTCCACCGGATATTACGCGATTGGCACGGTGGGCGTGAAGGTCGCCCGGCGGTACCTGGAAGCCGAGGGAGCGTAATCGTTTTCCGGTGGTTCGCCCTCCCCGATAGCCGGTACAATGGTCGCGAGTCCTATGTTTGTCGTTGTCGGAGGCCATTCGCGCAACATCGGCAAGACGGCGGTGGCCGCGGCGATCATCAGAGAGTTGAGCGATCTCAACTGGACTGCCGTCAAAGTCACGCAGCACGGCCATGGGATCTGTGCGCCAGTGGGCGAACCCTGCGGGTGCAGCATCGAGTACGAGCACCCGTTCGCCCTCAGCGAAGAACAAGACCCCACGACCGGGACCGACAGCGCGCGGTTTCTGGCCGCAGGCGCGCTCCGTGCCTACTGGCTGCGAGCGCCGGTGGGCCAGTTGGGCCATGCCGTTCCCGCCTTCCGCCGCCTGCTCGAATCGAGCGAGAACCTGATTGCCGAGTCGAACAGCGTCCTGCAGTACTTCCAGCCCGACCTCTACCTGCCGGTCCTCGATTTCGGCGTCGAGGACTTCAAGGACTCGGCATTGAAGTATCTGGACCGCGCCGACGCGCTGGTGACCGTTGGCTCTCCCAGGCAGCGGACGTGGGAGCGCGTTT
>JBJXGR010000094.1:0-52707 GCA_046160045.1 Bryobacteraceae bacterium
TCCAGCGCCTTCCAGATCGTCACTTCGTCGGCGAACTCGAGATCGCTGCCTACCGGAAGCCCCATCGCGATCCGGCTCACCTTCACTCCCAGCGGCTTCAGGAGCTTGCTCAGGTATACGGCCGTCGCCTCGCCCTCCACCGTCGGGTTCGTCGCCACGATCACTTCCTCGATCGTGCCTGCGCCGAGGCGCTCCACCAGGCTCTTGATCTTCAGTTGCTCCGGTCCAACCGCCCGCAGCGGAGACAGCGATCCGTGCAGCACATGATACAGACCGCGATACTGCCTCGTCGTCTCGATGCCGATGATGCTGTGCGGCTCTTCCACCACGCACACCATCTTCTGATCGCGCGACCCGTCGGAGCAGTAGCCGCACAACTCCCCGTCGCTGATGTTGTTGCACACGCGGCACAGCGCCAGCTTGTCCTTGACGTCGACCAGAGCGCGCGCCAGGCGCTCGGCGTTCTCCCGCGGGTTGCGCAGGACATGGAACGCCAGCCGCTGGGCCGACTTCTGGCCGACGCCGGGCAGGCGTTTGAACTCGTCAATCAGGCGTGCAAGCGGTTCGGCAAAATCGGGCATGGCAGTTAACGGCGACTCGGGCCACCGCTCCCTCACGGTCGCGGCTCAGAATCGGTCGCAGCTCAGTTCGGCGCGGCACGGCAACGGCTAGAACAGGCCTGGAGGCAGCCCCATGCCGCCTAGCATGCCGCCCATCTTCTGCTGCGTCTCGGCGTCCACTTTCTTGGCTGCTTCGTTGAACGCCGCCAGCACCATGTCCTGCAGCATCTCCACGTCGCCGGCGACTTCCGGATCAATCTTGACGTTCAGCACGTTCTTCTGGCCGTCCATCTTGACGCTGACCATACCTCCGCCGGCCGATGCCTCCACGCGGATCAGGGCGATCTCCTGCTGCATGCGCTCCTGCATCTGCTGCGCCTGCTTCATCATCTGCTGCATGTTTCCGGGCAGTTTCACTTAGGACTCCTTGAGATTCCGAACCATCCTCACCTGACCGCCAAAGAGCCGGCGGAACTTCTGGACTTCCTCGTTCGCCAGGGCGCGCTCGGTCACTTCGTCCTCGGCCGCGGCCGCGGGTTTCGCACGCCGCTCGACGGGGGCCGCCGCCTCGGTTCCCGCGGCAAGTGCGGTGACCTTGATTCGCATCGGGCGTCCGGCGATCTGCTTCACGGCCTGGTTGATGTCGTCGGCCTTCATGCCGAGCATCAGGTCCTTCGGCGTCGAGAAGTGCAGTTCGCCCGGCAATACCGTGATGGACGAGTGCTCCACACCGTCGGCCGTGAAGGCCATGCCCAAGTCGAGCAACACCCTGTGCAGTTGGTCCCGCCACTCCGTTTCGGACGAGGGCGCCGCGCTGCTCTCCGGGATGGGCGCCAGGGCCGTGGCGCCGTCCGAGACGGCACGCAGGGTCTCGGTAGGCCGCCCAGCGGCCGGGGGCGCGGACTGCGCCTTCTTCTGCGAGTCCATCGAGAACGGCGAAGGCCGGTCCCGCGGGGGCGCGGTTCGCTGCGGCTCCCCAGGCGGCGCAGCGGCGCGCGTCTTCGGTTCGGCGGCGGGTGGGGCGACGCCGGCCAGCGCTTCTTCAATCGACATCAACCGGCCTGCGTACACCATGCGCACCAGGCCCAATTCCAGGTGCAGCCTGGGCTGTAAGGAAAACTGCAGGTCTTTGAACAGATCGAGCGATAGCTGCAGGTAACGCGTCAGGTCTTCTTCGGAAAACGCGGCCGCGGCCTCCGACAGCCGCTGTCGCTCCTGATGGGAGGCCGCGATCAGCCGGGTCTCGCCGACCTTGGCCACCAGTAGATTCCGAAAGTATCGCGACAACTCACGGCTGAAATGCTGCAGGTTGCGGCCGTTCCGCTCCAGGTCGTCCACGATGTGTAGCATGGTCGCGGGATGCGACTCCCGCAGCGCCTGGGTCACCTGGTCGAGGCTGTCGAGAGAAAAGCCGCCGAGCAAGGCGCGAACATCATCCGCCTTCAGAACGGATCCGCAGCAGGCGATGGCCTGGTCGAGCGCCGAGAGCGAATCGCGCACGCTGCCTTCGCCGGCCTGCGCGAGCACGGACAGGCTTTCGTCATCGGCTTCGATGCTTTCCTGGCGGCAGATCTCGCGCATCCGCTGGATCAGGTTCTCGAAGTCCACCGACCGGAAGCTGAAATGCTGGCAGCGCGAGGCGATGGTGGCGGGAATCTTATGCGCCTCGGTCGTGCATAGGATGAAGACCGCCCACGAAGGAGGCTCTTCGATCGTCTTCAACAGAGCGTTAAAGGCTTCGTTGGTGATCTGGTGCGCCTCATCAATGATAAACACCTTGAAGCGGTCGCGCGCGGGCTGATAGCGTACGTTCTCGCGCAGTTCGCGCATCTCGTTGATGCCGCGGTTGGACGCGGCGTCGATCTCGATCACATCGACGGCGCCCGACTGCGCGATCTCGAGACAACTGGAACACACCCCGCACGGATGGGTGGTGGGGCCGTCCAGGCAGTTCAGACAACGCGCCAGGATTCGCGCCACCGTGGTCTTACCCGTACCCCGCTGGCCCGAAAAGATATAGCCGTGCGCGATCCGGTTCTCCCTGATGGCATTGGCCAAGGTGACCTTGACGTGCTCCTGGTTCAAGACATCGTCGAAGGTTTGAGGCCGATACTTGCGCGCGATGACTTGATACATGAGGGGAGCCGGAGCGAATTCGCCAGGCCCCGGGTGATCCGCGGCACACAGGTTAGAACCACTACCGTTGCTTCCTTCCGGACCTGGCGGGGTTTGCAGCCTCCTATTGCGCGGAGCCCGAAGCCTGACACACCATCGTATCATTGCAAAGGGATAATGGAACGAGGAGGCAGTACAAGTGAAACATCTGACGATTTGCCTGCTGGTCGCAGCGACGACCCTGGGCGCCGCCGACAAAAAGAACAAGAACCGGCTCGAGGACGCTGCCAGCGTATTCGAGGAAATCATGTCGATGAAGGACAAGAGCATTCCTCAGGACCTGCTCGACAGATCGGCATGCACGGTGGTTGTCCCGGGCATGAAGAAGGGCGGCTTTATTCTGGCGGCGAAGTATGGCAAAGGGTACATCACCTGCCGCAACAAGAGCGGGACGGGCTGGAGCGCGCCGGGAGCGGTTCGCGTGGAAGGAGGCAGCGTCGGCTTTCAGATCGGCGGATCGGAGACGGACATCGTGTTGCTGGTGATGAACGAGAAGGGCGCCGAGAAGTTGCTGTCAAGCAAGTTCACGCTGGGCGGAGAAGGGTCAGTTGCCGCCGGCCCGGTGGGCCGGGATTCGAGTGCGCAGACGGACGCCCAGATGCGGGCCGAAATCCTCTCCTACTCGCGCTCTCGCGGCGTTTTTGCCGGCATTTCGCTCACGGGATCGACGTTGCGCCAGGACCTTGATGACAACGAAGAGGTTTATGGCAAGAGACTGGAGAACCGCGAGATCGTATTGGGCACCATGGAACCCCCTACGTCGGCCAAGCGCCTGATCTCGCTGTTGAACAAGTACTCGCCAAGGAAGAACAAATAGCCAGCCGCGGCTTTATGAGATCAATCGAGGCAGCTCCCTTGCTCCGCGGAAACGCGGAGGACGAGGAGTGGTTGCTTGCCTGGCTCGTACACGATTGTGTGATTCGAGTACGTTCTTCCAACTCGGGGTCGATGTCAATGGTCATGCCTCGTGCAATCCAACCTAAGACTTGGGCCCTTCCTGGCCCATTTTCTCTATCTCGCTCATGTTGACGCGTCTGCCTTCGTCCATCGCGAGATTCGACATGATCACGGCCGTGCTGTCGGCAAGGCCCACTTCGAGATCGGCCAGGGGCCGCTTGCCCGTCTTCACACTCTCCAGGAAGTCCTCGAGTTCGATGTCCACCGGATTCCGGTCTTCTTCCGGCAGCATGATGCCTTTCGAGTACAGCCAGCGCCGGGCGTATTTCAGTTCCTTGGACAGGAACGAATCGCTCTCGGCCACCTGGTCCTTGTCGAGCAGAATCGGAAAACCTCGCGCGCCCCTCCCCGTGCTGGACAGGCTGGCGCCCGCCAATGCCGGAGCTTCCTTCTTCCCGTTTGCGGGCTTCGCCTCCGGCTTTTTCGGCTCCAGATACCACATTCCGATCGCCGGTTCCTTATCGGTGCCAACCGTGATCTCAATGGTGGCGCGAGTGCCCATGATGCGCTCGCCGAACTCCGTGCGCTGCCCGCCGAAGTAGGGCAGGTGCTGGTTGGTGCTGATCGAGGAGTACGTCAACTTCCGGCCCTTGGGGTAGCCGAAGATCAGGTAGATGTTGTCGTACACGTCGCGGCCGTCCTTGAAGTAATCGATGCCGCCGACGCCCATCACGTACTCCGGGTGCGCTCCGAACATCCAGTCGGCGATGTCGATCTGGTGCGATGCCAGTTCCGCCGTCAGGCCGCCCGAGAACTCGCGGAACAGCCGCCAGTTGGCGATCTTCTGCCGGGCCGGATCGTCGACCTTCTTCATCGACCATCCGCCGTTGCGATGCCACTGCGCCTGGACGTTGGTCACCTCGCCGAGCAGTCCCTTCTCGATCATCTGCCTGGTTGTCTGGTAGAACTTGCTGTAGCGGCGCTGCAGCCCGACCTGCAGGATCTGTTTCGGCCGCTCGTTGGCGAGTTTGCGCAGCGCGTGAACTTCTTCCGCCTTGAAGACCAGGCTTTTTTCGCAGAAGACGTGCTTCCCTGCCAGCAGTGCATCCCGGGTGACCGGGAAATGGGCGAATAAGGGAGTCGCGATCAGGACGCAGTCAACGTCTTTCTGGGAGAGCAACTCGCGGTAGTCCTTATAGATCTTCGGATTCCCGCCGATGGTCTCCGCGCCCTTTTTGGCATTGGGCTCGAAGATATCGCAGACGGACACGCATTTGCCAAGATCGTTCTCCTTCATGTGCTGGAGAAGATATTGGCCGCGGCCTCCCGTGCCGATAAAGCCGAACTGCACCCGTTCGTTAGCGGCATGCACCTTCAGAATGGCTGGCGCGCCGTCGAGCAACGGGGCTGCGGCGGTGACCGCGGCGGCGACGCCGGCGGCTTTTACGAATTCGCGTCGGGTAGAATCGTCCTGGGTGACAGACGGAACGGGGGCGGGGCTTTCGGGCTCGGCCATGTGTAGTGACTCCTCGGAAATGGGGCTCAACCGAATTGTATCAAGGGCTGCTCGATCGATGCTTCGGCCCCGGGTCGGCAACCGATCGAGGACCCTCGGGTTCACTTCGAATCGATCTGCCCAAACTCCCGTTCAATGATGCGGTCAATCCGCACCTGCACGATTGTCTCATCTTGACTGGAGTGTGCCGGTTAACGCTCTACGGCCGATCTCAACTCCACAATCCGTGACGACGGCCGTACCAGTAAGCCGCCGGCATGTAGGCTAGACCGTCGCCGCTGAGCAGATTCGTCAGGAACGCCAACTCCGGTTCCAGGGAGTTGTCGGGATCGATCATGTACCGTAGGTGCTCTTTGTCCAGCCGGGAGAAAACCTGTTGTGCAAACTGCTTCGCCGGCTCCGCGAAGCGGCTGCCCCGCCGCGCCACCATCGCCGACGACAACACCCGCCGCGACGCGATCTCACCCCAACAAACCGGAAACGTCCCGTTCTGCATCATGTAGGGACTGTTCCACAGAGAGCGAGGCTTCAGCGATTTCTTGACCGGCGCCCATTCGCCGGTCACCGTGTCCAGATCGATGTAGTAGTAGCTGAACAGGTCCGGCCGCATCCCGATCTTCGAGAAATCCCACCAGCCCTCCATCGATCGCAGATACTGGTCCTTCGCCTCGGGATGAAGGTCGATCAGGAAGTCGGCCACGACGACCTCCTTGTCGTGGAAGGCCCGGTCCTCCGTGCTGAGGTATTTCCTGCGGCCCATCGCGTAGTTGGTTTCCCGAGCCGTGGGCATGGCTCCAAACAGGCTGTGGATCCGCTCGAATTCCTTCTTGAATACCGGATCGCCGCTCACTTCGAACGCCAGGCGGTTGATCCACATCCACACCGGCATGTGCCGCTGTGCCCGCGGCATGGATTGCTCCAGATTCCAGTTTTCGCCGAAGAAGTTGATGGTGTAGCGATTCTGGCGCCACAGGGTGGCGACCGAGGTGATGATGTAGTCGATCCGCTTCCGCACGTCGGCCGGCGCATGTTGCCGGTAGACGTACAGGCCCCACATCGGGCCGAAGTTCTGTTCGGAGCTGGTCTGCATCGTCAGCGACTGAGCGTAAGGCTTGCAGATCCAGCCCGGCCGCGGCTCGAACCGGTCGTTCGGGTCCACGCTTCCGGCTCGCTGCATCAACATGGGCGGTTTACCGGCCTGGCTCTCCGCCAGCTTGAAGATCGTGTCGATCGAGCGGAACGCGCGGGCGGCGTATTCGAGGGCTTGTGGTTCGCGAGTGGCCTCGTAGCGGTAGCATTGAGACGCCAGAAAGATTCCCGCGATCATCGGGCTGTTCTCGTAGTTGAACCAGTCGGCCATGGAAACGCCGAGGGGAGACACGGTGTCGCGGTGAAAGTCCTCGCGGCGATTCGGGCGTTCCCCCTCGAAGTTCCAATGGGAATAGAGGATCCCTTTCTCGTCGTAGTAGCGTTCGTGGACAAACGTCTCGATGCGGCGGATCCGCTCCTCGAGCGGCATCTTCGCGTTTAACGCGGATAGCGGCGGCGTGGCTCCCGGGAGTGCCTGGCCCCACGCGGCCATAGTTGCGGTCTGGATAAGAGTGCGGCGTGATATCACTTGAACAGCATACTGCATGGGTCCGTTCCGGTCTTGTGTAAAGAAGACTTTACGCGACGCTCCGCAACCCTGGCTTCCGTGGCGCGTTTGAAGGAGTAGGAGGTTTACGCACACTCTCATGACAAGACGAATGCTCACGATGCTCTCGGCGGTTGTGATCGCTCTGCCGCTGATGGCACAACCGGGTGGCCGGGGCGGACCCGGACCCGGCAACCGATTGGATTTTCTGGCCGGTTACCTCAGCCTAACGGATTCCCAAAAGGAACAGGCGAAGGCGATCTTCGACGCAGCCGAAGTGGCGGCGGAAGGCGTCAGCGGCCAACTCGCCAGCGCGCGCGATACCTTAAACGCGGCAGTCAAGCAGGACGCGCCTGAAGCTCAACTTGACCAACTGGCTGCTGCGCTTGGCGTTGTCAACGGCCGCCTGGCCGCGATTCACGCCAAGGCGTCGGCCAAGTTCTACGTTCTGCTCACCGCCGAGCAGAAAACCAAATACGATCAGAGGGGCGAACGCGGCGGCCCCGGCCGGTTTCGAGGCCCGCGCGGCGAATAAGCTCGCCCAAAACGACCCACGCCAGGCGTGCCCTCTGGACAGGGCACGCCCTTCTTGTCAATAAGCTGCGAGCCTCTCCTTCACCGCCGCTGTTGGTCGTCCTCGCACGCCGATGTCACTGTGGCTTCCGGCGAAGGCTCGGTGCGGCGTGTCGTTTCCTCCGACAGCGGCGTACCTGGGCTTTTCGACAAGATCGGGATGGGGTACCCGCTTGGGCATCTTCCCCGCATTGAGTATATTAGGGGAGGCCATGCCCGTCTGCCGCTCCTGTGGGGGCAGGACCCACCGAACTCATCGCACCATTCGCGAGCGGTTTCGCTATTCCGCTGCGTTTCGATGTAAAGGCTGTGACGCACGCCAATACGAGGATCAGTGGTATTTCTTCCTGCTCGGCAAGACCAGCCGGTGTCCGAATTGCGGATCCTATCGCGTGCGGAAGTTGCGCAGCGTCGACAAAATCGACCGGATGTACAAGAATCCACTCAGCTATTGGCAGAAATTCCTGGGAGCTGAGTTGTTCTGGTGCCCGAGCTGCCGCCTCCAGTATTATGATCTGCGGAAAAGGCTTCCGAGCGAGTCCAGCAAGCCCAGCGAGCCCGTGTCAGCGGTACGGCCAGTGGGGCTTGGAGAAGAGAGCGCCGTCCACCCAGAGCGTCTGGCCGGAGACGAACCCGCCCCCATCGCCGGCGAGGAACACCACCACGCGGGCGACATCCCGCGGTTGCCCGACCCGTCCGAGGGGAGTTAAGGCCGCCCACGTGCCGGCGTAATCCCCCGCTTCCTCTTTCGTCCGTTCGATCTCGATGGCGCCCGGCGCGACGCAGTTGACGCGGATCCCGTATTGGCCCAACTCCACAGCGGCGACTTTCGTGAACATCTCGATGCCGCCTTTGCTCGCTGTATAGTCGACCAGGTTGGGAAAAGCCACTTTGTTGCAGCCGGAGCCGATGTTGACGATCACGCCTCCGCCCTGCTCCTTCATGTGCCGGGCCGCTCGTTGCGTGCACAGAAAGCAACCTTTGAGGTTCGTGTCGAGCGTGCGGTCCCATTCCTCTTCTTTGAGGTCCAGCAACGGTTTCCAGGTCTGGACGCCCGCGTTGTTCACGTGCAGATGCAGGCGCGAGAAGCGGCACAACACTTCGTCGAACATCCGGCCGACATCGCCCGATCTGCCCACATCGGCCTGAATGGCGAACGCTTCCCCGCCCATCTCCCCGATCTCGGCGACGGTCGCTTCGGCCCCCTTCCGGTCGCGATTGTAATTCACGGCAACGGACGCTCCCGAACGGGCCAATTCCAGGGCAATGCCCTTGCCGACCCCTTTACTGGCGCCTGTCACCAGGGCCGCTCGCCCTGCCAAAGAGTTCGACGTGTTTGCGGCGGTCATGTCTTCGAGTGTACCCTGTGAAGAAGTGGCCTCACTCCCTGAGGTCCGAGTTCCAAGCTTGTCCGGATCAGCCCGGATTGTCCAGCCTGCCGTCCCCGCACCGTGGTCAGGGCACTGGCAGCCGCTATAATAAGAGTCTCGACAACAGTACAGAGGAGTTGCAGTCGATGTTTGACCTGTTTCGCAGCCGCGACAAAGTAATCAAGTATATGCTCAGCGGCTTTCTGCTGATCGTAGCGTTTTCGATGATCGGCTACCTGATACCCGGATACGGCGGCGCGCCGATCTCCGGCAGCGACAACGTGATCGCTGAGATCGGCGGCGAAAGACTGACCGACCTCGAGGTCCGCAAGTCGATCCAGGCCGGAATCCGCGGCCGCCAGTTTCCTCCCGAGATGATTCCGTTCTACGCCCCCCAGGTGATCGAGCAGATGATCAGTGAGCGCGTGCTCGAATACCAGGCGGAGAAGATGGGATTCCGCGTGACCGACGAGCAGACGGCGAATGCCATTCGCGAAACCCTGCCGCAACTGTTTCAGGAAGGCAAGTTCATCGGCAACGATGCCTATGCCGCCATGCTCGCACAACAGGATCTGACCATTCCGGAGTTCGAGCGCTACATGGCCCGCCAACTCAAATTGAATCGTATCCGCAACCTGGTGGCGCAGAGCGTGGTGGTCACCCAGGCGGACATCGAGAACGAGTTTCGGAAGCGCAATGAGAAGGCAACCATCGAGTACGTCCGCATTGCTCCCGAGACGGTTAAGTCGTCTGTCACGGTGACAGAACAGGAAATCGCCGACTACTACGGCAAAAACAAGACCACCTTCCAGGTACCGGAGAAGCGGGCGCTCAAGCTGCTGGTGCTCGATCCGGCCAAGGTGGAAGCATCGGTCCAGGTGCCGGACGACCGCCTGCAGCGAGCCTACACCCAGGACAAGGACCGCTTCCGGATGCCCGATCGGGCTATGGCGCGCCATATCCTGCTCGGCACCACCGGCAAGACGCCTGAGGAAGAAGCCAAGATCAAGGCTAAGGCCGAGGAACTCCTCAAGAAGGTCAAATCGGGAGGGGACTTCACTGCGTTGGCCAAGGCCAACTCCGACGATCCAGGTTCCAAGCCTAAAGGCGGCGATCTCGGCTGGATCCTGAAGGGCCAGATGGTTCCGGAATTCGAGGCGATGGTGTTCTCCCTGAAGCCGGGCCAGATCGGCGAACTGGTAAAGACCCAATACGGCTATCACATCGTTCAGGTCCAGCAGCGGGAAAATGCCCGGCTCAAGCCTTTCGAAGAAGTGAAGGGCGAATTGCTGGCCGAAGTTCGCAAACAGGTGGTTGCCGACCAGATTGCGAATACCGTGGAAAACGCCGGCCGCGACTGGCGCAAAACGCCCCAAGCGTGGGCCGAGATCGCGAAGAAGTACGACCTGACGGTGGCGGATGTCGAGAAGGCGGGCCGCGGGGAACCGCTTCCCGAAATCGGCGTGAACAAGGACTTTGAAGAGGCGGTGTTCACCCTGAAGAAGGGGCAGGTCTCGGGGGCATTCCAGGCGCCGGGCGACCGTCAGGTGATCGCCATGGTGACTGATATCATTCCGCCCTCTCTCGCGTCGCTCGAAGATTCGAAGAACAAGATCCGCGACTACCTGACGAACGACAGATCGAAAACCCTGGCCAAGTCGCGGGCCGCGGAGTTCGAGGCGAAGGTCAAGGCACTTGGGGATCTGAAGAAGGCCGCGCAAGCCATGAAGTTGGACGTGAAGACCTCGCCGGAGTTTGCGCGAGTGGGCGCGGTGGAAGGACTCGGCTCGGCAGAGTCGGTCCCCGAAGCGTTCAGCAAGCCCGTTGGCACGGCGTTCGGCCCCACTCAGATCGGCGATGCCTACATTATTGGCCGCGTAGCCTCCCGAAAAGACGCCGAGATGGTCAACCTGATTGCCCAGATCAAGGCCATCCGCGAGGAACTGAAGGCCAAGAAGGTCCGCGAGCGCGAAGGGCTGTTTGAAGAGGGCTTGCGCAAAGAATTGGAAGCCAAAGGCACTCTCAAGGTCAACCAGGACGTGGTCAAGCGGATTGTGGCCAGCTTCCGCGGCTAACTCCGAGTGATCGATACCATTCTCAACGCGCTCCGGGTCCTGACTACTCCGGAGCGCCTTCTCCAACTCCTCACCACCGTATTTGCCGGGTGGCTCGGCTATGCGTTGCTGTTCGGCATCGTTTTCGCCGAGACAGGTCTTCTGGTCGGCTTTTTCCTTCCCGGCGACTCACTGCTGTTTACGGTGGGTGTGGTCGCCGGCGCCGGCGGGCTCAACATCGTGGCCATCAACGTGGCTCTCATGGCTGCCGCCATCATCGGCGACACGGTCGGCTATCTGCTCGGCCGCCGGACCGGCGCGGCGATCTTCTCGCGCAAGGACTCCCGGTTCTTCCACCACGATCATCTCGTCCGCACGCAGAAGTTCTACGAGAAACACGGCGGCAAAACGATCATCTACGCGCGCTTCATCCCCATCATCCGAACGTTTGCCCCGTTTGTGGCCGGCGTCGCGAAGATGGACTATGCCCGGTTTGTTTCTTTCAATGTGTTCGGCGGGATCGGCTGGGTCTTCGTGATGACGATGCTCGGCTACCTTCTCGGCGAGCAGCCGTTTGTGCGAAGGTACTTTGACAAAGTGATCATCGGCATCATCGTGGTGTCGGTGTTGCCGGTAGTTTGGGAGACCTGGAAGCACCGCCGGTAGGCCGCCATCCGAGGCGCAGCCAGAACTTCGCTACAGGGCCTTTATGAGGTTCCAATGAACTGAGCGTCGAGTTGCGGCTCTCCGTCCTCCAGCAGCATCTCGATCACCTCCCTCAGATTCCTGCCGAGTTCATCGAGGGTCTGGCCCTGGCTATGAGCGCCAGGAAACCCAGGGACGTACCCCACATAGAGGCCTGTGCTCGGGCACTGTTCAACGACCGCGGTGTAGGCTTTCATTCGAAACGCACCTCCATTCGACACCTCTTCTACTGATTATGAGTGAATCCGCGTCAACCTCGCATCACCTTCGGCATTCTTCGGATTGCCCAACAATCCACGACGTTGCCCTCCTACCAATCGCGCGTGTACCCCGCCGTCCAGCCTCCGTCGACTACCAGAATGGCGCCGTTGATGTAGCTCGACTCTGGCGCCGCCAGGAACAGCACGGCGTGCGCGATCTCTTCCGGTTGCGCCGGCCGGCCCAGAGGGATGTGCGACAGCAGGCTGGCGGCTTTCTCCGTGTAGGACCCGCCGGGCCCGTAAAACAAGGCCTCTGTCCCTCGCGTGAGCGTCGATCCGGGCAGGACGGCGTTGACCAGGATGCCTTTTGGGCCGAGTTCCAGAGCCATCGAACGGCTCAGATTGGCCACTCCGGCTTTGGCGGCGACAAACGCGCTCTGCAGGCGCAGAGGCACCAACCCCGCCACGGAGCCGATGTTGACGATGCGCCCTCCTCCACCCCCCAGCATCACCGGAACCACCGCCCGGCTGGTGGTGAAGACCCCCGTCAGGTCCACGCGCAGGATCCGGTCCCAGTCCTCGAAGGAATATTCGTGAATCGGTACCCGGCCGCCGAGGGTGTTGATCCCCGCGTTGTTGATCAGGATGTCGACCCGGCCGAATCGCCGGACTACTTCCCGGACCACACCTTCCATGCGCGGTGAGTCCGCGACGTCACCGGCGATCGCCGAACAGGCGCCGCCGGAATCCCGGACCTTGCGCGCTACCTCTTCGCCGGCCTTGTCGTTGATGTCGACGATGACGACCGACGCGTGGTTGGCGGCCAGGCTTTCGACGATGGCGAGTCCGATGCCATGGGCGCCGCCCGTGACGATTGCGATCTTACCGTTCAGGTCAACTTGCATTTTCGCGTCCAGGTGGTTTCACAAATCGCTCATATACACAGTAACGGATCGGGTGGAGCGACGGGGATTGCGCCCTGTCACCCTCCCACACCACCGGACGTGCGGTTTTCCGCATCCGGCGGTTGAAGCAAGTGGTCTTGAACTCCCGCCAGATCTGATGGCATCAGAAAGCCATGACGGCGAAGCGTCGCGTTCGAGAGCGCGGTTTGCAGACTCCCGGTCCCAGCCAGAGGCCAGGCTCCCTTAAAGCTCTGCGCCACCTCTAGCATGCGGCCTCGCAAACGCGGGCGGCGTGACGGGCCGGCGGCCGCGGGCGCTCCAGACGGCACCGGCGGAGGAGTCGACTACGCGTACGATCGCGCCCGCGACTCGCAGATCGACGCATGGTGGCCGACGCAGGACCTGCTGGTCAACCTCTACTACGAACTTCCGTTCGGCCGCGGCAAGCGGTTCCTGGCGGCGGGCTCCGGAGCGGCCGGTTCGATCTTGAACGCGATCGTGGGAGGCTGGTCGCTGACTACCAATTTCAACTGGCACACCGGCAACTACTCCACGCCGACCTACACCGGCTACGATTCGGCGAACCTCAACCAGTTCAGCGGCCGGCCCGACTTGGTTCCGGGTTGCGACCTCTATACCAGACCCAGCCGCATGATCGCGAATCAGCCCTTCGTCAACGGTGCGTGCTTCACGGCTCCGGCGCCAGGCACGCTCGGCAATGCACCGATCAACCTCCTGGTGGGCCCGAACATGTGGATCCTCAATGGCGCGCCCTTCAAGGAATTCAAGCTCTACGAGCGGGCGATGCTCCGCGTGGGCGCGTCGTTCTACAACGCCCTCAACAATGGCGACTACTGGGGCGCGCCGAACGGCAACATCGGTGCCTTCGCGCGGCAAGCCAACGGCAGCCTCGTGTTGCGGCCAGCGATCAACTCGCTGGCGTCATCAACCAATTGGGTTCGCCGCACCCAGGAAGGCAACGGCGCCCGCAAGGTCTTTTTCCAGGCGTCGTTGAGGTTCTAGAATACGAGATGCATGACGGCGAGACTCGCGGGACTGATCCTGACAGGATCGGCACTCTGCTTCGGGCAGCCGAAGCAACCTGCGAGCCTCGGTTCCGTGCAATCGCTGATCGATTCAGGCCGGCTGGCTGAAGCGCGCAAAGCGCTCGAGCCGTTCCGGAAAAGCGAACCCGGGCACCCCGCTGTCCTGTTCACCGCGGCCGTTCTCGAGTATCGCGAGGGCTATTTCGGCTCCGCTCTGAAGATCCTCGAAGGAGAACCTTCGCTCGCCGGAAACATCGATGTCCGGATCCTTCGCGCCGCAACTCTCGATGCGCTCGGACGGGATGCGGAGGCCGAGCGCGAACTCGAGAGTCTCGTCTCGGTGCCCGCGGTCACCGGACGGCCGTTGTTGCACCTCGGCTACGGGCAGTTGCTGTTGCAGCGCGGTCTCGAGGAAAGGGCATTGGCCGCTTTCGACAGGGCCCTCCAGCTTGCGCCTGACCACGGCGAGTCCCACCGCTGGCGGGCGATCACGCTGATGCGGCTCGGCCGGGTGAAAGAGGCTTCGCGGTCCGCCGAGTCGGCGGAGAAGTTGGCGCCAGCCTCGGCGGAGGTCCACTCGCTGCTGCTGAAGCTCTATCGTTTGACCGGAGACGGCGAGAGGGCCGCTCGCCAACTTCAATGGCTGCGCGATCATGCCGGGGAAGAGAAGTGAGGCTTCGCGCACTCGTGGCTCTTCCGCTTGCCGCGTGGGCGCAAATCCGCTTCGAGGATGTGACCGCGAAATCCGGAATCGGATTCGAGTTGCGCAACGGAGCCGCGGGCAAGCTCCATCAGGTCGAATTGATGCCGGGCGGCGTGGCCGCTTTCGACTTCGACAACGACGGTTGTGCCGACCTGTTTTTCACCAACGGCGCTTCTCTGCCCTTACTGCGCAAGACAAGCCCGAGCTTTCATAACCGCCTTTATCGCGGCCACTGCGACCTCACGTTCACCGATGTCACGTCCAAGGCCGGACTCGCCGGCGAAGGCTACTCGATGGCCGCCGCCACCGGCGACTTCGACAACGACGGATTCGCGGATCTGTTCGTCGCCGGCGTTCACCGGAACACGCTCTATCGCAACCGCGGCGACGGTACATTCGAGAACGTCACACGGCGGGCGGGGCTCGCGCCAGAAGATGCGAGCCGCGACTGGTCGATCTCGGCCGGTTGGTTCGACTACGATCGCGACGGACACCTCGACCTGTTCGTCTCCAACTACGTGCAATGGGATCCGGCTCTGGAAGTGCCCTGCGGGCCGCCCGAGCACCGGATCTACTGCCATCCGAAGTGGTATCGGCCACAATCGCACCGCCTGTTTCGGAACCAGGGCGACGGAACCTTTGCCGACGCTTCCGCCGCGGCCGGCATCAAGGCGTCGCCGGGCAAGGGCATGGGAGTCGCCTTCGCCGACGCCGCCGGCGATGGATGGCCCGATGTGTTCGTCGCAAACGACTCGGTGCCGAATCAGTTCTTTCGAAACCGGAAGGGACGGTTCGAGGAGGTGGCGCTGGAGGTGGGAGTCGCGTATCCGGATTCCGGCAGGGCGATCGCCGGCATGGGATGCGATTTTCGCGACTTCGACAATGACGGGCTTCCAGACATTGCCGTGACGGGCATGGTGAACGATACCTTTCTCGCCTTCCGGAATCTCGGCAAGGGCCTTCTGTTCGAGGATTTCACCGCGCAGTCCGGGCTCGCCCGCGCCACCGTGCATTTGACCGGATGGAGCATGGGCCTGTTCGATTTCGACAACGACGGCTGGAAGGATCTGTTCACCGCCAACTCGCACTTCCCGCGCCTCGAGCGGCAACTGGGCGCGGATCCGGAACTCGCGAACACCGTCTACCGCGGCGTGGGAAAGGGGCGGTTCGAGCCTGGACAAACGCCATCGCGCCGTGCGTTCTACCGGGGCTCCGCGTTCGCCGACTTCGATCGCGACGGTCGCGTGGATGTGATCTTAACCGCATTGAACGGGCCCGCCGCCTTGCTTCGGAACATCTCTGCCAGCGATGCGCACTGGATCGGGTTTCGACTGAAGGGCACGGCCAGCAATCGTCAAGGGCTAGGAGCGCGGATTCGGGTGGATCTGTCCGGCGGAGGTTCCCTCTACGATCACGCCACCACGAGTGTTGGCTACGCATCGTCGAGCGAGGCGATCGTCCGCTTCGGACTCGGCGCCCGCTTCGGCGTGGACCGGATCGAAATCCGTTGGCCCAGCGGCCGGGTACAGAACGTGGAACCTGGGCAAGTCGATCGGGTGATCGGCGTGATCGAGCCGTAGCGGCCTTTTATCGTCGGCCGCCGCCTTCGGGAAGTACTGAAGGGACGATAGCGCCCGCCGGAACCGTGCGCGCTACTCGAGTGCCGCCTTTCCGTCGCGGAGCGCCAGGATCGGAACCAACTTGCGCGTCCCGGTTCGCACTTGGCGCTTGGAGTCGGTCATTTCGAACTCGCCGCTCACCAGTTGCAGCACCGTGATGTCGGCCGCGCGGCCCGGCTGGAGGCTTCCGAGTAGGTGGCCGCGTTGAATGGAATGGGCCGGCAAGACCGTGGACCTTTCGATCACCGAGGCGAGCGGCAAGCCCAGCATCAGAAGTTTCGACATCGTGGTGACCATGTCGAAGACAGGGCCCAGAACGCTGCTCGCATGAATGTCGCTACTGATCGACGAAGGCGGGAAATCCTCGCGCAGCGCCGCCTCCATCGCCTGAAACGAGAAGCTGCCACTGCCGTGCCCCACATCGAACAGAACACCCCGTTTCCCGGCGCGCCGAACAGCCGGCGATACCCGGCCATCGGCGCCGATCACTCCGCCCTCGCCCGCGCCGCGGAACGCATGAGTCACGATATCGCCCGCCCGGAGTTCGTCGAGCAGCCGTTCGAACGGGGTATGAGGCCAGCCTGTGTGGACCATCAGGGGCTTGCCGATCGCTTCGCCCACCGCCCGCGCCGACTGCACGGCCTCCAGATCGTTCGGGCCGGAATAAAAGTGCGTGCACCGCACCTTGATTCCCACGATCGCCTCGGCGTGTTCGCGGCATGCGCGAAGAGCCGCCTCGCGATCGATCATCCGGCGGTCCACCAGTTCCCCCAATGGACTGATGAGACCGATGCGCGAGATGTTCAGGAAGGCGAGGACTCGCGTGCTCGCCTGAGCGATCACGTGCCGGCGGAATCCGGCGAAGCTGTCGGCGCCTGACGTACCGGCATCGACGGCCGTGGTTACACCCCGGCCGATGCAATAAGTGTCGAGTTCGACACCGGCATGCGACACGCCGCGGAAGCCGTGCACGTGAATATCGATCAAACCGGGTGTCAACAGACACCCCCGCACCGGGATGACGCGGGCGGCGCGTTCGGGTGCGATGGACCGTGCAACGGCCGCGATCTTCCCGGCTCCAACGGCGACATCGGCTGTCCGGTCCAAGCCATCGGCGGGATCCATCACGCGCGCGCCGGTCAACAACAGATCGAATTCGGGCACACGGGCGTTTGCCTGCGGGAACGCGGCCGGTCCGCGGGACAGGGCCGCGACCGAGAAAACGGAGGACCGCAACAGGTCGCGCCGGGAAGAGCCGGGTTCGCGTGCATTCGGGGACACGCGGTTATTCTACACCGGGGTCTGAAAGAGCGACGGCGAAGTTCTGACGTGCGTCATGCCCGAGATCCGAATGAACTCCTTAAAGTCCTTGGCGATGAACTGCGGCCCGTTGTCGGAGATGATCCGGGGCCGCGCCTCCGGGTGCAGTTCCTTGGCCCGCTCCAGGATGATCTCAATGTCCGACTCCATCATCGACTCCCGCAGATCCCAGTTGACGATGTATCGGCTGCAGCCGTCCAGAATGCTGCAAAGGTAATAGAACGTCCCGCTGATGTTGATGTACGACACGTCGATGTGCCAGTGTTGATGCGCCGTCAGCGGTTGCTCAAAGCCCGTGCCTTTCTTCGACGGCTTGCCGTTCCAGTTCGACAACAGTCGCTTGCCCCAGCACCCGCCAAACGCTGGTCGGGCTCACCGCAACAATGTCGGCGTCGAGCATCATGAACTTCAGCCGCCGATAGCCTTCCATCGGGTTCTTCAAATGGAAGCCGATGATGGCCTGCTTCTCCCAATCCTCCAGATGAGAAATCACGGGGAACCCAGCGGTTGTGCTCGCACACCTTACCGTAGCGTTCCCGCCAGTCGTAGAACTTGCTGGCGGTAATGTCGAGCCATCCAATGAACCGTCCAGCGCCGATCTCGGTCTTGTCGGACCAGCGCCGGACGAAATCCACGATCTGGTTCCGCGTATCGTGCGGAACCCAGACACCGGTTAGAGTTCCCCAACCTCTTTTTCTTCATGCGTTCTCTCCATCACCGTACTGGGAGAACGCCTCCTCCATTTCCATCTGAACCGGAACAGGGTTTCCATGCCCTATAATCGCTCCGTCAGGAAACTCCACATGTTGAC
This sequence comes from Bryobacteraceae bacterium, assembly GCA_046160045.1. GTDB lineage: Bacteria > Acidobacteriota > Terriglobia > Bryobacterales > Bryobacteraceae > CAZGUX01. Next base: position 18,091 of record JBJXGR010000094.1, read on the forward strand.
CCGCCACATCCGCGTTCTTCTCCTTTCTTTCATCGCCCTTGCCGAAGTTAGCTTGGGTCAAACTGGCTCGCCAAACGTCGTGATCAGCCAGGTATATGGTGGCGGCGGCAATCAAGGTGCGAGTCTTCGGAACGATTTCATCGAACTGTTCAATCGCGGCAGCGGCGCTGTGGACATCGCTGGCTGGACGGTTCAGTATGCGTTTGCAAGCGGCACCACTTGGGATCGAACATCGTTATCGGGAATCATCCAGCCCGGCCAGTACTATCTGGTGCAGGCCGCGGCCGGACAAGGTGGCACTGTGTCCCTACCCGCGCCGGACGCGACCGGTGGGCTGGCGTTGAGCCTCTCCTCGGGAAAGGTGGCCTTGGTTCGGAGCCAAACGGCTTTGAGCGGCGCAAATCCCACTGGCGGGAATCTCGTCGACCTGGTTGGATATGGCGACGCCAACCATTTCGAAGGCCGTCCTGCTCCCGAACTAACCAACCTTACCGCGGCTATCCGTCGCGGTGGAGGCTGCACGGATACGGACAGCAATACGGCCGATTTCGTGGCGGCCGCTCCCGCGCCGCGGAATTCGAAATCGCCAGCGAATCTCTGCAGCCCGGTTGCACCAAATCCGGCTTTCACTCTCAGCGGTGTCGTGAGCGCGGCCAGTTACGCGAGCGGCTTTGTCGCGCCAGGGCAAATCGTTGTGATCTTCGGCGACAACCTCGGGCCTGCTGCGCGTAGAACCCTTGAAGTGAATCCTGCCGGAACTCACGTCACCACTTCCCTCGGAGGAACCCGTGTTTTGTGGGACGACATTCCGGCACCCGTGATTTACACCTCTTCCCGCCAACTCAGTATTGTCGTGCCCTATGCCGTGGCTGGGAGAATCTCTACCCAGGTGAGAGTAGAGTACGAAGGACGCCGCTCGGACCCGGTCATTGTTCCGGTGACCGCGGCAGGACCCGGCATTTTCACAGCGGATGCAAGCGGGCGTGGGCAGGCGGCGATTCTCAATCAGAACCTGTCGGTAAATGGCGAGGCCCGCCGAGCGAAAAAAGGCGAGGCCATCATTATCTACGCGACGGGCGGCGGACAGACGACGCCGGCCGGCGAAGACGGAAAAGTGATTGGCGCCGATCTGCCTCGCCTGTTGGGTGACTTGACCGTCAAGATCGGCGGCGCTAACGTGCCCGTCTTGTATTCCGGGATGGCCCCGGGTTTCGTCAGTGGGGCTCTCCAGGTAAACGCTTTGATCCCCCCGGATTTCGCGTCTGGAGGAGCACTCCCTATCGAGATTGCCGTCGGCTCGGCTCGCAGCCAGGCCGGAGTCTTCGTTTATGTGGAAGGCGACTCTGCGCCCACCGCTGGAACGGGTACCCTGGTGGAAGAGCGGTTGGCCGAACTGCGAACCCAGCGGGTCCCTGCAAGACTCGCCGAAATGCCTCACGACCGCGCTCCTGTTCCTGAGGACTGGCTTGCGGTTGTGTCCTGGAACATCCAGGTTGGTGGAACTTCAACCACCTCTACGGGCACCCGGCCGAATCTGGTGGCCGGTGCGCTCCGGGGTCTCTTCGGCGGAACCTACCAGCTCTTGGCCGCGCAAGAGATCCCAGCGGCCGGCAACTCCGAATTCCTGAGGGACTTACTCCCCGGTGGCACTGCCACCTGGCGCAGTTCGTTTCTTGACACCGAGGACTCCATGGACAACGGGATATGGTATCGCCTCGCTGCATCCTGGCGGGACGCCTTCGCGCTGTTCACGAACCCCACCTCAACGTCCGGCCCGCTCGGCCGGGACAGGGCCAAATCTCTGCACCCGCCTCATATCGCAAGGTTCGAAGTTGGTGATTTCGACTTCACCCTGATCTCCCTCCACCTGACGTTCGACGACGGGAACAGCCAGGAATCGGCCCGTGAACTTGCCAACATCCTTGACTACCTGGACGCCTACTTCAACAGCCCCGACCATGATCCCGACGTCATCGTTTGCGGCGATTTCAATTTGCCGTCAAGGCTGAGTAATCAAACGGGTCGGGGCGGAATCACCCTCGACGGCTTACTGGATCCGGACCCTCGGTTTCGTGATGGCGAACGCCGGTTCGCGATCACCGTTCACGAGCCCACGTCGCGGGCCCCTGTGGCGAGTGGCGGCGAGCCCCGAAACAACTACGACCATTGCCTGATCTCAGCCGACGCTCTCGAAGAGTTCGTCCAGGCACGCCGCGTTGACCCGGCTATCCTGACCGACCATCCGGACGATCCGGAGACGCAGTTAACCTCCGATCACTTTCCGATCGTGGCGTACTTTCGAACCCGCGGCCCCGGAATTCGCCTCGACCTCCGGCCCCGCATCCGGCCTGGCGCTACGACGGACTCCCTGCAATAGACGCCGGTCACCGGCCCGCAAAGCCGATCACGTCACACTTGTATCGGCTCTTCCTTAGAACGCACGGGCCGTCCTGCGGAAATCGTTCACAATGGTCTCAGATTTATTTTCCCTTGATTTTCTACGACTTGCGAATTTCAGAAAATACGTCCTCCAATTCCCTGGTTATGTTCACGGATGAAAGGACGAATTTTCGTGTTGTCTCCATCTCAACTCCAGGCCAACCGCGCCAATGCGCTCAAATCCACCGGACCCCGGTCCTCCGAGGGTAAGACGGTCTCCGCCCGGAATGCCCTCAAACATGGCCTCCGCAGCCGTGAGATCGTCCTCATGGGCGTCGAATCCGCCCCTGACTTCGAAGCATTCCGCGAATCCTTCTACCGGCGCTTCGCTCCCGTCGACCCGGTTGAACTCTCCCTGGTCGACCGTATCGCCGCCGCCGAGTGGCGTCTCCGCCGCGTTCGCCGCATCGAAACCGCCACCTTCGTTGACACTCTCAGGGACGCCGGCGTCCACGAGATCCTCGACGACCCCGAACATGCCGAAGGTCCCGAGAGCTACGAGGTGGAATCGCAGATCCTCCATGATGCCTTCGGACAGGCGACCTGTCGACTCGATCGGTTATATCACTATGAGGCCCAACTCGAACGTTCGATCGAGCGCTCGATTCGCCAACTCGAGCGCCTGCGCACGTCCGGCGTGCTTGGAGCAAACGAAGCCGATCCCCCGGAACCGCCTACCGAGCCTGTGTCCGTCGCGGCGGTTTCGTCCACGAATTCGAGCGAACAAAGCCAATCGGCTGTCGCCGCCGGCCGGCAGCCGGCTTCTTCTTCGCCTCGCCTGGCACTCCTGCGGCCGAACCGGCCCGAGCGGGACCGAATTGGCGGGGTGAGAATCCCGGCAGGATCCACCTTCTCGAATGGATGAAACGTAATACCGAGGTCGGGCCACCTTTTTCCGGCGTGGGCTTGAAGCACTATTGCGTCAGCGAGCGGGAAGCTTCCCGATTCGCTTCGGCGTCCAGTAACCGCTGCGCGGATTCTGGAACCACGCGCCAGTTGCCGTCGGGCTTCGCCGGCAGGGTTTTCTTGGCCGTGAAATAGTCGATGATCAGTTGCCGGATGTCTTCATTGGAGCGCCAGACGATTTTGGCGCCCCGGAACATGGAGTATCCTCCGCTGCCGCCCGCGCGGTAGTTATTCACCGCGATGCGGAGTTTCCGATCCATCGCCAGCGGCTCCCCTTTGAACCGCAGATTGCGAATGCGGCTGCCGGGCGGTTGGGTCAGGTCGATTTCGTAGTCGACGCCCTGCGCCATTTCGTAGTTGTAGCCGATGATCTTGCGATTGATCAGGGGCCCCTGCGAACAGACCGCGTCCGGGCATTGCAGGTAGTAGCCGGAGGAGTACTCGAGGACATCCTTGACCAACTGGCCCGTCCCTTCCACGGCGTACAACTCGTTCTCATACAGGTACAATGCAGCGATTTGCCGTACCGTAACCGGGCCTTTGGGAACGCGCACGCGAGGATTAAACAGTGCGGCGAACGAGACGTCAGCCTGTGCGTAGTGCATCTGCACTTCGTGGATGGCATCCACCAGGGCGGAGTCGCGGACGCGCCCGGCCGACGAATCGACGGATTCGCGAGCTTCGGCGATCACGGCGCCGAGGTAGCGTTCGGCCAGTTCGTGATACGGCCTGGCGATTTCGACAATCTCCGGATCGGCCGGAACGTCGTCCGTCACGGGGATGGTGGTACTGGTCTTCTCGACGACTTTCCAGCCGTGTTCCACCTTTTCGAGCGTCAGGTCCACCCGCCCGAGCGACATCCCCCAGTTGCGAGGCTGGTTCAGCAGGACGCCATTGATGGACGCGTGCGGTAGTTCCCGGTGCGTGTGGCCAAAGATGATGGCATCCACTCCCGGGACCTGTGCGATCCCATAGATGTCGTTCTCGCCAGGCAGCGCACGAAAGCGTTCACCGGTCTTCAAATCGCGGTCCAGACCGGAGTGTGCGGCGACAACCACCACGTCCTGCTCCTGGTGCTGCAGTTCCGACAGGGTGTCTTTGACCGCCTCTGCCATCGGGATGAACCGATAGCCCGCATAGTTCTCCGGTTTCTCCCAGGTCGGCACGCCGGGAGTGGTGACGCCGACAATGGCCACGCGAATCCTGCCGGAGCGTTTGATGGTGTACCGCAGAAACTCCTTCCCGCCTTGGGTGTTCGCGGACAGCCAGGGGAAGCGCGCGTCGGCCCGGGCTCGATCCAGGTTCTTCAGGCCAAAGTTGAACTCATGATTGCCGAGCACCATGGCATCGAATTTCAGATGGTTCATCACCCGCATCATCGGGTCGGCCGACAACCCGGGCGGCGCTTCCAGGCCCAGGGGCGGTTTCGACGTTCGCACGAAGGTCTGGTAGACGTATTCAAGCGGAGTGCCCTGAATTGTGTCGCCGCAGTCGATGACCAGGGTATTCGGGTTTTCGGCGCGAACCCGGTTGATGAGCGTGGCGATCTTAGCAAGGCCCCGATTAGCCGGCTTCCCGGTGAAATAGTCGTACGGCATGATATTGCCGTGCAAATCCGTGGTTGCCAGGATCGTCACCGTGGCCCGTTCGGCGGCAAACAGGGGAGAGGTAAAGAAAAGAAGAAGAACCAGGAGGCTCTGCCACATGCAGTCTCCAGTATAATCGGCCCATGAGGGGCCCCTTCTATTTCACGGTCGTTTGCTGTTTCGGCTGGGTTTCGGCGGCAGTCGGGCAACCGCCCCGCGTCGAGACCTGCGACATCTTCCCCCCGGACAACGTCTGGAACACGCCGGTTGATGCCCTGCCAGTTGACGCGCGATCCGGCGACTACGTCACCAGGATTGGCCGGGATAGCGAGGTGGTGACCAATTTCGGCGCGGGGCGTTTTCAAAATGCGCCGATTGGCATTCCGTTTCTCGTGGTGACGGGCACCCAGGCAAAGGTTCCCATGGTCTTTCGCAATTCCCTCGAGAGCGATCCGGGTCCCTATCCGATTCCCGGGGGCGCTCCGGTGGAAGGCGGTCCCTCGGGAACGGGCGACCGGCATGTGCTGGTGATGGAACGCGACAGCTGTGTGCTCTACGAGTTGTACAAGGCGTTTCCGGAAGGGGGCGGGTGGCGGGCAGAGTCGGGCGCGGTGTTCGATCTCAAGGCCAACCAGTTGCGCCCGCGGAACTGGACGTCCGCGGACGCGGCGGGTCTGGCAATCTTTCCCGGGTTGGTTCGCTATGACGAAGTGGCCGCGGGCGAGATCCGGCATGCCATCCGCATGACGGCGCCCCTCACCCAGCGGGCCTTTGTCTGGCCGGGCCGGCATTTTGCCTCGGATTTCAGCGATCCGGCGCTCCCGCCTATGGGACAACGATTCCGGTTGAAGGCGAACTTCGATATCAGCGGGTTCTCGCCGGCGGCGCAGGTGATTCTCCGGGCGATGAAGAAATACGGGATGATGCTGGCCGACAATGGATCGCCCTGGTACTTGAGCGGGGTTCCGGACGAGCGGTGGAACAATGACGTGCTTCGCGAACTGCGACAGGTGCGGGGTTCAGATATAGAAGCCGTGGATGTGACCAACCTCATCCGCGACCCCGAGGCGGCTTATGTTCGCCCGGAAGTCCGCATCGCCAACGTCACCAACGGCGCAAGTTACCGTCCGGGATACCTGGCGCCGGGAATGATTGCGTCGATCTTCGGATCGCAACTGGCCAACGAGCCGATCGAGACACGGATCTTCTTCAATAACCAGACCGTGCGTGCCGTCGTGCTGGCGGCCACACCGCAGCAGATCAATTTCATCGTCCCCTATTCGATCGCGGACCGGACCGGCGTTCAGATGGAAGTCCGTTATCAGAATCGCCAGACCTTCCTGGGGCAGGTGAACATCGCTCCGGCGTCTCCGGGCATCTTCACGCTGGATCTATCGGGGCGCGGCGGGGGTGCGATCCTGAACCAGGATTCTTCCGTCAACACTCCCCGGAATCCAGCGGCCCGCGGCTCGATCGTCCAGATTTTCGGCACAGGCGAGGGACAGACCGACCCTGGCGGCCAGGACGGACGCATCAACCAGGTTCCGGCGCCCACGCCGAAGTTGCCGGTGCGCGTCACCATCGGCGGCGTGGAGGCCCAGTTATTCTATTCCGGGGGGGCGCCTGGCCTGTTGGCTGGCGTCCTTCAGGTGAATGCCCGCGTTCCGGAGGGGTTGAGCGCAGGCAACCAACCGGTGATGATTTACGTCGGCAACTGGCCGAGCCAGGAAGGCGTGACCGTGGCCGTGCGCTGACCGGATGTACGATGGGCAAAGAGGGCCGATGCCGCCAAAGCTGGAAGTGATCTCACGGGCGCCGCTGTTTGCGGGCCTCGACCATGAGGAAGCCTCGCGTCTCTGCCACTTGATGAGCGAGCGGCGGTTCGATGCCGGGGCCACGATTTTCCACGAGGGGACACCCTGTGATGGGCTGCTTCTGATCGCGTCGGGCTCGGTGAAGATTTTCCGGCGCTCGGAGAACGGAATGGAGGGCACGCTGGCGGTTGAGTCCGCACCCGCGACAATCGCGGAACTCCCTCTGTTTGACGATGGCCCGTATCCGGCCTCCGTTTCCGCGGTTGAGCCGGTAATCGCTTACTTCATCGGCAAAGGCGAATTCCGCGATTTCTGCCGCCGTCACCCGGAGGTCACGCTGAAGGTTTTGGCCTCGGTGGGCAGACGCTTGCGCAACCTGTTGGAGTTGTTCGAAGGGATCACCCTCGAAAGCGTCGCCCAAAGGCTGGCGCGCCGCTTGCTGGACGAGAGCCGGAAAGCCGGGACCGATCATTTCGTGATTCCCGGTACGCCCGATGAACTCGCGGCATCGCTCCATGCGGTGAAGGAAGTTGTGGAGCGAACGTTGTCGCGGTTTCACGACGCAGGGTATCTCCGCGTGGAGGGAATGGAAGTAGCGATCCTCCGCCGGGACACGATCGAGCGCGCGGCGGCGGGGGAACCCGCGTAGTCCAGCCTCTCCACCGGTGGGGCTTCTTGTGTTGACAATGAGTTCATCCATTCGAGTCGGCATCATCACGGAGGCGACCGGCGGTCACCTCAAGGGCTATCTGAGACGCCTGGCTACGCACGAGGGGATCGAGTTCGTCGCCATCGCCGACGAGACCGGGAAGATGTTCGAACAGGCTCGGGAGACCCTCGGACCACGCGCCGCCACGCTTCAAACCTACTCCAGCTACCGCGAGATGCTGGCCAAGGTTCGGCCGCACGCCGTCGTGGTCACTGTCGAGGCGCATCACGCACCCGAGCGCATCGCCGCCGCCCTCGAAAGCGGCGCCCACACGCTGACCGAAAAGCCGCCATGCGTGCGGCTGGAAGACTACGAGCGCGTCGCTCGCCTGGCGGACTCACGGAAGCTTCATCTGGTGATGGGCTTCGCGTCGCGGGGCCACCCTGCCGCAATCAAGGCTCGGGAACTGGTCCGCAGCGGTTATATCGGCCGTCCTTACGGCACCACCCTCAACTGGATCGGCGACCAGACTCGGCTGACGCGTCCCGCCTATCACGACTCCTGGCTTTCATTCAAATCCAAGGCGGGCGGCGGCAAGCTCATCTTTCACGGCATTCACTACCTCGATCTCATCCAGTACATCTCCGGTGACACCATCTCCCAAGTGGCCGGCTTTACGCGCAATGTCGGCGGCCAGCCCATCGAGGTCGAGGACGCCGCCGTGGTGACCCTCGGTTTCAGCAAGGGGATGGTCGGGACCCTGAACACGGGCTATTATCTGGATCGCGGCAGCGACAATAAGATCATCCTGTGGGGGTCGCAGGGCTGGCTCCGCATCGACCTGCCGGGCGATCCGCCGTTGAAGTACTTCTCCACTCACCCGCAAGCCCCAAAGGGCGTGACGAGGTATCCCACTCCCAGCCAGACCGACGATTACGTCGCCATCACTGCCAATTTTCTGGATGCGGTCCGCGGGCTCGCGCAACCCTTTATGACTACCGCCGAGGGGCTGCATGTCATGAAGGTCGTCTTTGCCGCCTACCAGGCGGCTAACACCGGCACCGCCCAACAGATTGCCTGATTTCCTATGAAGCGCAGAACGTTTCTCGCCACCACCGCCGCAGGGCTGCAGGCAGCGCCGGGTCCCCCGGTCAAACTCGGCATTATCGCAGAACCGACGGGGTCGCATCTCAGCCTCTACCTCGCGGCGGTGCCCAAGTGTGAGGGCATCGGCGAAGTCGCGCTGGCCGACTCCACAGGGGGATCGTTCGAAAAGGCCTCCGGCGTCATCGGCAACGGGCTGCGTACGTACCGGGACCCAGCCGAAATGCTGCGCAGCTTCCGGCCCGATCTCGCCCTGATCACGCTCGAGTCCCATCACATGCCGCCGGCCCTGCGGCTGGCTTTGGATGCCGGTTGCCACGTTCTTTCCGAAAAGCACCCCTGCGTCCGGTTCAGCGATTTCGAGCCCCTGGCGCAACTCTCTCAGCGGAATCACCGGCACCTCATGCTGGCTTTCGCGACGCGGTACAGCCCGATCGTCGAGAAAGCGCGCCAGCTAGTCCATTCCGGGCAGCTTGGCAAGCTGTATTCCGTCGACGCCTACATCATCGGAGACCAGGCACGTTTCACCAAGCCGGAGTTCCAACGTTCGTGGCGCGCGCGCAAGTCGCAGGCGGGCGGGGGTTATCTGATGGCGGTCGGCATCCACTACGTCGACATCATCCAGCACATTTCCGGCCAGAAGATCACTCGTCTGTGCGGCTTCTCCCGCAATGTGGGCGGACAGCCGGTGGAGGTCGACGACGCCAACGTGGCGGGATTGGATTTCGATGGGGGGATGGTCGGCAGCTTCCAGTCTTCCTGCTACCTGGAGCAAGGCTATCAGAGCCACTTCCTGCTGTACGGCTCGAACGGCTGGCTCCGGTTTAGCCTGAACCAGGGGGAGCCGCTCCAGTGGTATATCAACGGGAGCGGCAAACAGTCATTCGTCGACCAGTCCGCCTACCTCAGCAACCAATACCTGCCGCTGGTTCAGTCCGCGGTCCGCATCGTTCGAGGCCTTGATCCGCCCGCCATTCCCGTCGAGGAGAGCGTACACGTACTGAAAACAGTATTTGCGCTCTATGATGCGTCGGCCAGGGGCAAGACCGTGACGATCGTCTAAGAAACCAAGACCAAGCGGACGTCCATGACGTTGGTACCTGTGGGTCCTGTCTTCAGCAGATCGCCGATGGCTTCAAAGTACGGGTAAGAGTCGTTTCTGGCGAAGAAGTCGGCGGCTCTGAGACCGGCGCGCTCTCCGCGCGCGACGGTGGAGCCGTCGGCCAGGGCGCCTGCCGCGTCGGTCGGGCCGTCGGTGCCGTCGGTCCCACCGCTGAGGACAAACACGTGATCGAGACCGGCGAGGTCGATCGCCGCGGCGAGACAAAACTCCTGATTCCGTCCTCCCTTGCCATCGCCGCGGATCGTGACCGTCGTCTCCCCGCCGGTGATCACACAGGCGGGCGCCTTCACGGGTTCCCCGGTGGCCAGGATCTGTTTTGCGATAGCCGCGTGCATGCGGGCGACATCCCGCGTCTCTCCCTCGATGAACGTCGACAGAACGATGGGGCGGAAACCCAACTCGCGGGCTTTCCGGGCGGCGGCCTCCACGGCCAGGCGGTTGCTGCCAATCACCAGGTTGTGGGTTCGCGCGAACACGGGGTCGTTCGCCTTGGGAGTCTCGGGGAGCACGCCAGTCAAGCCGGTCTCGATACGCTGCCGAACCGAGGGTGGAACGCGGGTCTGCAACTGATACTTGCGAAGGATGTCCCAGGCGGATTGGAACGTCGAGGAATCGGGTGCGGTCGGCCCGGAGCCGATGACATCGAGATCGTCGCCGATGACGTCGGACAGCAACAGCGAGACTACGGTCGCCGGCGCAGCGAGGCGGGCCAGTTGACCGCCCTTGATCGCGGAGATGTGCTTGCGCACCGCGTTGATCTCATGAATGCTCGCGCCGCAGGCCAGCAGCCATTTGGTGGTTTCCTGTTTCTCCGCAAGAGTGACCGGCTCGGCGGGAAACGGCATGAGCGCGGACGCGCCGCCGGAGAAGAGACACAGCACCAGGTCGTCGCGGCCCGCAGCGGTCACGATTCGGGCGATCTCCCGCGAGCCCTCGATGCCATTGAGATCGGGCACCGGGTGGCCGGTCTCCTGCAGACGGATTCGCTTCAGCTTTGCGGTGTGGCCGTGCTTGGTGTTGAGGTGGCCGCTGGTGATGCGGGAACCCAACAGCTTCTCCACGGCCTTGCCCATAGTGGCGGCGGCCTTTCCCGCGCCCACCACATAGACGTGCCGGAAGCGGTCCAGAGGAAAACGCAATTTGCCGACCCGCAGCGTGTCGCCGGCGAGGCTAACGTGCCGCCTGATCGCTTCCGCCGGATCGGCCGCCGCCAGGGCGGCTCGGAAGATGGAGACAGCGGATCTGCGCAGATTCATCTTGAGAGCTTCATCTCAGAATAAGGGCAGCGCGAGGATGGCGCCGACCGCGACCTCGGGGTCATCACTCGCGATCTCGATACGGTAGTCGGCGCGGGCATAGGCATCACGGCGCGCGGCGTAGAGTTCGGCGAACTTCGCGCTGTCGCGCGCGAGGGGCCGGTGCGTGGCTTCCGCCACCCGCCGCTCGACGGTCGCGAACGGGCAATCCAGCCAGACGGTGACGCCGTTGTCGCGGAGCAGTTCGAAGTTGCGCTCCTGAGCATAGGCTCCGCCGCCGAGCGCGAGAACGCACGGGATGCCGCGCTCGATCTCGCGGACGCGGGCCCGAAGCGCTTCGTGCTCGATGTCCCGAAACACGCCCTCTCCCAGCGTTTCGAAGATTTCTGAAATGGAGATCCGCTGCCGCGCCTCGATGTCGTCGTCCACGTCGGCGAAGGCCCAGCCAAGGCGATCGGCGAGCAGGCGGCCGACGGTGCTTTTGCCGCAGGCCATGAAGCCCACCACGTAGATCCCGGGCGTCCGTTTGAGCTTGGTGATCACTCAGGCCCCTCGCTCGATTGTTGTATTCGCCGTAGCTGCGCTTCAACCAGCGTGGGCGCGAGGCGGAAGAGTCCGACAATCCAGCGCCCGGTGGAAGGCGTGACGATGGTGCGGGCGTCGCGTTCAATGCCGGCCACGATTTTCGCGGCGCACTCGTCGGCGGTGACGCCAAAACGCTTGCCGGACACCAGGCGCGGCGGAGGCGCTCCGCTCAGGACGTGCTTCTGGAAGCCCGTATTCATGTAGCCGGGCAGAACCAGCATGACACGGACTCCGCTGGCGGCGAGTTCCATGCGCAGGCCGTCGCTCAGAGCGCCGAGGGCGGACTTGCTCGCGCTGTAGAGGGTAAACCAGGGTAGCGTCATCTGCCCGGCGATGGAGCTGATGTTGACGATCATGCCGGAGCGGCGTTCCCGCATGTGGGGTACGACCTGCTGGATGAGATCGAGCGGCGCGTACCAGTTGAGTTCGAACATTGCGCGCGTGGCCTCGAGGGGCGCTCGCCAGGAAGGCGCGTAGAGTCCGACCGCGGCGTTGTTGACGAGGATGTCGAGGCGACCGTAGTGTTCGAGGACGCGCGCCGCCAGGTTGGAGCGGAAGCGGGCGTCGGTCAGATCGCCGGGGAGGTGGAGGGCGCCCGGGGAAACGTCGCGGAGCCTGGATTCCGTACGGGCGACCAGGGCCAAACGAACGCCCCGCCGCTCCAGGGCGCGAGCGGTGGCCGCTCCCAGTCCCTCAGAAGCGCCAGTGATCAATGCGACTCGTTCCGCAAAATCCATGAGCGTAAAACCGCAAGCCGTGGGAAGGCGAAGAGGCATAATAGTACCATGCAGGCGCAGGTCTTGCCTCTGTTTCCGTTGTCGGTCGTCGTCTTTCCCCGTACGCCTTTGCCTCTGCACATCTTTGAAGCACGCTATAAAGAAATGATCGGGGAAGCCATCAGGAACCGGTCGGAGTTCGGAATCGTACTGGCAAAGGAGGAAGGAATCGCCAGTGCGGGGTGCAGCGTTCGGGTGGATCAGGTTTTGAAGGAGTACGAAGACGGCCGGCTGGACATCCGGACGATCGGCGTCCGGCGTTTCCACGTTCTTCGCGTCGATCGAGAGGGGTCGTTTCTTCGGGCGGACGTGGAGTTTTTTGACGACGAGGACCCGGAGCCCGCATCCGACGCCCTCCGGGTGCAGGCACTGGAGGAATACCGGCGGTTTCTGGAACTGGAGTTGCCGCGGCCGTTCGGAGATCCCCAACTCACGGACCCGCAGTTGAGCTTTCAACTTGCGCACGGCCTGCCAGACCTGGATTTTCTCCACATGCTGCTCCGCGACCGGTCGGAGGGGTCGCGGCTGAGGCAGGTGACTCAGTTCTTCACGAGCTATATTCCCAAGGTACGGGAGACCGAGCGCATGCAGAAACTGGCGCCGTTAAACGGGCACGGACGGAGCGTGCCGAAGTTGTGATGACGTGACCGGGCTGTATGACGAATCGAGCCTCTTCCGGCCTCTGCCGGAACGGCGCGGTCCCCGCCTCGGACCACTGGCCTTCTCGCTCGCCGCGCACGCCGCTTTCTTTGCCTTCGCGATCGGCGACCCGCGAACGTCCAGGCCAAGACCGAAATCGCTGTTCGAGACCGTCTTCAAAGCGAACGCGAAGAAGCTCATCTGGTACCGGTTCGACGTGAAATTGCCGGAGGTCTCGCCCCAGACGAAGGGCGCGCCCGACCCTCCGCGCACGGCCGCGAAGAACAAGGAGCAGACCATCGTGGCACGGCCGGAGAAAGCGCCACCGGCGAAGCAGATGACGTGGCTGCCGGCGCCGCGGCTGGAGCAAAAGTCAGAGCTGAAAGCGCCCAATCTGCTTGCGTTCGAAGTGCCGCAAGTGAAACCTCCAGCGGAACCTGCCAAGCCGAAATTGTTCTTGCCGCCTCCGGAGCGGACAGCGCCGGCGGAGGAGTTGCCGGCTCCGCCCGAGGTTCGAGCCGACGTGCGGGATGCGCGTCCGCCCTCCGAAGAGAATCTGCGGCTAAAAGGGCGTGAGTTTAAGCCGCCTGGGCGGAAAGCGGCCGAGACGCGACGGGAACTACACCTCGAGAATGCGCCGGACGTTCGTGCGTCGATTGCGGATCAATCGGGACCCGATTTGCCGGCTGTGCGGGTTCGACCTCGGGCATTTGAAGCGCCGGCCCGCCGAACCGTGGAAACGGCCAAACTGACGCTGCCGCCGGCGCCAAAAGTCGAAGGGAACGATCCCGCCGCCGCGCTGCCCATCGAATCGGCTCGAGTTCGAGGCAAGGACTTCGCTCCGCCACCGAGCGCGAGCGCCGGATCGCGGACGGAACTGTCGGTGGCCAGTGCGCCGGCCGTGGATGCGCCTCCCCTGGCGGTGCAGACGGCGTTCCTGCCGGAGACCGGCTGGACCGTCCGCGGGCGGGCGTTCTCGCCGCCGGCTTCGCAAAGGGCAAGGTCGAACGCCGATGTCGCGCAGCTCCCGGGTGCACCCGAATTGCCCGCGGGTGAGTCGAATCTCTCCGCCGCGGTGATCAGCCTGACGCCCTCCGCACAGACTGCGCCCGTTCTCCCGCAGGGATCGAAGGCAGGGGAGTTTTCGGCGAGTCCTAGCCCGTCAAGCAAGGGCGGCGATGGGGCGCAGGTTCTTTCGGCGCGTGTCTCGCTGCCCGGGTTGATGATTCGTGATGCCACGGGGAGCCCCCCGGCATCGGCCTTGCCGCTGGCGGCGATTCAGGCCGCCCCGGCTTCGCGGGAGAACCTGCAGGTGGTAGCACGCGCGCTGGCGGCCGACCGGCAGGACGAGATTGTCGAGACCGGGCCTCGCGGAAAGAGTTCGGCGACGCGGGTTTCGGCGGCGCCGACGCCACAGTTTCGCGGACGCCCGGTTTACTCGCTGGTGATTCAGGCGCCAAATGTGACGAGCCACTCCGGAAGCTGGCTGATGTGGTTCGCCGAGCGAGATGCCGAGGTGCAGGGCGGTCTGGTCGCGCCCGTGCCGAAACACAAGGTGGATCCGGTCTACACCATCACTGCGATGGAGGAGCGCATCGAAGGGAGCGTGCGGTTGTCGGCGATGATCCGCAAAGACGGAACCGTCACCTATGTCAGCGTGCTGCGCGGCGTGGACGAGCGCCTGGACCGCGACGCCGTGGCCGCCTTTTCGAAATGGGAGTTCGAGCCCGCCGTGCGGAATGGCGCTCCCGTGGAACTGGACGCCGTCGTCGAGATTCCCTTCCGGCTTGCCCCTCGCGAAACCAAATGACCCGCCAGCACTTGATCATCGACGCGGACGACACGTTGTGGGAGAACAACATCTACTTCGAGAAGGCGTTCGCGGACTTCGTGGAGTTCCTGGACCACTCGTCGCTCTCGCCGCCGGAGGTCCGCGCCGTCCTCGACGAGATCGAACTCGTCAACGCGAAGGTGCATGGATACGGCTCGCTGAACTTCGGACGCAATCTGCAGCAGTGTTACCAGCATCTATGCGAGCGCGAGATCGGAGACGGGGATCTCCAGGCGGTGATGCGGTTCGCGACCCGGATACTGGACGCTCCCATGGAACTGCTCGAAGGCGTGGAAGAGACGCTCGCGTACCTGGTGACGCGGCATGACCTGGTTCTGTTCACCAAAGGACATCCGGAAGAGCAGAAACTGAAGATCGACCGGTCGGGATTGGGTATTTATTTCGGTCACACGGCGATCGTGAAGGAGAAAGATCGCGCAGCCTACGAGACGCTGGCGGCCGATTTGCACTTTGACCGGGAACGCAGTTGGATGATCGGGAACAGTCCGAAGTCGGACATCAATCCGGCGTTGGAGGCGGGCCTGAACGCCGTGTTCGTGCCGCACGCACACACGTGGGTGCTGGAGAAACAGGAGATCCGTCAATCTGCCGGAAAGGTCCTTCAGGTGGAGCGTTTTGGCGATCTGAAGGAGCACTTCTGAGGGGCCGATGGCTCGGCCCTTGACATCCATTTGAATCCATTGACCTTGCGGCAATCGAGCAGTCGACCCCTCATCGGGATAGGCTGACGGGTCGGGCGCCTGGACGCCGGGAATCCAGACTGCCCAAGCACGATCGGAGCGTTTGAACCCGGTGCCTGGCACCGCCGAAGTGTATCTCTTGGCAACGGTGCCAGGCACCGGGGGGCTCAGTTACCGCAGGGGCCCGCCACGAAAAAAATTTTTGCCTCCGCGGGTTTCCATGGTGCCAGGCACCGGTTTTTTGGGTCAGCCCCGCTGCCGCGTCATTGCGGTCTTGCCGTGCCGCGATCCCGGTCTTCCCGAACCCAACTGCTCCTCCACACCTCCGACTGACCCGGCCGATCCTACCAACTCTTCGAGCTTTGGCCCATCGGTTGCTTCTCCACTGCCGTGCCGCGACCTCGCCGCAACTTCCAATCTCACCTCCTCTACCACGTCGTCCAACGTGGCAACAAAGGCCAATGGGTCTTTCTCGATGACGAAGACTTCGCCTTCAGCCTTGCCCTGCTCCGGAAGAGAGCCCCCCACTACGGTGTTGTCGTTCATGACTACTGCCTCACCTATAGCCAGGGACACTGGCTGCTCCAGGGTAGGACCAAAACCGGCATCTCCTGCCTCATGCGGGATATGCAAAGTCAAACCTCCAAATACCTCAACCGGAAATACAAACACCGGCCGTGGAAGCTGTTTGTGCCGCTCGGCACCGACGAGCAGACGGGAAAGAAATGGTGGCGCCAACAGGCCAACCCGCTCAAAAACGGCGTCAACTGGACACAGCGCTTCTATGCCACCGCGCTGGAACTCCACTATCGGGAATCGATTCTGAAGTACATCGACGATGGGCCCGTTCGGGCCGGCGTCTGCACTCAGGCGGAACTCTACCGCTGGTCGGGAGCCCGGGAGCACATGAACGGGATGGAAAGCCTTAGCCTGATTCTCATGGACAAAGGAGTTCAACCCGGCCCGACGATCGCGGACTACTCCAATCAAACACCCGCTCCGCTCTTTGCCGGCATCGATATCGCGACAGCGTTCCAGGAAGCTTCTCGCCGGCGCATGCCGTTTCACAGGGTACTGGCGCGTATCAGGCTGAAACACAGGATGGAACACTCGTCCCGAACTGAACCGGCGTTCGCCCCGGGAACCAACCGCAAAGCCCGCACTGCTTGCCCGCCGCTCGCAGGTCCTCCGTAGCCGGCCAGGGGATCTGAAAACGTTCAGTTCAAGGCCGTTCGATTGCGGCTTCCCCGAGAGGGTCCTCTCTCTAGACCATCTCTACGTCGATTTGCTTCTTCGCCTTGTCCAGCCTCACGATGCGGAACGATCGGACCTCGCCCTCCCGTACCCCTTCCGCACGCGTGGGCGCTGAGGATCCTCCGGCCTTCCACTTCGCGGCCAACATCGAGGTCAATGACGACAAATCGGCCGCTGTCCGTCCCCCGGAATCCGCGGCGACGGGCAGCGTGCCGGATTCTTTCACCGCGCACTGGCCTCGCACCCCATCGGCCAGTTCGACCGTGAGGCTCCTCACTCCCCGGACTTCGGCCACGCGACCGGTCACCACATCGCCTTCATGATGCTCGGCGATGTATTCGTCGGTGGTCGTCGGCTGCAATTGTTTGACGCCCAGCCGGAGCCGCCTTCGCTCGCGGTCCACGCCGAGCACAATCGCCCGCACCGAATCGCCTGCTTTCACCACTTCGCTGGGATGATTGATCCGCCGCTCGCTGCTCAGGTCGCCGATGTGGATCATGCCCTCAATGCCGTCACCGACATCCACGAACGCTCCGAATTTCGCCAGGTTCGTTACCTTCCCCTCAACGATGGAGTCGACGGGGAACCTGGTATCGACCTCCGCCCAAGGATCGCCCAGGGCCTGCTTCAACCCCAGGGAAATCCGTTTATCCGCGGGGTTCACGCCCAGCACCATTACTTCCACGCTGTCGCCAGGCTTCACCACATCGGAAGGCTTGCGGATCTTCTTCGTCCACGACATCTCGGAAAGGTGGATCAGGCCCTCCACTCCTTCTTCCAGTTCCACAAAAGCGCCGAACTCGGTGACGCGGGTCACTGTGCCATGGATGCGTTCACCGGTCTTGTACTTGTCCTGCGCGACCGTCCATGGATCCGCGGACAGCTGCTTCAGCCCGAGCGAGATGCGCTTCTTCCCAGGGTCCACCTTCAGGACGCGGACCTCCACCTCCTGGCCAACGGACAACAGATCCGAGGGCTTGCCCAGGCGCGCCCAAGACATATCCGCAACGTGCAGGAGGCCGTCCACTCCCCCGATGTCGACGAACGCGCCGTATTCCATCAGCGTCCGGACTTTGCCGCGCAGGACGTCGCCCTCGTGGACCTCCGAATACCGGCGTTCCTTCGCGCTGCGTTCTTCTTCCTCCAGCACGGCGCGCCGGTCCACCACTACGTCTTCCTCGGCGGTGTCGAGCTTGATGATCCGGCAGGTGATCTCCTTCTCCACCAACCCTTCCAACTCTGCGGCATCCCGCGCGCCGCTACGCGAAGCGGGCATGAACGCGCGGACGCCGACATCCACCGTGAGGCCGCCCTTCACCACCCCGGTGACCTTTCCCGCGATCGTGGCCTTTTCGTTGAACGCCTTTTCGAACGAGGTCCAGTCCTTCGGCCGGGCCACCTGGATGCGCGACAACGTGTAATAGCCTTCGGCATCGCGGCCGGTGATGCTGACCTGAAGGGTATCGCCGCTCTTCGGCGGAACGCCCTGAAAGCCCGCCAGCGGGATCACGCCTTCCATCTTGTAGCCGATGTCGACCACCACGTTTTCAGCGGTGACGGCGATGACGGTACCGATGCGCGTGCCCTCCTGGTTGGGCTTGGTCTCACGATGGGATTGTTCGTATTCGGACAGGATGTCTGCGAACGATTCCGCGGCTTCCGCGGAGACAGAAACTTCCTGCTCGGGGTCAGGGACGTTGGACATGAGATTTGTCCCATTGTGACACAAGACCGGCAGTGGTCTTGACCCGCGCCGTGCCTGATACGATAGGGTCGTGCCCCCCGCGCGATGGCGGACGTGGTTCACCCGCGAAGACTTCGTCTGGGTGCTGCTATTCGCCGTCATCGAGTGGATCAGCGTCGCCGACGACCCGCTCGAGATCCCGCTGCTCACAGTGCTGGCGCTGCTCCAGCTGGTCGAGCCCCGCCTCCGCGTTCTGCAGACGCAAACCGGGCGCGTGCTGGCGGTCGGGTTGAAAGTGGGTCTTTGCTACCTGTTGATCGGATTCACCGGAGGGCCCAACAGCAGCTATTTTCTGGTCCTGCTGGTCCCGATCATCACGGGATCGACGGCCTTCGGACCATTCGGCGCGACGGTGGTGACCCTGGGAACAGCAGCCGCTTACGTGTCCTTCCTGGCGCGCCTGGACTGGAACCGCTACGTCATCGAGACTCAGGGGCTGCGGGAGTTCGGGTTACGGTTGGTAGTTCTGTGCCTGGCCGGATATCTCGCCAACCGGCAGGCGGCCGCTACCCGGGAGCAGGCCGCGCGGCATCAGGCCGTGGCCGAACAACTGGCTGCCGCCAACCGCCATCTGCGGGAAGCCGAGGCCGCTGTCCGCCGTTCGGAGCGCCTCGCGGCACTGGGACAGCTTTCGGCCGGACTCGCCCATGAACTCCGCAATCCGCTCGGCACCATGAAGGCGTCGGCCGAAATGCTGGCCAAGCAACTGAACGGAGACAAGGCCGTTGCGGCGGAGTTGGCCGACTTCATTTCGAGCGAGGTGGACCGGACCAACCTGCTGGTTACCCGCTTCCTCGACTTTGCCCGCCCGCTTCGATTGCGCCTCGCGCCGGCCGATCCCGCCGACGTCATCGATCGCGCCGTCGGCCAGATCGAGCGCGCCGGATTGCGGCGGGATGTGGCCATTTTTAAGAACTACTCGCCCGAAATTCGCCCCTTCCCGATGGACGCCGATATGATCGAGCGCGTCGTCTACAATCTCCTGTTGAACGCGGCACAAGCTACCGGGCAGGGCGGCGCGGTCACTGTGAAAACCCTGCCCTCGGGCGACATGGCCGAGATCTCCGTCATCGACCGCGGGGCCGGCATCGATCCCAGGCACCGCGAGAATATTTTCAACCCGTTCTTTACTACCAAACCGGACGGCGTAGGCCTCGGCCTGGCCATCGTGGCAAAGATTGTCGATGAGCATGGAGGGCGCACCGATGTCGATAGCGAACTCGGCAAGGGCAGCGTGTTTCGAGTCTACCTGCCGATGAGCCGCGCCGAGACTGAAATCCAGCCGGCCTCCCCCACGCCGTCCGAGAAGAGAGAGGCATGATCAAGAAGAGGATCCTCGTCGTAGACGACGAAGAAAAGCTGCGGCGGGTCATCGAACTGCACCTGCAATCGGCAGGTTATGAGGTCGACAAGGCCGCCACCGCGGAGGAGGCGTTGAAGCTGGCGGAACGGGCGGATCTGGTCCTCACGGACCTGCGGCTGCCCGGGATGAACGGCATCGAATTGCTTTCTCGCATTCGCGCCCAGAACGCCCAGGCGGCGGTGATCGTCATGACCGCTTACGGTACGGTGGAGGCGGCCGTCGAGGCCATGAAACTCGGCGCCACCGACTTTCTCCTCAAGCCCTTTGCGCTCGATCACCTCACAGCGGTCACGCAAAAGGCGCTGGAAGTGAACTCGCTTCGCGCCGAGAACCTGCGCCTGCGGGAAGAACTGGGCCATCGCTACGAGTTCGACAACATCGTGGGCCGAAGCGATGTCATGCAGGAAGTCTTCGCCACCATCACTCGCGCCGCGCCCACTCGAGCCACCGTGCTGATCTGCGGCGAGAGCGGCGTCGGCAAAGACCTGATCGCACGCGCGGTCCACTACCATTCTCCCCGCCGCGACCGGCCGTTCGTCAAAATCAACTGCGCCGCGCTTCCGGAAAACCTGATGGAGAGCGAGTTGTTTGGCTTCGAGAAAGGCGCGTTTACCGGCGCCGTGCAGATGAAACCCGGCAAGTTCGAGCAGGCGGACACGGGCACGGCGTTTCTCGATGAGATCGGCGACGTGCCTCCGGCGATCCAGGTCAAGCTGCTGAGGGTGCTTCAGGAACGCGAGTTCGAGCGGCTGGGCAGCAACCGGACCCGCCAGATCGATGTGCGCGTGATCGCCGCGACCAATCAAAATCTCCGGGCCGCCCTGGAGCAAGGCGCCTTCCGTGAGGACCTGTACTACCGTCTGAATGTCGTCCCGATCAACATGCCCCCGCTGCGAGCGCGCAAGGAGGACATCCCCTTTCTGGCAGGGAATTTCATCAAACGCCTGGCCCCCGAGACGGGGAGCCGGGTCGACTCCATCACCGACGCCGCGATGAACAAACTTCTGGAGTACCACTGGCCCGGCAACGTGCGGGAGCTTCAGAATGTCATCGAGCGAAGCATGGTTCTTTGTTCCGGAACGCGGCTGGATGCCGCGGACATCCGCATTGAAGCCATGCCGCGCCCCCAGCGATCGAACGATACCGGTTTCCTGCCCGACGGTCTGACGCTGGACGGCTACGAGCAGCAACTGATCCGTGAGGCCTTACGCCGGGCAGAAGGCAACAAGAGCCATGCCGCCCGGCTGCTGGGGTTGACCCGCAACGCGTTCCGCTACCGGCTGGCGCAAATGGGCATCGAATAGGCTCAGACGCAGCCCGGATGTTCGCGTCCCCGCAGCAGCAGATAGTCGGGCTTCTTTTCCGGATCTCCGGTCCATCGCGACTGCGCGGTCATGTAATGGAAAGCGTACCCGCGACGGAACCGCTGGCTGTGGTTCGGCCCTGAGGAGTGCATCAGCAGGCTGTGGTGAAAGCTCACGCTGCCGGCTTTCATCTCGATCAACCGCTCCCGGCCGCGGTCGATGAGCCGGTCTGGAATTTTCATGTCGCGCCGCGTTCCCACCATCCATTCATCGCTGTGCGGTTGGGGTCCCAGTTTATGGCTGCCGGCAACCACCCGCATACACCCGTTCTCCGCGGTAACGTCGTCCACAGCGACCCAACCGGACACCAGCGCCATGGGCTCGATTTTGAAATACGGGGAGTCCTGATGGTAGGTCTTCTCGATGCCGCCGGGCGGCTTGATGAACAACTGGTCGCCGAACAACTTGATATCCGGACCGATCAGCGATTCCGCCACATCGAGAATCTTGGGATGGCAGGCCATGCTCCGGAAGACCTCATCGTGGAAGACGCCGTTGTGCAATTTGCGGACATGTTTCATGTCCCGCACATGGGGCGCGTCCGGCTCCCACTCCATCTCCCGCTCCGGGAAGTCCACTTTCCCGCTGCACGCGTCTTCGATTCGCTGCCCCAGTGCCTTGATTTCCTCCGCCGACACCAGGTCGCCGACAATGAGAAAACCGTCCTCGTGATACTGGCGAACCTGTTCAGGACTCAATGCCATCTGCGCTCGACTTCTCCTTTGTCTCCGCATGATATCGAATCCGAGTGATCCTGTGAATGATCGTGTTCTTCGACGACTGCCGGTACGAGCGGATCGACTCGAAGACCGGCGAGAGAACCGTTCGGCAACGCAAGGCGGGAGATGTCATCTGGCACGACAAGGGAGAGGACGCGCCGCAGTTGACGAACCTGGGACAGCGGCCGTATCGGACCTTAGTGGTCGAGATTCGGTAGTCCGAAATGAAAGTGCGGGCCCGAAATAAACAAGCCCCGGAAGCGGGTGCTCCGGGGCTGTATCAAGACTTGTTGGCTGTTCGCTACGGCGCTACATCTGCTTCCAGGATCGACATGGTCCATTCTTCGGTCCAGTCTACTGACCCGAACGCGCCGATCCAGCTTGCCCACTGATCGAAGAACCCGTCGTCGGGAGGAGCCACCCATCCAGGACCAAGAGCAGGTGATCCAGACTGCGGACGGAAATCCGGATTGCTAAGTTCGAGTGGCCGGGCTAGCTTAGGGTCGGCAATGATGAAGTTGCGGCCTTGTCCTTGCGTACCTTCAGCGAAGGCGACCTCGGCTGCTGATCCCGCCAGTTGGCCCGTGATGGTGTTGGCGCCGCTGGCCAGTTTGTTTCCCTGCCACATCAGGAAGCCGTTCATCGAAAACTGCGGGTCGGCTCGCGTGACGTTGATATCCTGCATGCGGAGTTGCGCGTTGCCCCAGTTCTGGCAGATGACATTATTAGTCGAACCGGCCGTGTTGCGGCGCATATGCACGCAAAAAGCGCTATTCGCCTCGTCTGCCGCGGCAAGGCCGGTTCCGATCATGGTCAGGTTATAAAGGGTTGGATTGCTGATCGGTGTCGCGCCAAGATTGCCGTCCCAGTTGTCCGCTTCGAGCCCCTTATTGCTGAGAATTGACGGGTCCTGAAGGACAGCCGCGTGCTGCACGCGACCTCGCCAGCCGTTCTGCCAGTCGATTCCGTCGTCACGGAAGAAGGTGGCCAGCAGATACTTCCCGTCGTTGGTTCCACCGAACCACTCAAACGCGTCGTCCTGGCCGTAGTGCGACTGCAGGAATTCGGAGACCGTCGCCTTTCCGCATCCGCCCCAGGTAAATGAGTTCAACTCGTTGTTGGCCGCGAGCACGACGCCGGCAAATTCAACGCGGACGTAGCGCAGCACGCCGCAGTTGTGGTTGTCGTCGTTCCCGCCGTAGCGGAAGTCGGGATCGTCCGGCAATCCCTCGATCGGAGCATCGCCACCCGTCTGATTGACCGATGCCCGCCCCAGGAGAACCAGGCCGCCCCAGTCACTCGGAGCGCGCTGCCCGAATGGACGCGAACTGGTCATGATGATCGGCCGCGAGCGCGTGCCGTTGGCGACAATCGTGGATGTGCGGGCGACGAGGATCGCGGAGGGCGGCTGAGAACCGGGTTCTCCCTGGATAATCGTCCCGGATTCGACCGTCAATGTCGTTCCTTTGACGCGGTAGACGCCGCTCACGCGGTAGCTCTTTGTCCGCACCAGCGTCTTCGGCGTGGTGAGTTCGCCCGAAAGGGTTTCCACCCCATCCACGACGCCGAACTTGAAGTAGGAGGCCTTGATCACACGCGTGCCCGTGTAGTCTCGAACCTCGACAACCGCGGTGTGCATCCCAAGCTCGTTGGGGACCGCTAGGGCGCTCGTAACCACCGATCCACCGGGTCCGACTAGCACACCTTTCGGCGCCGCGGGAAGGCGTGTGATGCGATAGCCTTGAGTGGCGTTGTTTCCGAAGATGTCCGTTGGCGTTGAGCTGTTGCCGGGGAAGTAAGTCTTCGCGCCGGTTTGATTGTTCTGACGATAGGCGAAAACCGTGTACGGATAGAGGTCGTTGTTGGGCTTGACCGTCCAACGAAGAACCAGTGTTTCATTAGGCTGATACACGTACCGGTCGGTCCAGATCCACATCGCCGCGGAGGTACCCGTCTGCTCCAGTGCGGCCAGTTCGCCCCGCGCCTCGGCAAGCGAAACCGCAGCAAAATCGGAAGTCCCGGCGCCGGCGGCGTGCAAGGCCAGCAACAGGCACCCGGCGGTCAAGGTAAGGATTGATCTTACTTTCATGCTGTGCAAGTCCCTTTCTGAATTAGAAAAACGAAAAGCTCGTTCCCACCGAGAAGGTCCGGCCGATGCGGAAATTCCGTTGCGGTAAACCGCCCTGGGTCCATCGATACTCGTTGTCGCCCAGATTCTCCGCGGCGAACCGAAAGTTCCATCTACCGCTTTCCTTGATGTCGAACTGATACACAAAATCGAGGAAGGCATTGCGTTCCTGGTAGAGATCCGGCAAGCCAGCCGCGCCTACGTCGGTGATCCGCCGGGAGACAGAGTTGACATAGAAGCGCGCGTTGCTCCGCAGTCTGGGCTCGGCCCACTCGGTGATGATGTTGTAGATGAACCGGGATTGGCCGACCAGAGGACGCTCCTTCGAGGTCAGCACGATCGCCCCTTGCCCGTCGGGCAACTTCACATTGGAGTCGACAATCGTGAAATTCGCGCCGATGGAAAACGGCGCTATCCGCCGGCTGACAAAGCGGAGGTTCCTTCGGAATTCCAGCTCCACACCCTGATTGATCGCGTTCTCCGCGTTGAGGAAGCTCTGGCGGAAATCCTGCGTCGGTTGCACCGACACCTCAATCGGGTCGTCAAAGCGCTTGTAAAAGTAGCTGGCCGCGATGACCTGGTCGCCGCCAAGGAACCACTCCCATCGTGCATCGAAGTTGTCAATGGCGGCGCGCTTGAGGTTGGGGTTGCCAACTGTGTTGAAGCCGCCCAGGACGTTCGTAAATTCAAAAGGCGACAGCTCGCGGAAGTCAGGCCGGGAGATCGTGCGCCCATAGGCGAAACGTACGTTCTGCCGCGGAGAGAGGGCATAGATCAGATTTACAGCGGGGAGCGGATCCCGGTTGACGAGCGTTGCCACGCTCGGCACCGATCCCGGCACCAGCGGATCGACGGTGGTCACGACAATGGAGGCGTCCTCGATTCGGACGCCGCCGATCAGCCGCCAACGCGGGCCAATCGCCATGTCCACCATCGCATAGCCGGCGTAAACGTCCATCTCCGCCTGATAACGGTCGGTTCCGCGCGTCTCTTCACGAATCTGGAACCCGCGTGGATTGATGTTCTGGACCGATAGCAGTTGATTCGCCGGAGCGAATAGGTCCAGACCCGTGACGCTGATCGGAATGTACCGGAAGCGCCGCGCTTGAAAGTCACGGCGCCGGAACGTCCCGCGGAACCCAACTTTGAACAGGCCAGTGAGAGATCCACGATAGAACGGTTTGGTAAACTCACCCTGCGGCTCGTAAATCCGGTCATCCAGGCCGCTGTAGAACCGCACTGCCGATTGCGGGGAAATCAGGAAATTTTGCCGCCCGTCAGGCTGGACGCCATACACGGTTTCTCGCAGATCCGGCTCGTCACGATTCGAAGACGAATAGGTCAATTGCCACCGGAACAGGCTGTTACCGAGCTTCGTCACCGCGTGTTCGCCCTCGGCGGATGTCGACAGAAGGCCTCGCTCGACCCACCGCAACCGCTGCGCGCTGAGCAGGCTATCCGCCGGGCCGTTGTAGCCCGTGAATTGTCGGCCCTCTTTGTCGGTATCGCGCGTCAGTGTGTTCCGAAAGACAACCTTGTTCGCCGAATTCAGACGTACGGCTAAGTTGAGAACGCCGCCAAGCCGCGCAGACTCGTTGTCCGCCCGGAAGTCGTCGTAGTTGGTGAATCGCTGCGGTTGTCCCGTTGCGCCGACCACATAGTAGTTCTGACGTTGCGAGAGGAGTTGCGGCTTGTTGCTGAAGGTCAGCGCGCCGATCAGGCCGAAGCGGCCAAACGTGTTGCCTCCCACCATCGAAAAGCTCTGAGTGGGACGCATGCTGTCGATGAACGACCGCTCCCAATTGACCGGGAAGGCACGCCCGAACTCCTGAAGCTGTTGGGGGGTGAAGCGTCCGGCAAAGATGCGCCCGTCCTCGGGAACGATCGAGGGAATGCTGCGCGTGCCATCATCGAACCCGAATGCGTCGCGACCTCCCCCGGGATAGCTGCCGAAGCGGCTTCCGGTCGTGAGGGAATTGAAGCCGAAGTTCGAGGAAACCCGGAACACCGGCGCGGTTGGAAAGTCGATCGTCTGCATCTGCACCAGGCCACCGGAGAATTCACCGGGAAGGTCTGGCGAATAGGTCTTCAGCACTTTGATGCTGTCAATCAGGCTTGCGGGAAACAAGTCGAGCGGTACGACACGCTTCTCCGGTTCCGTTGTTGGAATCAGCGCATTGTTGAGCATGGTGGCGCTATAGCGCTCACCCAGGCCGCGAACATAGACATAGCCGTTATCCACGATCGACACGCCTGTCACCTTGGTGATGGCCCCCGCTGCGTCTGACGCGACTGACTTCTTGATTTCGTCGGCGCTAATCGCGTCGCTGACGACGGCTGCCAGTTTGCGCTCGGTTAGGGCGGCTTCCGCCGAGGCAGCGACAGCCCCGACCTTTTCATTCACCTCCACTGTCGTTGATGCGCCTTTGGCAACCATGACCGTGCTCGCCTGGGTCGCCGCCCCCAACTTCACCTCGACACCATCAACGGTAGTGTCGACAAAGTTTTCCGCCTTGACGATCAGGACATAGGTCCCGGGAGGAAGGTCGAGCTTAAAACTCCCATCTACATCGCTTTGGACTGAACTCTTCGGGTCTTCCTTGACAGACACGGCCGCTTGGCGGATCGGTTGTCCGTTCGCGGCGTCGAAAATCGTGCCGACGATCGACCCGGTCTGTCCAAAACACGTTACCGAAAAGGCAATTAGTGACAACGCTAAGCATTTAGAAAGCATTCAGAATCCCTAGGAGCAGACTACGGCGCGACCCAGAAGCTCACCTGATTTGTCGGAACACCGTCGATCGTCACGACTACCGGAACCTGACCGGAGATATAAGGCTTGTCCGGAACGACGGCATTGATCTGCCACAATCCAGGGAACTGGGGGGATAGCCCGCTGAAACTGACGGTCGCCTCGTCGACCGAGATGTACACCTTGGTCGTGCCGGTGGCCTGAGCGAGCGTGCCGGTGGCGGGAACACCGCCATCCGGTACGTCCACGTTCACCGGTCCTTGCCCAGTGGCGAAGATCTGGATGGTGCTCCCGCGCTGGGCGGGCGCTCCCTGTATGGCGTATTGGCTGGCTTGATTGAGGATGCCCCCTTGAGCCAGCGGATCGCCGAGCACAAAGAAGATGCCAGGCGAAACGGGCACTACATTTGCCGTTCCCGTTGCCAGATCGCTTCCGCCGCGAGTGACTCTGATGTTCGCGCGTCCGGTCTGCGTCCCCTTCGGAACCACGAAGCTCATCACGGTCGGACCCACCGCATAAAGAGGAGCGGCGGTGCCATTCACGAGCACTTGGACGCCGTCGAGCGTCAGCGGAAGCGGCACACCCGGAGCATTGGTCGCGGTGACGCCCGCGTACGTCGCGTATGCCTGAGCATACGCTCCCGGTGAGACTGGATAGCTGACTTCGAATCGAGCGCCATTGATCACGCTCAGCGTCTGCGCGGGGAGCGTCGCCGCGGCAAGCCAGCAGACAAACAGGCAAGTCTTCAGAGCTTCTTTCATGAGGCTGTCCTTAGCTGTCGACAAGAAAGCGAAGTTATTGAAACACAAGGCCATTAGCGTTTTGCGGGATTCACTAAGTAGAGTGTTGGATGGAACTTCACTTATGACCTTAGCACTCGATTATTACAATACGACCACAGCGCCGTTTCGGTTGAATTAAGGAAGCAGATGTGAATCCGACGGGAAGTTGCGGGTGCCCTCGACACGCCGAATTGCGCGTTTTCGACGCATCCTCGACCAAGCGGCGTCGTCGGATGGCCGAGCGCTATTTCACCCGGATCGTCACGCTCTGGCGCGCCGTCCTGGCGCCTCGATGGGCGATGAGCGTGTACTCGGTGGTCTGCTTGGGGGCTACCGAGTAACAGCCGACGCGGGCCCCGCCGAGCTTGACGTCGCCGGGCTGAAGTTCCAGCGCGTCACTGTCGGCCTGGAAGCAGAGCATGACCGCTTGTCCGGCCACCGCCTCGGCCGGAGAGGCGGTGAACGCAAGGACCGCCGGACCGCTCGCGCCGGCCGGCGGGTTGGCCGCGTCGCTGGTCGGAGGCGGCGGGGACGCTGAGAAGCCGACCTCAACCGTGCGGCTGACCGCCAATCCATCGCGCTCCGCCGTCAGCGTGTAACTGGTGTTCCTGTTCGGGGACACCGGGAAACAGCGGCTGAAGGCCGGCTTGAGGTTTTCGACCGGGGGATGGAGTTTTACCGTGGCCGCGTTCTCAACGCCATAACAGAGCGTGGCCGGTTGACCGGGACTGGCGACACTCGGCGCGGCGTAGAACTGCAGGATGCGCGGCACGGGCGGAAGTTCGGAGGGCCTGACCTCGGCGGATGGCTGCGGTTTCGGCGGCGTGCCGCAGGAGGCGGCCAGAAGCAGGCAGGCGATGGAAAGATGAGCCCTCATTGCTTCAGGCTAGCAGAGGCTTCGCCGGCGGTCGGTCTCTGAAAGGGGGGCAGTGCGATTGCATTCAGAGGAGGTTGTGGGAGGATCGAGGGGGAAGAGCCACCGCTCCCTGACGGTCGCGGCTCAGGAGGGTCGCGGCTCAGAATGTTCGCGACACAAAAAGCCGGGGCCGCATGGTTCACATGCGGCCCCGATTGAGATGTCGAGCCGGGACTACTTGCCGGACTTCAGCTTCTCGCGCTGTTCGCGAAGCACGGCCTTGCGGCTGAGCTTGATCTTGTTGCCTTCCATGGCGAGCACCTTCACCAGAATCTGATCGCCTTCCTTCAACTCGTCGCGAACTTCCTTGATACGGGTCTCCGCGATCTCGCTGATGTGCAAAAGGCCATCGGTGCCCGGGAAGATCTCTACGAAAGCGCCAAAATCGACCAACCGGACCACCTTGCCAAGATACGTTTTACCGATTTCGGCAACGGCCGTAATCTCGGAGATGATCTGCATGGCCTTGCGAGCGGAAGGCTCGTCGCTCGAAGCGATCTTGATCGTACCGTCGTCTTCGACGTCGATCTTGACGCCGGTCTGCTCGATGATGCTGCGAATCACTTTGCCGCCTGGTCCAATCACGTCGCGGATCTTGTCCGTCGGAATGGACAGGGTGTAAATGCGTGGAGCGTATTGCGACATGGCCTCGCGCGGCTCCGGCAGGGCCTCGGCCATCCTGTCGAGGATGAAGAGGCGGCCGCGCCGGGCCTGCTCGAGGGCTTCCCGCAAGATCGCGATCGTCACGTTCTGGACCTTGATGTCCATCTGGAGGCCGGTGATGCCATTCCTGGTACCGGCGACCTTGAAGTCCATATCGCCGTAATGGTCTTCCGCGCCCGCGATGTCGGTCAGGATTGCATAATCGTTGCCTTCGATGACCAAACCCATGGCCACGCCGCCCACCGGGGCGATGATCGGGACGCCGGCGTCCATCAAGGCGAGGGCCGCGCCGCAAACCGTGGCCATCGAACTCGATCCGTTCGACTCCAGAGTGTCGCTCACGACGCGGAGCGTGTAGGGGAACTTGACTTCATCGGGAATGACCGGAAGAATGGACCGTTCGGCGAGCGCGCCGTGGCCGATCTCCCGGCGTCCAGGGCCGCGCATGAAACCGACTTCGCCGACGCTGAACGGCGGGAAGTTGTAATGCAGCATGAATCGCTTGAACGACTCGCCGGGTTCGAGCAGTTCGATACGCTGCTCGTCGTCCTTGGTGCCGAGAGTCACCGTGACCAGCGATTGCGTCTCGCCGCGGGTAAACAGCGAAGAGCCATGCGTGCGGGGCAGCAGACTGGATTCGATCGAGATCGGCCGGATCTGATCGAAGGCGCGCCCATCGGGACGGCGGCGCGCTTTGAGCATCTCGTCGCGGAAAATGCGCTCCTTCAGGCGATCGAAGCAATCGCCCGCGTCGGAGGCCGCTTCCTCGCCCGCGGCTTCGACGCACTTGCGCCGTAAGTCGTCGATGCGC
Source organism: Bryobacteraceae bacterium (assembly GCA_046160045.1). GTDB lineage: Bacteria > Acidobacteriota > Terriglobia > Bryobacterales > Bryobacteraceae > CAZGUX01. The sequence goes on from JBJXGR010000094.1 coordinate 47,996, forward strand.
GAATAGCTCTCGATCTTGGGGTGCTTCGCGGTGTCCATCGCGTCCTTGAGGGCCTCGCGATACTCGGACGCGATCTTGTCGTAGAGTTCCTGATTGACCTTCGGCGGCTCTACCACCATCTTCGGCTTGCCGCACGCGGCGACCATCTCGCGGATTGCGGCCGTGATCTTCTGGCAGCACTTGTGGCCATACTCGATCGCATCGAGGACGGTCTCCTCGGTGGCCTGCTGGGCGCCCGCTTCCACCATGACGATGCCGGCTTCCGTACCGGCGACCATGATGCTCAAGGTCGATTCACGCAACTCGGAATTGGTGGGGTTGGCAATCAGCTTTCCGCCCACGCATCCGATACGAACCGCGCCCATGATGTGATGGAACGGGATATCGGAAATGGCCAAGGCGGCGGCGGCGCCGACGAGGGCGAGCTTGTCGGGATCCACTTCCGGATCGGCCGACAGGACCAAACCGATCACCTGGGTCTCGTGCATGAACCCCTCGGGGAACAAGGGGCGAATGGGCCGGTCGATCTGCCGGCAGGTGAGAATCTCGCGTTCGGACGGACGTCCTTCGCGCTTGATAAAGCCGCCGGGAATTTTTCCGGCGGCGTACGTATATTCGCGATAGTCGACGGTCAACGGGAAGAAGGAAGCATTCGCTCTGGGCTGGCCTGACATGCAGGCCGAAACCAGCACTACCGAATCGCCGGAGCGAACAACGACCGCGCCGTTCGCTTGTTTGGCGAGCCTTCCTGTCTCGAGGGTCATCTTCCGCCCATCGAGGTCGACTTCAAAAGTGTGAACCATAGTAACCTCCTCGCCGCCCGCGGAAACCGGTTCCACGGGTCGGGATCATCTGAGATCGGAGCTGACGGCGGAGGCGCCGGACTTCGGTGACAGTGGCTTGCCGCCGGAGATGGACTCGTGGTAGGCGGGTGGAACAATCCACCCTTAAAACGCCAGAGTCGTCCCCGCCCATGCCCGGCGGCGGACGGCTTTAGCGGCGGATTCCCAGCTTCTGAATCACGGCTCGATACCGTTCTGGGCTGGTGTTCCGGAGGTATGTCAGAAGGCGACGCCGTTTCGCGACCAGGATCAGCAGCCCGCGCCGCGAAGAATGGTCGCTATGATGCGTCTTGAAATGCCCCGTCAACTGAGTAATGCGTTCAGTGAGGATGGCCACTTGCACTTCTGGCGAACCGGTATCGGTCTTGTGGACCCGATTATCGGTGATGATTTGCCGCTTCCGTTCTGTCGCCAGTGCCATTCGGTTTGTAACTACTCCTTGTCTTCTCTTTTCTCGTTTTTCAACAGCTAACAGAATAACACAGGTTTTTTGGGCGCCCGCTCCCGGCAAGAAGAGCCGTCCGCACTTTCAGAAATACGATAGCGTCGCCCGCCGCAGGGGAAGCCGGCCGGGAGGCTGGCCGCGGGCCAGGGGGCACTAAGCGACCCTAAGGACAAATCGCCAAATGAGCCACGCGCCCCCGAGGAAGAATGCGGCGACGATAGCCTCGTCCCAGCCTGCCCGCCCGGGATGGAGCACGGCCGTGCGCGGGTCCGCCGGGTCGTAGCTTACGGCCACTTTCATCCGTTCCCGGTACCCGTGGAGGGCCCGCCGCATGCGAGCGGAGCCGCCCACATAATCGATGGCAGACAGAAGAGAAACCCGATCCAAAGGGCGGCCCGTATCACCATATCGAGAATCGGCCCAAGCGCCACGTACAAAAATCGGCGGCTGGGGGCGAAAGCTGCAGGAGGGACCGACGCGCGTGTCACCAGGAGAGATTCCTGAGCCATTGAGCCGCCTGGTAGAGCAAGCCGGTGGACCGCCCGCCGGTGGCCGCGTCAAGCGAATGGGACGCCAACAGGTAGGCGATCAGGAGCCCGGCCGCACCGCCCAACAGGGCAGCGCGATCGAACGACCTATGATCGCTATTCGTCTGACGGCGGTTGCCGACCCGGTTGCCGTACAAATACTCCGGCTCCATTTCGAGGGACTCAAACCCGAGGACCGGTTGTTCCACACGCCGGCCGGTCATTCGGGTGAACTCCCTCAGGCAGCCTTCGCACAGCGCGAAGTGCAATTCCAAGCGCCGCTTCGCTTCGCCTTGCAGTTTGCCTTCAGCGTATTTCCGGATTTCCTGATGGAACGTGGGACACATTGAGGCACGCGGACCACCCGGTTGACGGGTCAGAGGAATCGCAAACTGAAAATTGCCGCCGCCATGCCTCCAGCCAGGCCAATCAGCCAGCGCAACCGCGTGAAGCCGGCAGTCGCCGGACGGCCTTGCCCGGGCGCATTCGTGATGAACTCGGCTGCTACCCGCGAACGCAAGCGCTCAAATGCCAAGTCCTGATCCGTCTCGGCTTCGGGCGGTCCTGGGGCCCAGTCGCTGGAAAGTAGGAGAGTGCGGCAGTCCCGGCACAATTCCAGATGGAGTTCGACACGACGGGCTTCTTCGCGCGCGATCGACTTCGCTCGATACCTTACGACCAAGGGCTGAAACCGGCACGTCATGCCACACTCCTTACGGCGAGAAAACGCAGCGTCACTGCGTTCTAGCTCTTAGCAAAAGTATAATGCCAAAAGTCGGGAAACAGTCACCCGAAAGGGCAGTAAAGCACTAAGACCGAGGACTACAAAGCCCATGCAAAAGCTTCGTGGAACTAGTACTTTCTCCAGTCGTGTCGCGGCCGAACGGCCTTGCACGAGAGCGGAAGGCGCCAGAATCTCTTTCTTTTCAACAACGGCCGTCGCAATCGCTCTGTTCTGGACTGGGACTGCGCACCTAGTACTCGCACAGGGGACACACCCGATCAGCGGCCGCCAATACGCGCACGTGATGGGCCTGGGAGGCGCGGATTGGCTGGAGAGAGGGGAACGCACGGCCGAGGAGGAACCCGACCTGGCCCTGGACGTCCTCAGAATCCAGAAGGGCGACGTGGTGGCGGACGTAGGAGCGGGAGTCGGGTACTTCGCCTGGCGATTGGCGGAACGGGTCGGCCCGATGGGCCGCGTCTATGCGGTGGATATCCAACCGGAGATGCTGCGCCTGTTGGAACAGAACATGGCGCGCCGCAAGCTAACCAATGTTCAAGCCGTATTGGGAACCGTGGATGACCCCAAGCTGCCTGCCGGAGAAATCGACCTCATCCTCATGGTGGACGTCTATCATGAGTTCTCGGAGCCGCAGAAAATGCTTCGCCGGATGCGCGCGGCCCTCAAGCCGACCGGCCGGATGGTCCTGTTGGAATACCGCAAAGAGGAACCCTGGATTCCCATCCGGCTGGAGCACAAGATGACGGAGAAAGAGGTTCGGCTCGAGGTTGAATCGGAAGGCTTCACATTTGAAAGCAATCTGAAGACTCTGCCGCGCCAGCACATCCTGGTGTTTCGTCCGCAGCGGTTGCAATAGTCAAGAAATGAGAGGTGCGCGAGCGGCGGCGTTGGCGGATGACACGACGGGGGCGCTGGAAATCGGGGCTCATTTTGCCGCTGCCCGGATCCGTTCGCGGGTTCTTTTCGATCTGCCCCCGGGTGAGGATACGCTTGCCGCGGAAGTGATCGACACCGGGACCCGTCACCTGCCGCCTGGGGAGGCGGCGGTCATCGTGGGCCGGACGGTCAGGCGCCTCCGCCAGAATGGCGCTGGCGCGTTTTTCAAGAAGACGGATTCGACTCTCAGGGGGAACATCGCCAGCGAGTTGGCGGCCATGCTGGAGACTTTCCCCGGCCAACCGCTGGTCTATGTTCCGGCCTACCCCAAACTCGGCCGCACGGTGGTCGACGGGGTTCTGCTCATCGATGGAGTGCCGGTGGCGGAGACACCCTTCGCCTGCGATAGCCGGCACCCTGTCCGCGAAAGCTCGATCATCGAGATGTTGCGGCAAAACTCCAGCTTGACGGTGAAACATGCTCCGGCCCCGGCAGTGCTCCATGAGATGCTGGCCCCGGGATCGTGCGTCGTTGTCTGCGATTCCCGCACCGACGACGATTTGGAACGGATCGCTTCAGTTCTGGGAAGCTATCCGGGCGAGCTTCTCGTGGGCGGTCCTGGCGGATTCGCGCCCTACTGGATTCGAAACCTCGCGCTGCCGGTAGCCGGCACTTGGCCTGAACCGAAAGCCTCCACCGGGCTGGTGGTGTGCGGCAGCCGCCATCCGCGGTCCCGCGAACAGGCTGCGCGCGCCCTCGCCGCCGGACCGTGGGCGGTTATTGCAACATCGGAGGACGCTGCAGGAGCCGAACAGGACGTGGCCTCACGCCTCGCAGCCCGGGTGGGCCGCCGGCTCGCCGAACACCCGGTCGACGCCCTCATCATTTTTGGCGGGGACACGGCACGCGCCGTCTTGCGCGAGTTACAAGTGACGTCGGTCGAGCCTCTGGGCGAGTTGCTTCCCGGGATCCCGGTATCCTCGATTGATACTGGGATTGATCCTGGCGGCCGCCGGACGATTCTGGTGACCAAGGCGGGCGGATTCGGAGACGTGCGGGTGGTCGAGCAGATCATCGAGTCGTTGCACGGATAAGACAGCCTGAAACAGCCTGACATTGGACTGTGCTGCAATGTAGAGTATGAGGACTGCCTCGATTCGCGACTTGCACATCCGAACTTCAGAACTGGTGCGCGAGGCCGCCGATGGGGCGGTCATCGTGATCCAACGCCGTGGCAAACCGGTAGCTGAACTCCGGCCCATTTCGAAAAGCACAGC
>JBJXGR010000095.1:0-41154 GCA_046160045.1 Bryobacteraceae bacterium
TCACTGGTTCGGGGAACCACAACCGCGCCTCGCCTCCGCCCGGCGCGATCCGGTAGATGGCGCCGTTGATCCGATCCGACCAGTCACCGCTGTCGGACAGATAAAGGTTGCCCGCGCGGTCGAACGCGGGGTAGTTCGTGCAGAGGAATCTGGCGCCTCCGGGTCCCGTCGCGTAGGTCGTCTCCGCTCCTTGCGGCGTGATGCGAATCACCTTGCCGCTGACGTCGGCGCAGTACAGGTTGCCGTCCGCGTCGACTGCCTGGCCCAGCACCCGCCGCGGCGCCGTCGACGCAAACTGGTGGCCGGTGTTGTTCTCCAGGTCCAGCCGATAGACCTGCCCGCCGGTGCCGGTTGCGTATGCGGTTCCATCCGGTCCGACAGAAATGGATTCGGGATGGTCGATCCCGCGAATATGCGTGATTCTCTCGTTGGGGTACGCCGCAGTCACGATTCACCTCGCATTCATGCGCATGTCTTCCAACGCCTGAAGGACACGGCCATTCAATAGGTTCACATAGGCCTGAGTGTCGTCGTCGGGGCGGTAAGCCGGAGTGCGCGATCTTGGTTCTCTCAGCAGCCCCATTCCCGCCAACAGACGCTTCTCGCAGAAGTAAGAATCAAATCAGCGCGCACGAAGATCCAGTTGCGCGAAGGAGCGTGACGCCCGGGCCCGGGAACTCCCATGACATGGGCGCTGATCCCGGTAATCTTCATCTCGGAGCCCTTGCCTGGGCTGGCGCGACTTCGCCCGTATAATACCACTATGTGCAATGTGATTTCATGCAAGGCGATCGGTCTGCTGGCCGCCCTGGTGCTGGCGGCCCATGCCGGGGCCGCGCCCGAATGCCATATCGTCCTCGGCCCCAAGGCGCCTCCGCTGGAAGTGCACGCGGCTGGCGAGCTGCGCGGATACCTTGTGAAGAAGCGAACCGGAGGCTTGCCGCGGCCATCGCTTCACTGAAGCTGGCGCTGGAGTCGTGGGCCGCGGTTGTCAAGGATCCTTCGGACCTGGGCGCGCTCGCGCTGCTGAACAGCTACGCCCTGGATTACCTGAAGGGTGTCGCTCATGACGTCTACCTCGAGTCCCAGATGTGGAGCATCCGGTATTGATCGGCTTCGAAGAGTTGTGCTCAGCGGGGATGGGACGCCCGGGCAGACTGTGGTTCCGGCCGAATCGCCCCGCCGGCTCGCGGCGACCATCGTTCCGCGTTCAGCGGGTAGGTCGCGGGCTGGCAGCCCAACTGCGCGGCAACCTGGAAACAGGTCTCCTGGACCATGCGCGCCAACTCGGGCTCGCGGGCCGGGCTCACAATGTTCGGCGGACCGGACACGCTAATGGCGGCCAACGGCGCCTTCACCCCGTTCGGGATCGGCGCCCCGACGCAACGGCAACCGGGGACGACTTCCTCGTTGTCGATGGAGTAGCCGTTGCGGCGAATTCGCTCCAGTTCTTTCGCCAGAGCCGCCGCCGAGGTAGTTGTGTTCGCGGTAAGGCGCTGCAACGGGCCGATGGCCGCCCACGCCTTGCGGTCCTGAAAGGCCAGCAGCGCTTTGCCGATTCCCGAAGCATACGGAGGCACGACACTGCCGATCTCCGAGTGGAAGTGATACATGCCCGGCATGGGAATGGCGTCGACGATCACCGCTTTGCCGTCCTGCCAGTAGGCCAGATAGGCGCTGGTCCCCGCCCGCTCCGCCAGGCGCATCAGGGCAGGCAAGGCAACCCGGCGCATCGCCGACTGGCGCAGGTACCCCGCTCCCACGGCGAACGCTTCCAGACCGAGACGGTACCGGCGATCTTCTCCCTGCTCGGCAAAACCCTGGCTCACCAGCGTCGCCATCACACGATGCGCAGTGCTGGGGTGGAGTTTGAGCGCGGCGGCGATCTCCTGCAAAGCGAGCGAATCGTTGGCTTTCGACAACAACCGAAGCGCCTCGACACAGCGCACGCCTGAACTCAGGGTCATTCCAGCCTTTCAATCTAGCACGCCGATTGGCGGGGACCGGTTTCAAAGAGGCTTAGACGCAATACTGTTGACGTCGCGGTCACGGCCACTTTTGCCCGGTTGTCCAGCGCCTGCAGTCGCGCCGAATCCTCTCTCCGAACCGCGGGTGTAAGCCCGCGGGTTGCGTGGGCGCCCATTCACATCCGCCGACATGGCACCCGCGGGTTTACACCCGCGGTTCGGAGCCATTGTCCGCCGCAGTTTCCAGAGTGAACCGTATCGGGCTTAGACGGGCTTCCAGCGGATCATATTTGCGCCCTTCGTCAAATACTTGCCGTAGACCGTGACGATGCGGCCGTCGGGCAGCAGGGCCGAGGAGAGATGCCCGGTTTCCCCGTTGTACCAGTTGGCGCCGTCGAAGAACTCGAAGTCGTCGAGCACGTACCGCCGGGCCACCTCCCACGTCTGCCCGTGGTCGCGGCTGAGCACCGCTTCGCACCCGCGGCGGTAGCTGGCCAGTTTGCCGTTCTCGACATCGTCGCGGACAATCACCGTCATCACCAGCGCGCCGCTTTTCAGCCGGAGCAGGTTCGCGTGATGGCGGCCCACTTCAAAGATGGATTTCATTGAGGACCAAGTCCTGCCATCGTCCTTCGAGATGGACACGGCAGTGCCCTCCACGCTGTCCTCGTTCTTGTAGGCAAGATACCGTGCCGGGATATCCGTTCGCAGCGCCGCCACCAGCCATCCGTTGGCCGCCCGGACCATGGCGCCTTCGCTTACCCCGCGCTTGTACTTCCTGCCGCCCGCCTCGTCGTCCCACTTCCACACGTCCGGCATGGACTCGTTGCCCCACGTTTTGCCGCCATCGGCCGACCAGCGCAGGATTCCGTTCGCCGGGTCGATGGGGAACTTCGCTCCCTTGGAGTAGTTGTAGCCGATTGCCCGACGCGCGTGACTCGGCCGCCTGCGTCGCGTTCCACCAGCAGATTCCCCTCGACGCCGAATGGCTGTCTATTGGAAGCCGGCTGCAGCGGTTGCCGCTCGGGCCAGGTCCGTCCGTAGTCGCTCGTGAAGAACTGGTAGACGGTGCCGGTGAGGTCAGTCTGGAAGAACAGGCGGCCTTTACCCAGGTCGGTCAGTCCGACCGGGCGGCCCGCGCCTCCTTCGATCACTTGGAACTCGGACCACGTGTCTCCCAGGTCTTTGCTGAAGGCGACGACCGGCTTCTCCGACTTGCGCGAGTCATTCGTCAGCCCGTCATGCCAGCTTGCAACCAGCAGGAGTTCGCCGTTGTCCATATAGGTGATCCCGAACGGAAATACATACCGCCCGGTCATCCGGTGGACGAATCGGAATTCTGCCGGGATCAGCTTCCACCCGCCGCGGCCATCGCCCTGCTTCAGGTGGTGCGGTTTCCATCCCAGGGGTTCCGGGTAGCGGCCCGTCCCGGGTTGCCCGCGCAGAACGGACCCGCACAGCATACCGCTTTGTACAAATGTTCGCCTTGAGAGACTCACGAAACTTGCCTCGAGCCGGTCAATCGAGTCGCCCTGCCGGACTGCCCATGGCTCCGGTTGGGCTCAGCCTGTCACCTTTGACACTCGCGATGAACCCAAACAGAACGGCCCCATTATTTCACATAGTGCAATTCGCTTGCAAGGCGAAGGAGATCACATTCCGGCGTGTATCGCTACACCACGCCGATGGTCGGCCCGAAACTGTCCTGGTAGGCGCCCGGATCCACCCTCGCGTCAATCAGAGTGGTGCGATCCGAACGTAGTGCCGCGCGCAAGGCCGATTCATATTCCTCGGGCGTCTGAACCAGCGCCCCGTGAAGGCCGCAGGCCGTGGCAACGCCCGCCAGATCGACCGGGTGCAGACTCAGACCATGCTCGGCGTAGCCGCGCGCCTTCTGACGCCACTTGATGGTGCCCAGGGCCTGGTCGTTGATAATCACCAGCGGCAAGGCAACTCCGGTTCGCGCCAGGGTTTCCAGTTCGCCCAGCCGCATCAACAGGCTGCCGTCGCCGCCGATGCCCACCATCGGCGTGACCGGGTCGGCCAGTCGCGCGCCGATCGCCGCTGGAAGGGTGAGACCCATCGTCCGGCCACCCGAGGTGCCAAAGTAGGTTCCGGGCCTGTCCACCAGCCACAGGTGCTCCAGCATGCAGACATAAACGCCGGTCTCGGAGATCAGGATGCCCTCGGGCGGCAGGAGCCGCCGGGTGATTTCAATTACATCTTGGGCGGCGAAGCGCGCCGCCGCCGGGCGGCGGAAGTAGGCCAGGATCTGATCGCGCAGCCTCTGAATCTCGTCTTCGGAGAACCCGGCGCGCGGCGGCGATGGCGTCAGGTCGCGGAGAATCGCTTTCAGGTCTCCGTTGACGCGCACCGCGGGATCGGGGTGCATTGCCCGGTAGCGGGCGCTAGCGGCCAGTTCGCAAGCCGGCAGGCGGGGCTTCCAAGGTACGTGGGTCATCATCGCGTCGGCCCCGGCGAACACCACGCCATCGGCTTGTTCGAGGACCCTGCTCTCCACCACGTTTTCGGCGAACGACCCCATCAGGACACCCGCCCAGCGCGGGTGTGACTCGGGGAATACGCCGCGCGCTTCCATGGTCACCAGCACAACCGCCCCGGTGGCCTCCACAAATCTCTTCAGCTCACCGGTCGCCTGCCCTCGAACAACGTCGGCGCCTGCAATCACGGCGGGACGGGAACAACGCGCAAGGAACTCGCGTGCCTGTTGCAAATCGGCAGTCGAGGCGGCCGAGGGCGGCGGGTCCACGTCAGGCACGGAGGAAGAGCCGGCAATCGAATCGGCATCCCCGGGAAGTTCCAGTGCGACCGGTCCTGGGCGTCCAGCGGCTGCGATCCGGAAGCCGGTACGCAGGACCTCTTCCGCGTTGGAAGCGGCGAGCCTCGTTTGATACTTGGCCGCCGGCGCGAACAGGCTCTCTTGATCGCATCTCTGCACGCCAGCCCAGTCCCCCCAACCCGTCGGGACGGCTTCGCACACGGCGACCACCGGCAATCGCTCGAAGTGAGCGTTGAGTAGGCCGCCCACGAGATTGCCCGCGCCCACCCCCCGGACCGCAAGAGCGAGACCGGCCGTACCTTTCATCAGCCCGTAGTAGCCGCCGATGATCGCGGCCGACGATTCGTTGGCCGTGGGTACGAATTCGATTCCCCGGCGGAACCCGGCTTCGATCATTTCGAGCGGCGCTCCCCCGCCCGGGAGTCCGAAACAGTGCCGTAAGCCCTGTTGCCGGGCCTCTTCCATGATTCGTTCTGCCACTTTCATAAAGATCCCTTTCCACTAACGGCCTTGCCGCCGGCTAGAACTCGACCCACAAATCCACGTTGCTGAGCATCGGCGGCACGGACATCTGCCCGTTGAGCCGGCGCACGTTTACTGCCAGCAGATTGGCGCCTTTTCTCACCTGCTCGGGCGGAATGTTCCAGTCCGCCCATGTCTGGTCATTCATGATGAACACCGCTCGCTCGCGCCCCGCCGCCCGCGGCGCGGTAGTGACGCGCGGGCCATCAGACTCCCCAGTATACGCTCCCGTATACCTTGACAACTGCCGCCCCGCGGCACATGATTCAATTGCGTTTCACATAGTGCAATACCGCTTCAGGAGGTAAATCATGACCACGAGGGAGCGGAACATGATTGATTTCCTCCCATCTCGGCATCCCGATCGAAACCTGCTGGGCAATGGACGAGCGCTCGCTGGCCGGCAGGACGCACCGGTCGCAGAGACCGGCGCAGGACGTGGTTTTCTTTGAGAGCACGCCGCTTCAATGGAATAATACCTGGGATACAATCTGCAAGCTGATGAACCGGTTTGGCGCTTGACGTCCCGCGAGGTCCAACCATGGCGGCTTCAATAACCCGTGAACCTTTGAGTCCCGCCACCCTGGCCGGCACTGCCCGGCTGCCGGTCGTGGTGGCCGTGGCTTTGTCCGCATTTCTTGCCCAGGCGCTGCTGCACTACACCTTGCCGCTGTTCTTTGAGGCAAAAGGCATGGCTCGGGTCTCCTGGGAGACGTGGAGCTATTACGAGATCATTGCCTGGCTCTTCGGACCTCCGCTGGCTGGATTGCTCGCGGGCCGGTTGGGCGAAAGAGTCGCCTGGTCGCTGGGGATGGCGGGCTATGCGCTCGTGGGTGGTCTCGTCTTCGTTCTTCCCTCCTCGGGTGCGGCTGCGGATTCCGCCCTCGGCGCCGCCGCGTTCTGCTATGGGGTCGCATCCGCGTTGATCTGGGTCGGCGGCATCTCGCTGGCGCAGAACGTTCCGGACCGCCAGAAAGGGCTGTCCAACGCCCTCATCATGACATCGCTGGGCGCCGGCAGCATCGCCGGACCACTGATCGGCCGGTGGCTGGTGGGTCTTTCCGCGGCGGGGCAATCGCCCCAGTCCCCACATTTCTATCCATCGCTGGCCGTCTACTCATTGTTCTCGGTGATGGGCGCCGTCCTGATTCTCGGCTTTGGGCAGCATGGCGGGACTTCGACTTCACCTCGCCGGGACAGCCGGTCCTCCTGGCGGCAGAGCCTGGCGCTGCTCAAGGATGGCCGCTACCTGACGCTCATCATCACCCTGAGCTTGCTGGGTGGCCCGGTCTTTCAGGCCACCAACGTCTACCGGCCGTACCGGGCGCGCGATCCGGAGATCGGGCTGATCGTTGGCGCCCAGGACCATGGCTGGGCGGCGCTCGAGGTTACCAACTACGTGATGCAGTTGCTGGGCGGCATCCTGATCGGTCTGCTGGCCGGCAAGAAGGCCGCGCTCTGGATGGCGGCGCTCATGCTCGCCGCCTTCTCCGCCTGCGGCGCGGCGATCGGCGCCGCCCCCTCGGCTATCCCTCTGTTCGCATTCTCGGCTGTCTTTGAGCTCATCCGGCAGTTCATGCGTTGGGTCCAGACCGGCTACGTGTCCGAGTATGTCAGCGAACGGCAGCGTCCGTCGGCGATCGGGCTCTCGGTCACCTGCTCGGGACTCGGCTCCTGGGCGTTCAACCTCCTCACCCGGAACCTTCAGTCACCGAACGAACCGGGGTTTTCCTCCTCGCTGCCCTTCTACATCGCGGCCTGCATCGGCTTGACCGGGGCGCTGGTCCTGTTTGTCGCGAGCCGGTGGCGGAACGGCAACCGGTTGGAACCACCGGCCGCCCCCTGAGAGCGATCGCAAGGACGCGCCGTCACAAGCCTCACAAGCTGAGCAGGCCTTCGACTCTCGCCCGCAAAAGGAGTACAGTACAAGCGGCTCCCTGGAGGGACCAGCCATGGAGACGCGATTGGGGCGATTCCTGCCGGCCTTCTTCCTCCTGCTCGGATCGAGTCTGGCACAGGTCGCCGACTTCACCGGGAATTGGCATCTCAATGTTCAGCGATCTACGTGGGGCAAGATGAACCGGCCGTCGTCGGTTGTGCTCCGCATCGACCACCGCGAACCCGCACTTCACTACAACGGCGCAGTCCGCTACACGAACGAGGACACTCGCGATTTCGCCTTCGACGGCGCGATCAACGGCAAACCGTATCCGATGATGAGATCCTACGGCGAAGGGTCGATCGTGATTCGCCGTGTCAGCCCCACGGCTTTTGAGTCCGTGTTTCGTACTCCGGGCGATTCCTACGTCGAAACAACGCGGACCGAAATCTCCAAAGACGGGAAGACGTTGACCCGCGCCTTGCACCTGCTGTCGCCTGAGGGTATTCGGCGCTGGACGGAGGTCTACGAGCGAAAGTAGCCCGCTTTTGGATCTCCCAGCCCTGCCTGCCCGGCCCAACTCGCGGCAATCAGTGTCTATCGTCCAGGCTAAGATGAAAGCCTATGGACGAAGTCAAAGTAGGGATCATCGGCCTCGGCAACGTCGGCCTGGGCTCGCTTGCGATCCTTACGGAGAATCGCGAGGCCATCGCCCAAAAGCTCGGGTTCCCCCTTCGCGTGACGGCGGTTTGCAGCCGGACCGTTCACTCCAAACAACTCCCGGCCGCGCTGGGCTGTGTGCTGAAGACCGACGACTGGAAGACGGTGGTCGCGCATCCGGAAGTCGAGGTAGTGGCCGAACTGGTGGGCGGAACCACGGTTGCGCGGGAGATCATCGAGGCGGCGATCTCCCATGGCAAGTCCGTCGTGACGGCCAACAAGGAACTCATCGCGCTCGACGGCGCCGGCATCTGGGACCGTGCCATCAGCGCGGGAATCAACCTCGCCATGGAAGCCAGCGTCGCAGGCGGCATCCCCATTCACGCGGTGTTGCGGGAAGGCATCTCCGGGGATCGCATTGTGTCTCTACTCGGCATTCTCAATGGAACCAGCAACTATATCCTGACGGAGATGGAACAGCACGGCTTCGCCTTCGACGCGGTGCTCGAGGAAGCGCAGCGCCTGGGCTACGCCGAAGCCGACCCCTCGGCGGATGTCGACGGCTACGATGCACGATCAAAGCTGGCGATTCTGGCCGCGCTGGCGTTCGGCGAGCGCATCCAGCCGGAAGACATTTACGTTCAAGGCATCCGCCGCATCTCTCCGATGGACTTTCAGTACGCGAAGAAACTCGGTCACCGCATCCGGCTCTTGTGCGCCGCTCACTCCATTCCCGAAGGCCTTTTGCTCTCGGTTCGCCCGTCACTGGTGCCGGTCACTTCCATGCTTGCCAGCGTGATGGGCGCCTACAACGCCGTATGGGTGAAAGGCCATTACGGATCCGACACCCTCTACTACGGCCGCGGCGCCGGACCCCATCCCACGGGCGTGGCCGTCGTCAGCGATCTCATGCGCGTGGCGCGCGAGATCCGGTCGGGAAGCCCGGAGCGCGTGTCACCGTTCGCCCACGAGCGTTTGGGCGAACGCCGCCCGCTGCCGATTAGCCGCCAGAAGCGCGCCTTTTACCTCCGATTCCGCGTCAGCGACCGTCCGGGAATCATCGCTACTCTGGCCGGCATACTGGCCGACAAACACGTTAGCCTCGATGCGGTTCTTCAGGAACCGTGCGAAAACAAGAAAGACCTGCCGTTTGTCATTACGGTCGAGCCAACCGTTGAGAGTGCGCTGCGCGATGCCGTGATGCAAATGGCGGGGCTCGAATTCATGGTGGAGCCGCCTTTGGCGCTCCCGATGGAGCCACCCCTATGAAAAGCTTCCTCATCTGCACCGTTGCCGCCGTGCTGCCCTTGGCGGCGCAGGTCGCGGTTAACGCGAACAAAGGGTACGTCACGCCCGAAGCGCGCGCCCGGGTGGCCTCCACGCTCCTGCGCGACGGCAGGGATACCACCCAGAAGCCCCAGGAACTCGTCGAACACATGGACCTCCGGCCCGGCATGTTGGTGGCCGACATTGGTACCGGCGCCGGCTATATGCTGCCTTTCCTGGCGCGCGCCGTGGGGAAGGAAGGCCGCGTAGTAGGAGAGGATATCCACGACGACTTTCTTGCTAAGGCGCGGGAGCACGCGGCCAAGGAAAAGCTCGAGAACGTCACCTTTGTCAAGGGCACCGAACGCGATCCCAATCTCACCACCGGCAGCATCGATGTCGCTCTTGCCCTCGATTCGTACCACCATTACAACTATCCGGCGGAGATGCTCGCCGGCCTCCGCCGCGGTCTGCGCGCCGGTGGCCGGTTGGTGATTGTCGATTACTACCGGCGGCCCACTGCAATGCCCAACGGCAACGCGATGGATCATATCCGCGCCGACCAGGATGTGGTGATCAAGGAGGTGGAAGCTGCCGGATTTCGCCTGCTCTCCAGCCGGGAACACATCAAGGACAGCCAGTACTTGCTAGTCTTCGAGCGCCCCTAACTCCAACGAATCTCGTGGGTTTTTCCGGGTGAACTACGGCGGTTCGCCGTCATCGCCGCCCCTCGGATAACGCTATCATAGGAAAAGTCCGGATTTGGCGACCATGGCTGACGACGAATTTGTAGATTATTACGAGTTGCTGCAGATTGACCCCAAGTCTGAATTCGAGACGCTGCAACGGGTCTATCGCATCCTCGCCGCCCGTTACCATCCGGACAACGCGGAAACCGGGGACCTGGAGAAGTTCCTCCGGATCAAGGAAGCCTACAAGGTCCTTTCTGACCCGGAGCGGAAGAAAGATTACGACCAGATGTGGGAGACCCAGAAACAGCATCCGGTGCCAATCTTTCTTACCAAGGAATTCACCGAAGGCGTTGACGGCGAATCCAACCGCCGGATGGGAATTCTGTGTCTGCTGTATAACCGCCGCAAATCGAACCCGGCACAACCGTCCTTGTCGATGCTGGAACTGGAAAACCTGATGTTTGTGCCGCGCGAACACCTGACCTTTACGGTCTGGTATCTGAAGTCGAAACGCTTCATCATGCCGGATGACCGTTCCAGCCTCATGATCACGGCGGAGGGCATCGATTACCTGGAAGCCAACCTGCCTACCCACAAGACGGTTCACAAACTGCTGAAGGCGGCCGAATCCGGCACCAGCCGGTCGGCCGGGCAAACGCATTTCGCCACCGGTTGGGCCGAAGAAGTCCAATCCTGAGGCGGCGCCGGTCTCCGCTGTGGGGCGGCCCTTCAGGCCGCGGCAGGCTTCAGCCTGCCCAAGGGGAACTTCAGTTCCCCTGTCGCCCCCTACGGCGCGAACAGGTACCCCTTGCCGCGCGACGTGAGAATGTGTTTCGGGTTGGCCGGATTCTCCTCGAGCTTCTGGCGCAGCCAGGCCACATGGACGTCCACGGTGCGCGACGACACATCGCTCTGATATTCCCAAACGTTCTGGAGCAGTTCGTCCCGCAGGACCACGTTGCCCCGGTGATCGATCAGGTACCGGAGAAGTTGAAGCTCCTTGGCCGCCAGATTCACCGGCGAGCCCGCCCGCGTCACCCTGGCGGCGTCGAAGTCCACTTCCACGCTGCCGAACTGAAAGCGGGCCACCGGCGGCCGCTTCTCTTTCTTGACGCGGCGCAGCAGGGCCTCCACGCGCGCCAGCAGCTCCGACGGGTCGAAGGGCTTGGGCAGATAGTCGTCGGCTCCCAGCTTCAGCCCCACTACACGATCCACCACTTGTGTTTTGGCCGTCAGCATCAGCACGGCGGTGTCACGGCCTTGCTGGCGCAGCTCGCGGCAGACCTCAAACCCGTTCTTGCGGGGAAGCATCACGTCGAGAATGATGAGGTCAAAATCGTGTTTGACCGCCTTGGTGAGGCCTGCGTGCCCGTCGAGGGCTGTGTCGACTTCATAACCTTCGCTGGTCAGAAGGTCCGACACCGTCAGGACCAGGCCGGGCTCGTCTTCAACCAGAAGTATGCGCGAATTCATCCTGTTGCTCCGCCGGGGCCGCGGGAATCCGGATGATGAACACGGTTCCCTTCATCGGCTCGCTCTCTACCCTTACGGTACCTCCATGCGCTTCCACAATCTTCTTCACCAGGTTGAGACCGAGGCCGGTGCCGTGAATCTGGTCGCCGATAGCGCGGCTGCCCCGGAAGAAGGGATCGAAGAGGTGGGGCTGCTCCTCCGGGGGGATTCCCGGACCGCGATCCGCTACCCGGATCTCGACGCTGGCGTTCTCTTCCTCGCCTGACCCGACCGCAAAGAGGCCGATCCAGTTGCTGCCTTCCGTTCCGTACTTGATCGCGTTCTGCAGCAGGTTCTGGATGGCGTGTTTTAGGGCCGTCGCATCTCCCAGGATGGCCGGCAGCCCGGGATCGATCCTCTGCTCGAGGAGGCATTTGGCGCTGTCGAGGGCGGCCCGGGTTGACTGGACACAGTCTTCGATCAGCGCTGGTACCGGCACGGGAGTGCGCTCGCCGATGACATGGCCGGCCTTGACCGCCGCGAACCGCAGGATCTGCTCCACCACGGCCGAGAGCTTCTCGCTTTCCTGCTGGATGAGGTCGCCATAACGTTCCACCTGCGGCGGATTGGACGCCACCCGGCCGCGCAGGTTGAAGGCGGCGGTACGGATCACCGCCAGCGGGGTTCTCAGTTCGTGCGACACCCCCGCCACAAACTCCATCTGGAGTTCAGCCAGACGTTGGGCCTGGCGCGAAAACCGCACCAGGGTGTACACCGCGACCAGCATCAGGAGCAGGATTCCCGCCGACACCGCCAGGTTGCGCCAGCGGGCTTGGGTGACGATCGCCTCGAGAGAACCTGCGCGGTGCTGGACGGAAAGCAGCCAGCGGCCGCGGCCGGGATCGGGTCCACGCACCCCGGGCCCTCTGCGGGGTCCTCCCCGGAAGCGGCCTTCGGGCCCTTCCGCCCGCCGGAAGAGCTGTTCAAAGCGCGCCTCGAACAGGAATACCGAGGCATCCGGCTCGCCCGAACGGCGAGCCTGCGGGTCGGATTGAAAGATCACGTTCGACGGGGGATTGCGCACCGTCACCGTTGCCAGAAGGTCGGCCGCCCCGGCCTGACCCAGGTGGCGGCGAAGCAGTTCGGGCAGAAGCTGCTGCCGCACGTAGTCCACGTCGATTTCCACCACCAGCCATTCCTCGGCCGCGCCGCCGAAGGGCATGGGGCCGCGCCTTTCGGGTCCTCTGGCGAAGCGCGGGATGTCAATCAGCGATCCCTCCTGGGCGGGCGGGCCGAAGCCCGGCCCCGGCCCTGGTCCGCCAAAACCGGGTCGCCTCAG
The DNA here is from genome assembly GCA_046160045.1 of Bryobacteraceae bacterium. Lineage (GTDB taxonomy): Bacteria > Acidobacteriota > Terriglobia > Bryobacterales > Bryobacteraceae > CAZGUX01. The sequence goes on from JBJXGR010000095.1 coordinate 12,578, forward strand.
CCGCCCGAGCAAACGATCCCGCGTACCGATCCAGTCGCCAGGCCAGTCCCCCGGCGAAAGAAGGCCGCTCGTCTCGTCGAGCCTGAGCAGCTTCAGGCCATCGCCTTCGGGGACGGCTACGGCAATCGTCCGGATCAGTTGTGGATCCCGCCCGCTGTCCTTCCATCGGCGGTATCGGGCCGCGTAGGCGCCGTCGCGGCCGGAGCGCTCGATCTCGGCGCGGTCGGGCACCAGGCCGGCACAAGCAGCGGTGATTTCCGTGTTGAAGTCCTGCGAAAGCCGGGACAGGCTCGCTTCCAGCGCCTCACGCAGCCTGGATTGCTCCGCGCGGCTGATTTCACCGATCCACTGGTACTGCAACACGGCCAGCGTACCGCAGAGCACGATCAGGACACCGACGGAGGCCCAGGAAAGCCACGCCTGCCGCCTGATGGTCTCCATGTTCATTAACTATACTCTCGGCGCCGTCCATCTACTGTACACATCCCCATCGGGAATGCACTGCAAAGTTTGGTAAAACCAGCGTAAAGAACGTAAAGAAGCGGACCTTTCCGTAGGCTGGTGGACCTGACGAGTGTCCAGGGGCAGGACCGGGCGCACTTCTTCGCCGTTTCCGCTCAGGTCATGCGGGGCATCCTGAGGAGATGCAGCCCGCGCCCGGCGGTCTCAGACCTCGCGAGAACTCAACTTCGGACCGCTGACGTCTCCGGGAGATTCAACCGCGCGATGAGGCGCTGATAACGGCCCTCCTCGCGAAGGGTGTCGAAGCTCGGCGAAACGCGCAGTATCAGAAGCATCGCATCATGCGCGTCGTACGCTTTCTCGATCAGGTCCAGCGCCTCTTGTCTTTCCCCAAGCCCTAAATGGACCCAGGCGGGACACACCAAAGGCACGTAGCCGGCCACCATCGACCCCTCAAACCGCCGCAGAATGGCACGCGCCTTCTTTGCCTCTCCCGCCATCGCATACGCCATCCCCAGCCACGAAACCGAAAGCGGGTCTCCGAATCTCGGCCCGGCGACTTCGAGCGCAGCCACCGCCTGGTCGGGAACGCCGGCCGCGATGGCGGCAAGGCCAAGCATCCCGTGCGCCTGCACGCAATTCTCATCCAGTTCAATCGTCTTCCGGGCATGGGCCATCGCCCGATCGTACTGGCGGCTCCAATAGAGCAACCAGCCCTCGTTGATCCGGATCTGCATGGACAGCGGGTCCAGAGCGCGTGCCAGGTCCATGTCGGCGGCGGCCGCGGCGTGATCCTCCGGAATCGTCGCGAGAAATGTGGCACGGACCATCCGGCTCTGCGGATCGTTCGGATTCAACTCGATCGCGCGGTCAAAATTTCGCTCGGCGCCTGGAAGATCCCAAGTGTAAAGCCAATGGACGACACCCATTGCCGAATAAGCATCGGACGAGTTCCTATCCAGTTCGAGCGCCATCCGGGCGGCCCTCTCCGCCTGCGGATAGACTTCGGGCAACGTGTAGCCGAAGTATCCGGCAAGCGCGTGACAAAGCGCCAGCTTGGCGTACCCCGCGGCGTATTGAGGATCCTGTTGGATCGCCACTTCAAAACACTCCGCCCCGCTGCGAAGACCGGCGGGGTCCTGTTTACTCAGGTGATACAAGCCTCTCAGGTAGGCGTCGTGACCCTGCGGATCCACCACCTTTCCCGCAATTCCCGCCTCCGGCAACGCAATCCGGATCTGCGCGGCGATTGACCTTGCCACGTCCGCCTGCAGACTCAGGACGTGGCGCAGATCGGCATCGTAGGTCTTCGCCCAGACATGTGACTGATCGCTCACCTGGATCAATTGGGCGCTGATGCGAACCCTCTCGCCCTCCCGGCGGACGCTTCCTTCCAGCACGTAGTCCAGGTTCAGTTCCTCGCCGATTTGGGCGACCTCCCTTTGAGTGCCTTTGAAGTGCATGCTGGTAGTGCGGGCTATCACGCTCAGGTGCTCGGGAGCCAGCACGGCCAGTTGGCCGATGATTTCCTCGGTCATGCCGTCGCAGAAATACTCCTGCGCGGCGTCCCCGCTCAGATTCGCAAACGGCAGGACGGCAAGCCGCGTCTTTTTCCGCCCGCCCGCCTCCGCGACCAGTTTGCCGATGAACCGGTACCCGCGCTTCGGCAGGGTCTCGATCAGCCGGGGATGTTCGGCGGAGTCGCCCAGCCCTTCGCGAAGCCTGGCGATGGCGGTGTTCAGGCTGTTGTCGAAGTCGACAAAAACATCCTCCGGCCAAAGCCGCTTGCGCAACTCCTCCCGGGTCACGACTTCCCCAGGACGATCGAGCAGCGCGGCCAGCACCGCAAACGACTGCTCGCGCAAGCTCACCCTCCGGCCGCCCTTCTGTAGATGGCCCGCGTGAAGGTCCACCTCGAAATCGCTGAACCGGAGAATCCCGCGCTTCGAATCCAGGGCTTTTGGCATGACCTCGTCTAACACGTACCGCCGAAGGAGGTTCGCGTCAAGCGGTAAGAAGCAATCAAGACGCCGTCAACCTCCTGTCTATGGACCCATAACCCCGCGCCCGATGATCATGCCAGCAGGAGGTTCCGAACATGACTCATCGAACTATCGCATGCGCCACATTGCTATTGCTGGGTTCGTCCGCCACTCTGCGAGCCCAGCCGCAGTGCAGCGCCGAACAACTGCGAGGAAAGTGGTCCATTGCCACTACTGGCTCGGCGCTGCCCACCGCGCCAGGCCCATGGACGGTCGGCCAGACCGTGCCGGTCGTCGGCGCCGCGGTCGTCACTATCGACCACAACGGGAACTTCACGGGGCCGGGCTCCATTGTCCTGGGCGGGGCCGTCCTGGATTACGAAATGACCGGCACGTTCGCGGTGAACTCGGACTGCGCCGGCCTGATGAAATACACCGTCAAGCTGAAGGGATTATCGGACGTGATCCCCGGCTATGTCGAGCGTTTCATTCTCGATCTGACCCACGAGGAAATCGTCTCGGTTTCGATCCAAAGCCCGCTCTCCAAGCCGATGTGGTTGTCGGTCATGAAACGCATCAGCCACGTACCCTCGCCGGTAGCGTGGCCAGACGTCACCCCGTAAGGACCTGACAACAAGGAATCTTTCGAGCCGAGCTTGCGCAAGCCGGCACCGGCTAGGCCCGCACCGTTTCGCGCAGGGGAACCGGACGCCTCTGGGGCTCGCACTTGAGTCTGAGAAAGCGCACATCGGACTGAACCGAGTTTGCGGCAAGGGCGGGTCCCAATCATGCAGCCGGGACTGTCGACCCCGGTTCACCGGCGCCGATCACCAGCCCCTGCACTTTGTCCGCTCCGGGAGGAGGCATCAGGAGACTGGCCGCCCATCCGCCGAGAAACGTCACCGCGACGCCGATGGGCCCCTGATAGAAAAAGCTCCACTCCGTCCGGAACAGAACGATCCCGACGATCGCCGCGCCGAACGCCGCGCCGATCAGCGCGCCGCTGGAGGTCGCGCGCCTGGTCATGGTAGCGAGAAGGAAAATCCCGAGCAGGGGACCTGAGATGACGCTTGCCACCCGGTTGTAGGCGAGAGCCAGGTCGCCCAGCCGGTCGGCCGACAGTGACACCAGGGTCATCGACAAGCCCCACAGCACAGTTCCGATTCTCCCTGCCGTCGCGTAATGCTCGGACGATTCGTTCGGCCGCAAGACCCGCTGATAGATGTCCACGGTCGTAGCCGTGGTCAGCGAGTTGATGCCGGCCGACATCACCGCCATCGACGCCGCAAACACGCAGGCAATGATCAGTCCCGACACCCCGGCCGGTAGTTCCCGGACCGCAAAGAACGGCATCACGGCGTCCGTGTTCGTCAAACCCGAAAGCCGCTCCGGATGCGCCTGGTAGAACACGAACAACGCCGTGCCGGTGAACGCCAGCAGCAGCGAGATGGGGATCACCAGCACCGATTGCACGATCACCGAGCGCCGGCAGTCGGCAGCGGATTTCGTCGTGAACAGCCGCTGCAGAATCGCCTGGTCGGTCGTCAACGGCGCCATGCACAGCACAAAGCCGCCGATGATGCAGGCCCAGAACGAAGTCAGTTCCTTTGGGTCGAGTGAGAAGTTCAACAGCTTCAGCCGCCCCGCGTCCAGTGCTGTATGGTAGGCGGTAGTCATCCCGCCGGGTACTTCCGCGAGCGCTGTCCCGAAAATCAGCAGAATGCCCAACGTCACCGTGCAGAATTGGATGACGTCCGTCCAGATCACCGCTTTGATTCCGCCCAGCGTCGTGTAGAGCGTCGTAAACAGGCCCATGAACAGGATCGATTGCCACACCGGCAGTCCCGTCACCAGGTTGATCACCAGCGACGGGGCGTAGATGACGATGGCAACGTGCATCCCGCGGAGAACCTGGAAGAGAATGCTGGTCACCAGACGGACATTCAGGTCGAAGCGCTTTTCCAGATACTCATAGGCGGTGTAGAGGTTCAACTTCGCGTAGAACGGAACAAATACCAGGATCACGATGGGAGCCATCAACGGATAGCCGAGCGAGTTGATGAGCAACTCCAGGTTGTGGCCATAGTGCCAGGCCGGCGTTCCCATCACCGTGATGGCGCTCAGGTCGGCGGCCAGAATCGAGATTCCCGCCGGGAGCCACCACATCGAGCGCCCCCCCAAGAAATACTCGTGGGCCGTGCTCTTTCTCTTGTAGAACGAGCTGCCTACCAGGGCGATGGCGATCAGGTAAACCACCACCACGACATAGTCGAGTGTGCCGAATCCCTTCATCGTGTCTTAGGCGCGGATGCGCAGGCGATGGGTGCGAATGCGGCCTTGGCCTTCTTCGATGGCCCAGTGGGTGGCCAGATACTCGTCGCCCTCCAGATGCGTCAGCGACGGCTGGCCGAAGCGGATAGAGGCGAACATTTCGGTGATGGGTTGCCCTTCCCGGGTTTGGGCGCGGTTCTTGCCCCAGACGACGGTCTCCTCGATCGGACGCCATTCGTCTCCCGCGAAATCGGTCATCCGGACATAGATGCCCGTGTCGCCGGCGCGGTGCGCGTGGATCGTCAGCAACCGGTCCCCACCCATCCAGCAGATGCCGGACGCCTGCCCCATGTGCCCCGTATTAATTGGCGCGGACCACGTGTGACCGTCATCGTGCGACACGGCGATGTGGTTGGGATGATGGCGATCGGTCGCGTAGTCATAGGCCCAGACGATCACGGCCAGACGTCCCGGCTGCATTTCGCAGATGCGGGCCTCGAGCGGCGTCATGTTGTTCTCGGGGGTTCGATAATACACCAGGCTGTCGTCCCACGTCCGGCCCTTGTCGCGGCTGCGGACCACCATGCCGATCTGTCCAGAGGGATTGGACCCGTCGGCCATCTTGTAGGCGGGCGCCACGGCCACCAGGTCGCCAGAGGATGTCTCGATGCACGGCCCGGAGATTTCGAGCATCTCCGGCCGCGAGTGAGGGATGATCGTTGGGATTTCCCACGTCCGGCCCTCATCGCGCGAGAAGGACACCAAGTCCTCACCCGGAAGGGTCCCGCCGGTTTCGGCAATGCCGATCGGCTGCTCCGGGTCCTCCCGTAGGAAGCGATAACCGACCGCCACCAGCGATCCGTCTCGCAGTTGGGTAGCCTTTAAGCTGTCATTGGTCTCGACGCCGAGCACACGCTTGTCGTAGAGCGGTCCCTGGAGGTCCCAGGTCCTTCCGCCGTCCCGCGAACGGGTGACATAGGTGGTGGAATTGGCGGCTTCAAACGCCTCGCCAAGGATAAACAGGCACAGCAGTTCGCCCGACCTCAGCTTGACCATGCCGGGAAAATATCCGTGCCGGCTGCGGACGTGCGGTTTAGGGTTTTCGTAGACGACGTGGCTTTCGATCAGTTCGATCACTGGGCTCTCCGGGATTCGTAGACTATCACACCGTCGAGGAGTTCTGTGCGCCCCCACCTTCGTGGATGGCCCAGAGCGAAATCCTTCCACGCCAATCCGGCCCTGATCCGAATTCCACAGTCCCGAAAGTGCACCCGTCGAAACTTGGTTCAGTTTGGGTGTGGACGCAAATCCCGCCTCAGAAGGCGCATGCCATGGCGGAAGGGGTCCGGTTCTTTGTTGGAGATCGGATTCGTCCGCTGGCCGGAATGAGCGCGATCGTGCCACACTATCCTCGGGTGCGCGTGCTTCCGTCGAACAGGACGTCCCAAGCAAGTCAGGTAAGCCGGCGCGGCTTTCTGAACGGAGCAGCGGCCCTCGGAGCGGGGATTCTCCCCCCGCCGATCACCCAGGCGGCCGAGAGCGAACTTTATCCATACGCTACCGAAGCCCTGATTGACGCGGTGGAGAAGTCGACCCTTGCGCGCCTCGCGCCGGAAACCATGATCCTCCATCATCCCCAGGCAGGGGGTTATCAGTACGCGCATCATCCTCACCTCATCCGCGGCCCGGCAGGATTTCTGGCCATGTGGTCGTCGGGGATCGCCCGGGAGGACCGGCCCGGCCAGCGCATTCTGTGGTCGCGCAGCCCCGACGGCCAGAGTTGGTCGACGCCGGAGGTACTGCTGGAATGCCCGGAGCCGCCGTGGCGGCTCACCGCCGGCGGATGGGCGGTGAACGCCGGCCGCGTGTACGCCTTCATCAACCGCAACCGGCGCGCGGAAAGCGATTCCTTGCGCGCGGGCGTCGTCTGGTACCCTCCGCTCTATCTCGATGTGATGGAGGCTGGTCCCGACCTGCGATGGAGCCCCCCGCGCACCCTCGACTCGGATTTTCTGGCCAACGAAAGCCCCCGATTGACCTCGGCCGGCACCTGGCTTCTCGCCGGCTACAGCGCCAGGATGGAGGCCGCCGTCTTGCGCAGTTGCGCGGGTCCGGCCGAAGAGTACGTGTTCCACCCGGCCCCGCGCATCATCATTCCGAAGGAGGAGTTGCGGCGGGCGCGCCGCACGCCCCCCGCCCGCCCGCTGGGTGAGCCCTCCTGGTACCAGCGGCGGGACGGAACGCTGGTCTGCTTCTACCGCGATGACCACGCTTCGTTCCGCTTGTTCGCGAGCATCAGTTCCGACGACGGCATCACCTGGTCGCGGCCGCGCGCGACGAACATTCCGGACGCGAAGTCGAAGACCGCGGCGCGCGTGCTAACGACCGGAGCGGCCATCCTGGTGGGCAACCCATGTGCCGCGCGCAAACGGAACGTTCTGGCGGTCCTGGTGAGCGCCGACGGCACGAAATTCGATCGCGGGGCAATTCTGTGTGACGCCGGCGAGGGCCGCTACGCCTACCCGAGCGTCATCGAGCATGGAGGCCGCCTGTGGATCGCCTATTCGATCAACAAGCACGACATCGCGGTGGCGAGCGTCGCGGTCTCTGACGTTAAGTGACCCCCGCTTCCGCTAACTGAGGCGGCCTGGAGTGGACGGTGGCCCAATCCGGCCTCTCAGGTCATCCAGCGTTCGGCGATCTGATCGTTCTCGCCGGCTGTGATTATCCAATCGAGGATCGCGCCCTTCAGGTCGCTGACGATTCCCTGGCGGGACGGGTCGTTGAACAGGTTACGCGTTTCCCCCGGATCGTTCTCCAGGTCGTACAGTTCGCCGCCTTCGCCCGGATAGTAGTTCAGCTTCCACCGCCGGGTACGTGCCATCTTGCCGTCCGGGTGCCGCACGCCCGCAACGCCCTTGCCCGGCACGAAGGGACGATCCGAAGTGCCGCCGGTAATCACTTCCGGCATGACGTTCTCAGAGAAGACAATCTGGCGCGGATTTGCCGTGTAGCTGTCGATGGCGCGCCCCTGCACGGTTTTGGGAACGGGGATGCCGCACCAGGAGAGCACGGTGGGCAGCAGGTCAATCGACTCGAGCAGATCGTCGCGGACGCCGGGAGAGACGCGCGGCGGGTATCGGATCAGGCAGGGCACCCGCACCGAGGCTTCGAAGAACACGTTCTTCTCCGGCAATCCGTGCTCGAGCAACTGATCGCCATGATCGGAGACGAAGATCACGATGGTGCTGTCCGCCTTTCCGCTGCGGTCGAGTTCTTCGAGGATCTTTCCGATCTGGTCGTCCACCATCGAGACCGCGCCATAGTAGCTGCGGTAGATCCACTGGAGCCGTGCGCGGTCCATGTCGTAAAAGCGCCCGCGAAGGATCTGGGTTCGCACCGGCTTGGGCAGAGCCTGAATGGTCTGGAGCGAGACCTGCGGAGGCAGCGGGATCTCCACGCCGTCGTAGAGGCTCGCAAACGGTTCAGGCACGGTGTAGGGCGAGTGCGGCTTGAAGAACGAACTGAACAGAAAGAACGGCTTCGAGGACGCCGCAAACTCGCGGAGGAGTTCCACGGATTGCATGCCGGTCCACCGGGTTGGGGAGTAGCGATAGTCCGTCGCGCCGCGAAAGGGATTGCGGCCTCCGGGCAGAACGGCGTTGTAGTGAACATCAGGCCGCGGATCGTTCGACTGCCTCCACTTCACATAGTCCGAGTAGGAATCGGTCTTCGGCACCCCGTCGTCGAGGTAGACACGATCCCACCCGGTGAAACGCGCGTGTTCCCGGGTCGGCGGCCAGTAGTGCAGTTTGCCCACGCTCGCGGTCTGGTAGCCGGCGTCCTTCATGAGCCGCTGCCAGAAGACTTCGCGCGAATCGCAGGGCGTGTAGTTGACCCGATTCCGGTGCGAGTGCGCGTAGCGTCCGGTGAAGTAGCTGACTCGGGAAGGAACGCACACCGGCGATTGAACGAACGCGTGACGGAAGTTGGCGGACCCGGAGGCGAGGCGATCGAGGTGGGGCGTGCGCAGAATGCGATTGCCGTTCGAGCCGAGGCAGTCGAAGCGCTGCTGGTCGGTCATCAGCACCAATACGTTCGGGCGGACCGGCGTGGGAGCGGCGGCCAGGGCGCTTGCGGAAAGCAGATCGCGGCGACGCACCGATTCATCCTAGCGCTGATCGGACTGTAGTTGTTCATTGGCAGGGGACAAGGCCAACCCAACCCCACAGCGAACGCCGGTGGGCTCCCAGGAGTCCGTCCGGTTCGTATATGATCTGGTCTCATGGAGCAAGATCATTGACCAGGCGCAATTGGCTGGCGTTCGCCGGCGCCGCGGGATTGTCCGCACAAACGGCGCCTGAGAAGAAAAGTACAACCGAGGCGCTCGACCTGGAGCGCAAGATGGAGGATACCCTCGCCGGAAAGCGTCCGTACGAGCCGATGGCCTATCCGTACTTCTCGCCCGACTACAAGCTCCCCTTCACTCACATCGGCACCGAGAAGCAGCTTTTCCTCGACAACTTCATGCTCGAACACCTGGACCAGGTCGAGCGAGTCGTGATGAGGCCGGAGAAAGCGGCCAAGCCGCTCATTGAATACTCGGGCCTGCCTTGGGAGGAGACCGCGTTCAGCCCTGGAGTCAGCGCCGCCCTCTGGGATCCGGGCGAACGGAAGTTCCGGCTCTGGTATACGCAATCGCTGAGCGGCGATCCGTACAACACCGGGCAGGTGCTGTGCCACGCCGAGTCGACCGATGCGCTGAACTGGCACAAGACGGTCAGCGGCCGGGGCATCTCGTACCGCGACATTAAGGCTACTAACATCGTTCACGCCGATGACGTGTCCGGCACGGGGCTGGTGCTGAATCACGATCAGACGGATCCGAACCGGAAGTTCCTGCTGCTGTACGGGCCGGCGCTCGAAGCGCGGAAGAAGGGAGTGCGCTTTCTCTCTCGCGTCGCCGCCTCTTCGGACGGGTGGAAATGGAATATCGTCAGCCGCGATGTGGTCGAGCGCCATCAACACGAATCGCGGATCTTCTGGGACGACTCGATCCAGCGCTGGGTGGCCTATAGCCAGCATTCGCACCACTGGCACTTCGGGCCGAGGATCCGCCAGGTGGGACGACAGACCAGCAAGGACTTTGTTCACTGGTCGCCCAAGGAAGTGGTGCTGTCGCCGGACTGGGACCCTACAATCGGCCCCGACCGCGAATTCCACGACGGCTCGGTGCGGAAGGTGGGCGGTCTCTACATTGGCATCGTCGCCGAAGCGCACACCGAGCCGATCTGGAACTCACGGACGGAGAATGTGCGCGGCATGCACGCCGGTACGATTTGGCGCGATCAGTTCAAGGTCAACCTGGCCCTGTATGCAAGCCGCGACGGCCGGCGCTTCACTCGTGCTCACGGGCCGGAGCCGTGGGTGGACAACGGCCCTTACGGCAGTCAGGACTACGGCTATGCCTGCGCCACCTGCGCCGGCGCGCTCTATCACGGCGGGAAAATGGTGGTCCCGTACAGCGCGATTCCCATCAAGCAGTGGACGCTGCCTCGCAAGGACTGGGTGCTGGTGCCCGCGGCGGCGCGGCAGGAATACGATCGCCTGGTGGCCGAGGCCAACCGGTATGGCGTGGGGCGGGACAGCAAACGGCTGAAGCGGGCGGCAGGCGGACTCATTCTTCGTGAAGACGGCTGGGCGATGCTCAAGCCAGTTCGCGAACAGGGCCGCGCGCTGACCAAGCAGTTCGTCTTTGAAGGCGACCAGTTGCGGGTCAACGCCGAGTGCGGCTTCGGCAGAATCCGCGTCGAGTTGCTCAACCCCATGTTCGAGCCGTACGAGGGGTTTGCCGCGGCCGACTGCGACCCGCTGCACAATGAAGATCCGAAGACGATCTGGCATACCGTGCGGTGGAAAGGCAACGCCGATGTACGGGCCTTGTGGAACAAGCCCGTCATGATTGCTTTTCATTTGCACGAGGCGGCCCTGTACGCATTCCAATTCACAAACAGCCTGGGGAGTTTTAACTAATCGCATTTCATCCTGCGGCGGCCGACGCCGGTGAAAGACAAGGCGGGCAAGGAGTTGTACAGGACGTTGTACTATTCCGAGATCGCGGAGTGGAAGGCGGCCACCGTGATCCTTTCCGGTGAGGCAGCCTGAGGCGGATCCTACCCGTGTTCAGGCGCGGCGCGTCTTTTGCCTGGCTGGCTGCAACGCCTCGTTGGGCATTCCGCCGTGCCGCCGCACCGCTTTCGCGGTATTCAACATTCCGCGTAGGGCGGCGTTGACAGCTTCGTCGGTTGGAAACGCCGCCGCCACTTCGGGTTCAAGCAGGACGATGTTGCTTTCTTCGCGGAGCCGCCCGGCGTACTTACCCCGAATCCCCCCCGCCATTTTGGCAAAGTCATATTCGGCGCGCAGATCTTTGTCTTTAGTGTGACCGGCTTTCTTCATAGAAGTTCCGTTCGCGCCGGGTGGATTTCCGTGCGCTGATTATCCGAATTGTGCTGCCCTCTTCCGTATGGGCAACGACCAGCAACCGACTGTGCGCCGATGAGCCAAGCGTCAGGAACCGTTGTTCTGTCCCTGAGTGCTCCGAGTCGGGAAACGTTATTGACAACGGGTCGTCCAGAACAGTGCTTGCCTCGCGAAAGCCGACACCGTGCTTCCGAATGTTCGAAGCAGCTTTCGCTGGATTCCAGGTGAAATCCACTTACAGTTATTCGGCCACGTGGCCTGCTACCCGCGGCGCCCCCCCAGTTCCACCTTCCATGCTACCGCGACCGGGGACCTCCATCGCTCGAGGCGCGCGCGCAGACAGCCCCTGGGTTCCCGCATCCGAATCCAAACGTCAGATGAACCGTTTAGCTCCGCTCAGAACAGCAACCGGAAGTCGAAAAAAATACTCCGGGCCGGATTCCCCTGGGTCAACGTTAACTGCCCGAAATTCGTAGCCGTCACGTTCAGGCTCTGCATCTGGGTCAGGAACGGATGGTTCATGGCGTTGATGGCATTCACCCGAATTTGTCCCTTGAGCCGTTCCAGGATGGGGATGTCCTTGGCCAAGTTCAGGTCCCAGGTGTCCAGATCCATGAACCGCACGTCCGGGAAGCGCGTCGGGAAATTGCGTAGCGTGAACGGCGCCGGTCCCGCCACCCTCGGGAACAGCGAGGTGTCGAACCAGCGGAACATTCGATCCTTCCGGTCGGTCGTTAGCTTGGCGCTCCGGGCTTCCAGGGGCGCCGCGTTCGGGAAGTCCACCGGGAAACCGGACTGGTGCGACACGTTCCATCCCAGCGTCCATCCGCCCAGGAACAGATTCACGACGTAGGGCATCCCGGAAACGTACTTTCGCCCCTTGCCGAATGGCAGATCGTACAGTCCGATGACCGCCAGACGCTGCGGCACGTCAAACGGAGTCAGCCGCTTGTCCAGAACGGTCTTGGAATAGTCGGTCAGGTTCACGTTCTGCGCATTCAACAACTGCAATTGCTCCAGGGTCTTGCTGATCATGTAATTCACCTGGATGGTGAACCCGGCGGAGAACCGCCGCCGCGCCTGGAGTTGCATGGAGTCGTACCGGTTCTTCCCGATCGGCACGTTGCTTAAGCTGAGGGGAAAGTGCGGGTAAGCCACCATCAGCGACTGGCGCGTGATGGTCGCTCCGTTCATGGCGCTGTTGAGCGGCAGCAGGCTGCGGAAGGGGTTGGTCACCTGCGCCGAGTAGAACGCCGGCGTCTGGCCCAGCTGACTGGCCGGGATGAAGTTCAAGCCCAAGCCCACAGGCAGGCCGGTGGAGAAGTTCCCCACATAGGAGGCATCCAGGGTGACGGCAAAGGGCAGTTCGCGCTGAAAGCCGGCCGAGATCATGTGCGACTTGGCCAGCCCGCGCGGAGCGTAGTTCAGGCCCATCCCTAATCCGAGGTTCGTGCTGAGGCCTTGGCTGGATCCGATCGGGCGAATCAGAGAACCTCCGGCCAGCGGGTCGCTGATTCGTACGTTGGGCGTCAACCCGTCCTGGGAGGTGATGATGGGCGTCGACTGGCTGAAGCCCGTCGAGCCTCCCGCCTCAAACGCGGAGATGCCCGTGAAATAGAGCCCATAACCGCCGCGGAAGACGGTCTTCGGGTTAAAGGTGTACGCGACGCCGACTCGCGGCTGGAAGTTGTTGCGGTCCGGGTCGAAAGCGGTCCTGGGCTGGCCGCCCACGCCGGCGAACGTCGGTCCCCCGATCAGGTTGGTGCAAGCCGGGCAGTTCTCCACGCCCGGTGCAGCCTTCACCTGGGCGGCGATGGGACTCGGCTGATCAAACGCAAATCCTCGCAGCATGCGGTTGTAGCGCTCGGTGGGCGGGCTCTCGTAATCCCAGCGCAGACCGAGATTGAAGGAGAGCCTGCGCGTTACCTTCCAGTCATCCTGGAAGAAGAGCACCCAGTATTTGTACGCGTGGGCGGGAGCGATCGGGATGGCGAACGAGCCGCCGCCATAGCCAAGCAGCGCCGTCGCGATCTCGTCGCCGGAGACTGCGTCCGCGCGCGACGGATCCGCCTGCGTCCAGCTCTTCCCGAACGACAGACTCCCGCTCGGGAGTCCCACGGTCAGGCGGTTCAACTGGTAGGCCCGAATCTCCGCGCCGAATTTCATGATGTGGCTGCGATACACCTTTCCCATGCTCGGCTGGACCGTGTACGTGTTCGATGCGTTCAGATCGTCGATCGTGCCGGCGCCCTGCGCCTGGTAGAACCCGTAGTTGATCGCAGGATAGTGACGGCCGGCGAACTGGTTCACCAGCGACGAGGGCCAGCCAAACGTCACCGGGTCGAAGTTCTTGTTGCGGTCGCTCCCGGCCGTTTCTTCGAACCGGGCGAACCCGGCGCGAAGCGTCCAGGTCATGGTTGGGCTCAGCATTGCCGTCCAATCGAAGGACGCCTGCCGGCCTCCGTCGCCGCGCTTGTCGCGGTCGGGTTCGGCCGGGCTGAGTTCCCCGAATCGGTAGGCGCCGTTCCGATGCTGATCGGTGACCGTGTACCGCCCGAAGATGGAGTGCCTGTCATTCAAACGCAGGTCCAGGCGGCCTGCCCATTGCGCCGTCATGTCATTCTGAAGCCCCTCGTTCAAGAGGTTTCGCTCCAGACGCGAGGGTCCGCCTCCGGCGATGTTGGGATTGGGATAGAACCCCACCATCTTTGCGGCCACAGGATCTACCCGGTTGGCCGGGATCCGGTTTCCTTCAAACGGCGTGCGAATGAACTGCCCGCCGGTGCCCGGCCGCGTCGTCAGCGGGTCATAGATAATAATCGGCGCACCGTTGGCCGCGCGGAGGCCGCTGAAGTCCCCGCTCTTCATCGCGACCGACGGCACGTTCGAATACTGAAAGTACCTTGCGTCCCTGGGGCTTTTGTCCCACGACAACATAAAGAACAGCTTGTCTTTCCCGTTGAATACCTTCGGAATTGCGACCGGCCCGTTCACCTGGAAGCCGTAGTTGTGCAGGCGGGAGACCGTCTTGGTCCTCGCCAGGTAATTCTCCACCCACGTATTGGCGCGCCACTTGTTATCGGTCACGCGGTCGAACAGCACTCCGTGGAACGTGTTGGTTCCGGACTTGGTGATGATCGAAACCACGCCCCCGCCGGTGTGGCCGTACGCGGCGTCGTACATCGTGGTGAGCACCTGGAGTTCCTGCACGGTTTCGAGCGCCGGTACGGTGACGATTTCCTTGGTGGAGCGGTTGTCCGCCAGCCCGTCGATCAGCACTTCGGTGTTCCAGGCCCGGCCGTTGCCGCCCTGGCTGGCCCCGTTGATCTGCGGGTTGGCGTTGCCGATGCCGCTGCCGATGTCGAAAGAGTTCCCCTGCGCCACCGAAGGCTTGTAGACGCCAGGCATGGCAAACACGACCTGGAACATGTTCCGGCCGTTGTTCGGCATGTCCTCCACCAACCGCTGTTCGACGACGCCTCCGCGCGAGGCCGTCTCGGTTTGCAGGACGGCCGCCTCTCCGGTCACGGTCACGCTTTCGGCCTGCTGGCCGACCTCCAACTTGACGTCCAGGCCCAACCGGTCATTGACGCCCAAGACAATGTCCTCGCGTACAAACTTCTTGAAGCCGCTCGACTCCGCGGTCACCCTGTACCGGCTGGGCAACAGGAAGGGGACCGAATAGAAGCCCACGCTATTGGTTGCCACCTCGGTTTTCGTATTTTTCAGAACGTCCGTGACAGTCACTTTCGCGCCGACCACCGCGGCGCCGGAAGCGTCCGTTACCGATCCCCCGATGCTGGCGCGATACTCTTGCGCCCACCCGATCCCGGCCAGCGTCGCAGCGAACACGGCTATCAACGAGAATCGTAGAATCGACATACCGCCCTCCCTGAAGGGAATTTGCAAAGACACCTTGCTTGCTTCGCCTACAATATACACCCGGGAAACAGCGGGAGGAATCCCTTTTCTGGTTACTTTGCCCGTGACGAGCGAAGGACGAATCGATCGATCTTCTACACTGGAATTTCCTGTGAAGCCGCAAGTCGTTCTCGTCGGGATCAAGCTCGTGCACACGGCGGTTTGGCTCTTCTTCGCCGGATGCATTGTTGCGATTCCCTTCGCCGGCGCCTGGTGTCAGTTTCGGTGGGCGGCGATTCTGTCAGGGCTCGTCGTGGCGGAGTGCGCGGTGCTCGCGGTGAACCGGGGCCGCTGCCCGTTGACGGACCTGGCAGGCCGTTACACTGGGGAGCGCCGGGATAACTTCGATATCTACCTGCCGCTCTGGTTGGCCCGGCACAACAAGCTGATCTTCGGGACGCTTTTTGTCATCGGCGAATTGTTCGTGCTCGGGCGATGGGTGTTTTCGTAGAGCGCGTCCAAAAAGCCTTCCCAACAGTTCAGATACCCCAATTGATCTTACTGGGAACCGCGGCCCCGGCCTGGCACGCAGGTCCGACCGTAAAGCCGTGGGGTTGCACGTTCTTCGGAGCCGCGACCGGGAGGGAGCGGACATCTTGATTTCCGCACACCTTCTGACGGTCGGGGCTGAGTGCAGTGTCGAGGATGCGGCGTTTCAAGTCCGGAAAGCCCTCCTGGCGGTCGGACCCCGGACGCGGTCAGCGCGAGTGGCGGTAGATCAGGTCGAGCAACTCCTCGTACACCAGTTCCGCCTGGGCGGGATCGCCCCCGCGCAGCGTCTCGGTCGCGCAGTGCTTCAGGTGGTTGCGCATCAGCGCCTTGCCGACGCCCCGCAACGCTTCCTGCACCGAGGCGATCTGCATCAGAATATCCGGGCAGTAGCGGTCCTCTTCCACCATCTTCTGCAATCCGCGAATCTGCCCTTCGATCCGCCTCAGCCGGACCAGGTTTCCCGACTTGATTTCAGGATCCACCTCCACCGCTTTGCGCGGTTCATCCTTCGCCCCACACCCGCAAGCCAGAACCGCAATGGGAATGTCGCTCATCGAAACCTCCGTAGCCTTAAACTATTGGACACCACGCTGACCGAACTGAAGGCCATGGCCGCGCTGGCCAGCACCGGGCTCAGCAGGATGCCGAACCCTGGATAAAGCAGTCCCGCCGCTACTGGAAGGCTGACCACGTTATAGAGGAAAGCCCACCACAGATTCTGCTTCATGACCGCCAGACTCCGCCGCGCGAGGCGGATCGCGTCGCCGAGCAATTCGGGATTGGCGCGCAGCAGGACCATGTCCCCGGCATCGGCGGCGATGTCCGAACCGGATCCCATCGCAACGCCGAGGTCGGCGGCGGCCAGCGCCGGGGCGTCGTTGATCCCGTCACCGACCATGGCCACATGCCGGCCGGCGGCGCGCAGTTCCCGGATGACCTGGACCTTTCCCTCAGGCAACAATCCCGCCCGCACGTCGGCAATCCCGCACTCGTCGGCGATCGCTTTGGCCGTGTCCGCCCGATCGCCAGTGAGCATCACCACACGGAGGCCGTTCTGCCGGAACCAGGCCACGGCCGGAGCGGCCTGGGGCCGGATGGGATCCGCGACGGCGAGCACGGCGACCGCCTGTTCATCGACGGCAACGAAGACCGGAGTCCCACCCACAACGGCCATTCGGGCGGCCGACCCGGAGAGGGCGCCCACGGCAATGCCGCGCGACTGGAACATCTGCTCCGTTCCCACCAGGACACGCCTCGAGCCTACGCGTCCCTCGGCGCCCATGCCCGGATGGGCGACCAGGTCCTCAGCCGAACCCATCGGCGCCGCGCGGGTTTGGGCGGCCTGGACGATCGCCGAACCCAGCGGATGCTCCGAGAGCTTTTCGAGCGAAGCCGCGAAGCCGAGCACTTCGATTTCCGTCAGAAGGCAACCTTCGGCCAGAGCGATTTCGGTGACTGCCGGCCTGCCTTGCGTCAGGGTGCCCGTCTTGTCCAGGACGACCGTATCGATCTGACTGGCCCGTTCCAGAGCGGCGCCGCCCTTGACCAGGATGCCGAGTTCGGCCCCTTTGCCGGTGGCGACCATGGCCGCGGCCGGAATCGCGAGCCCCATGGCGCACGGGCAGGCAATCATCAGGACCGCAACGGCCGCGTTCAACGCCCGCAGGGGTTCTCCGTCGACGATATACCAGGCGCCAAACGTCACCAGCGCCAGGCACAGCACCGCGGGCACGAAGATCGCGCTCACCCGGTCGGCCAGATTCTGCATCGGCGCCCGCGTGCTCTGCGACTCGCGCATGATCTGAACAATCCTGGCGAGAACGCTGTCTTCCCCGACCGCGGTGGCCCGGTAGCGGAAGGCTCTCGTCGTATTCACCGTGCCGCCGATCACCCGGTCGCCCGGCTTATGGTTGACGGGCAGCGGTTCGCCGGTCAGCATGGACTCATCGATAGCGGTTACGCCTGCCAGGATCACGCCGTCCACCGGAATCCGCTCGCCCGGCCTGACGATCACCACATCGCCGGCGGCTACCTGCTCGGCCGGAATTTCGCGGTCCATCAGGTTTCGCTGAACCCTGGCGGTCTTGGGCTGCAAGGCGGCCAACTTACGCAGGGCAGCCGAAGTCCGCCCTTTTGCTTTCGCCTCCAGCCATCGGCCGGCCAGTACAAATCCCAGGATCAGGATGACCGCCTCGTAATAGACATCGGCGCCCAGACCGCGCGAGAGAAACGACTGCGGAGAGAAGGTCGCCGCCAGCGAATAGAGGAAGGCGGTTCCGCTACCCAGGGCAATCAGCGTGTTCATGTCCGATGTGCCATGTCTCGCCGACGTCCAGGCACGAACGAAGAACTGCCGGCCGCCGGTTGCCAGGACGACCATCGTCAGCGCCAGAAGACCGTAACGAACGACAGCCTGAGGAATGGCGTAGAGCCACGGGACCGTTGCGGACAGGGCGGGCTCCAGCCAGGACATTGTCCACCGCATGAGAGGATCCGCTGCGTGGCCCCCGTGCGGCGACATCAGCGGCATCGAAGCCAGCATCGCCACCGCGCCCGCAGCCAGGCTTGCTGTCGCCTGCCGCCTCAGATGCTGCTCGTCCGCGTACTCCTGTCTTTCATGCTCCAATTGCCGCTCGACCACTTGCGACTCGTCCGGGCGCAACTCGGCCCCGTACCCCGTCGCTTTCACTGCGGCTACCAGGGCAGGCGGACTGGTGCGCCCTGGGTCAAAATCGACAGCGGCCTGCCCGGTGATCAGGTTTACCTGGGCATCGATCACTCCTGGCTGTTTACGAAGGGCTTCCTGTACATGAAGTTGGCACGACGCGCACGTCATTCCCTGAATCGTCACGGTCAGGTGCTGAGCCGTCTCAGCCGGCATGTCAAATACCCCCCGCCCCTATTATCAGGTACCCCGACCCCCTATGTCAAGCTCCTAATTTTGTTTAGGCGAGGTAAGTTTAGCCGCGTCAGCGGGGAAACGAAGTCATTTAGCACGCGTCTCAATTGAGGTAAGGTAGATCCCCAGGATACGGCTCGGCTGGAAGGGCGCTATACTCTACCCTAAGGATAGGTTCCGCCGGATGGCAACACGAAGACGCTCGGTACTGTTTTACCCGCTCATTATCATAGGCTGCTCGGTATTAGGCGGCCTGTACGGTCCTCGGGTGGAGGTGGCCGCTGCAGCCGCGGAGGAGGACGAGATCCGTTCGAGCGTGCGGCAGTTTACCCGCGTCTACGCGACGATCGAGGAGAACTTCGCCGATCCGGTGAATCCGGACAAGGCCATCTATAAAGGTGCCATCCAGGGAATGTTGCGGACGCTCGATCCGCACTCGAACTTCTTCGACCCACGCGACTTTCAGGTTCTCCGGGAGGAACAGAAAGGTCATTACTATGGCGTGGGTATGACGGTTGCTGAACGCAACCACAAGACCATCGTCATCGCCCCGTTCACGGGTTCCCCCGCCTACCGGGCGGGCATTCGTCCCGGGGACGTGATTATGGAGGTCAACGGAAAGCCCACCGATAACCTGACCACAACGGAAGTCGCGGACCTGCTCAAGGGTCCGCGCGGCACGCAAGTACTGATTCTCATAGCGCGCGAGGGCAACGAGAAGCCGATCACGTTCAGCGTGATCCGCGACGAGATTGCGCGCAACAGTGTCCAGGATGCGTTTTGGGTAAAGCCAGGCATCGCCTACGTCGACATCGAGCACTTCAACGAAACCACCAGTTCGGAAGTGGAGACGAACCTGCGCAAACTGGGAGAAACGAACATCAAGGGCCTGATCCTCGACCTGCGGGAGAATCCCGGCGGCCTGCTGAACGAAGGCGTGGCGGTGGCGGACAAGTTCCTGCGAAAGGACCAGACCATCGTTTCGCATCGCGGGCGCGCTTCGGCCGAGAAGCCTTATGTGGCACGGCGGGGCAACCGCGGGTATGAATACCCGATCGTGGTGCTGGTCAACCGCTATTCGGCGTCCGCCGCGGAGATCGTCGCGGGGGCGTTGCAGGATCATGACCGCGGGTTGATTCTGGGCGAGAACACGTTCGGCAAGGGTCTGGTGCAGACCGTCTACCCGCTTCCGGAGAACACGGGTCTGGCGCTGACAACGGCGAAATACTATACGCCGAGCGGGCGGCTCATCCAGCGCGACTATTCCAGCCAGTCGTTCTTCGACTACTACAATCACAAGGACCTCGAAACCAAGAATCTTCAGGACGTGAAGATGACCGACAGCGGCCGCACGGTCTACGGCGGCGGCGGCATCTCTCCGGACGAGAAGTACGAGACCCCCAAGCTCAATCCATTCCAGATCCGGATCCTGAGCAAGGCGACCTTCTTCAACTTCACCAAGCGTTACTTCGGGAACAAGGAGGCGAAGCTGCCTCCCAACTGGGCGCCGGACGCCGCCATCCTGGAGGAATTCCGGAGATTCCTGGGTACCGAGAAGTTAGAGTACACGGAAGCTGAATTCGCGGAAAACCTGGACTGGACCAAACGGTTCCTGCGGCGGGAGATGTAT
Organism: Bryobacteraceae bacterium; assembly: GCA_046160045.1. Lineage (GTDB taxonomy): Bacteria > Acidobacteriota > Terriglobia > Bryobacterales > Bryobacteraceae > CAZGUX01. The sequence continues at coordinate 32,718 of JBJXGR010000095.1, forward strand.
ATCACCGCATTCAGCCTGGACGATGCCCGGCGCATCATGGTGGAATCCGATCCGATCGTCGAGAAGGCCATCGATTCGATGCCGAAAGCGAAGGCCCTGCTCGAAACGGCGAACAAGAAGATGGCGCAGCGGCTGTCGAGGTAACCATCGGACTGTCTCAACCCGATCCCATTCCAACACCCCAGGTGACGGTGCTCGACGCCGGGGGGCAGTACTGCCATCTCATCGCGCGTAAGGTCCGCGAGCTAGGTATCTACGCGGAGGTGCGCCCCAGCAACGCCCCCGCCGAAGAGTTGCGCGGGCGGAAAGCGCTCATCATTTCGGGCGGGCCCAACAGCGTCTACGATCCCGGAAGCCCCAGTGTGGACGCGCGGATTTTCGATACCGGCGCGGGAGTGCTGGGCATTTGCTACGGCTTGCAGTTGATGGCGTATCTTCTGGGCGGGCGGGTGCAATCCGGCAGGAAGGGCGAGTACGGCCTGGCGACCCTGGAGGTGAGCGACCCCGGCGAGTTGCTGGCCGGGACGGAAGACCGGCAACAGGTCTGGATGAGCCATCGCGACCTGGTGGAAGCCGTGCCCGACGGGTTCACGGCCTTCGCGAAGACCTCGACCTGCGCGGTGGCGGCCATGTCGTCTCCCGGCCGCCGGCTGTACGGAGTGCAGTTCCATCCGGAAGTCATCCATACCCGGCGCGGCAAGGACATTCTGTCCAACTTCCTGTTCCGGATCTGCGGCTGCGTGCCCGACTGGGACCCGGCGCACCGCCTGACGCAACTCGAGCAGGAAATCCAGGCAGCGGTGGGCGAACGCAGTGTGTTCTTCTTCGTCAGCGGCGGCGTCGACTCGACCGTAGCGTACCTGCTCTGCCTGCGCGCCCTGGGCGCCGAACGGGTTCGGGGCGTGTACGTCGACACCGGCCTGATGCGGGAGGGCGAAACCAGTGCGGTCGAGGAAATGTTCTCGCGTTTGGGCGCCGGGACGTTTTCCGTCGAGCACGCACAGGATCGATTCCTGAACGCGCTCGAGGGCGTGGTGGAACCCGAACGCAAGCGGATGATCATCGGCGCCGAGTTTCTGCGGGTGCAGGAGAGCGTCGCCGCGACGTGGCAACTGCTGGACGGCCACTGGGTGCTGGGTCAAGGCACCATCTACCCGGACACGATCGAATCGGGGGGCACCCAGCAGGCGGCGACCATCAAGACGCATCACAACCGTGTGGAAGGCGTCGAACGGCTGATCGAAGAGGGCCGCATCGTGGAACCGCTGCACTCGTTCTACAAAGACGAGGTCCGGCAGATCGGCCGGGAACTTGGGGCACCGGCGGACTGGCTGGAACGCCATCCGTTCCCCGGGCCGGGACTGGCCATCCGGTGCCTGTGTTCGGAAGCGGATTACGAACTCCAAACCGTCCCGGAAGGCTGGATTCTCCCGGTCCATTCGGTGGGGGTGCAGGGGGACTCGCGCTCGTATGCGCCGGTCCTCGCCGTGGCCCGACAGGCGGACGAGGAAGTGAAAGCGGAAGCCACGGAACTGGTCAACCGGATCCCCGGGATCAATCGCGTCTTGGCCCGCATCGCATCGATGGCGCCGGTTGGCTCGATGAAAGTGCGCACGTCGGCGATGTGCGGGGAACGCCTGGGACGCCTGCGCCGCGCGGACGCGGTGGTGCGGCAGCTGTCGCACTCGAGCGGGTTCGATCAGCGGATCTGGCAGTTCCCGGTGGTTCTGATACCGGTGGGCACGGCCGACCGGCCGGACTCGGTGGTGCTGCGTCCGGTGGATTCGGTGGACGGGATGACGGCGGAGTCGGTGCTGCCGCCGGCGGAACTGGCGAACGTGATGGCGTCTGAGCTGCTGGAGATTCCCGGAGTGTGCGGGGTGTTCTTCGATCTGACCAACAAGCCGCCTGCGACGATCGAGTGGGAGTAGGGCGACTGTTTCGGACGAACGAATCACGTCTGCCACCCGCCCGAGCGGTCCCGCAGGTCCGATCCGAACCGCGGCCGGAAAGCGGCGGACACGGCGTGAGGCGATTGCCTGCTCCAACCCTTTGATGATGCTGGCGCCCACGGTGGACCCCTTCATTGTCTGACCCTAGTTGTCGACCCCGCCACATGATATACCGAGGACGTGGCTCTTAGTCTTCGCCTGGCCGTCGTCTCCTTGCTGAGGACATTCCCGCTGCTCGCCGCTGCCACTGCAGGCGCGCAGTTTTCTGGACTTACCACCACACATGATGGCAGTAGCGTGTTCTTTTCCAGTGCCCTCCGACAGCGCGGCACCAACCAGTATCTATGGCCGAAGATCTTCCGCATCGACAGTGACGGTGCTTCTCTCGTCGCACAACGAGAGCAGATAGGGATAGGAAGCCTGACGAACGCATTCGTGCTTGATTTGCCCCAGATCTCCGACGACGGTGCTCTCCTCGTGTATCGGGGAACCAGAGGGTGCGGCTCCGGCAGTTCCTGCTTGATGAGCGAGCGGCATTCGGCAACCATGTTGAGTACCACCTCGGGCCAGGAAACCACTGTTGGCGGCAATGTGCGAATCAGCCGGAATGGCCGGTTCATGGCTTCGTACGCCTCAAACAATGTGATGGGCGCGCCCTCGCCGCGGTTCAGGCTTGTGGATCGCTCATCGTCGACAACGGTATTCGAAGCCGACTTCGCTCCGGAGGTGGTTTCGATTGCCGCTGACGGAACGACGGTCGCTGTCGACGGATACGGCGGGGGTCGAATGAGACTTATCAGGGGCAAGCACGTCATTGTGCTTAACGACGCACGGCGAGCGGCAATTGACGACAATGCAAATACAGTAGTCTACGAGACCATCGGCCGGCGACGCGTTTTCGCCACCGATCTGAGATCGGCCCGCGCGTGGCAAATCGGGCCCGGGGATCGGGATTCCTATGAGCCGGTAGTGAGCGCGGACGGGCGGCGTCTTGCCTATCTATCCATGCTGGGCGATACGCCTCAGCTATTCGTGAGCCGCGTAGATGGAAGCGACTGGCGACAACTGACGGCTCGGGAGGACGGAATCGCAGAAGCGACGCTCTCGGGTGACGGTAACGTCGCTTTCGCGATAACCGGCGATGGTTCAATTCTGCGAATCGAAGCAGAAACTGGGTTGACGAAGGCTCTTGTCGGGCCCACGCCCGTGGTGAGTTACGTATGGCCCACGACCCCGGGTTCACTGACTCGCCTGTCCGGTAGGCGGCTCGCGGATTCCACGGTGACAATTGGCGGCATGGCCGCACTGATCGTGAGACACTCGGCGGAGGAGATTGTGTTCCAAATACCGTGGGAGGTGCCACCCAGTGCGAACACAATCACCCTCCCGGAAGGGGGCAACCCGTACTTTGAGGTTGCGGCTCCTATAGTGCTATCCGCCTTTGCTCCCTCTTCTTTTCCGCTCGGACCGCGATCGCCGACCGGCTACATCCCGGTCGCGATCCACGCGGATTTCAAATCGCTGGTCACGGAGGAAAACCCAGCCCGACCCGGAGAACTCGTGCACTTGTATCTCGCGGGAGGAGGGCCAGTCACGGTTCCCGTCGCTACCGGCATGCCGAACCCGATTGAGCCTCTGTCGAGGATTACAACGCAGATCTCAGTGGTTGGCGATTTGTGGACTCCTCTGGAGGTTCCATTTATCGGACTGGCACCGGGCCTTATCGGATTGTGGCAGATGGATGTCTACGTGCCGACAGAATGGCATCGAACACGCCTGAACATTCAAATTCAGTTCTATCACCCACCTCCGAATTCGTACGGGGAATCGAGGAATCTCGAGAGCATTCCGGTGCTGCCGAGCGGCTCGAGGCACTGATCACAGGAAGAATCGTCAGGACTAACAACCGGGGAACCGGGGCCGTCCAACGAGTTTCCAGCTTTCCATCTTTGTCATTTGATTCAAACCAAGTACTTGCATTCCATCCACGGCAAGCTGCCCCAACTGGCCTGTCCCCTGTATGAGGGCGGATCGTGCCCTACTTGCCTCTACGCCAACTCGCATGCCAGCCACTTCGCCACCGAAGCCGAGGCCTGCCCGTCACCGGGGAGATCATGCTGCGGTGGTGCACTGCGCTTGAAGACGGACGGAGGTCTGGGCACACCTATTCCCAGCCAGACCTATCATCGCGGCTACCGCCCTGGAGCATGGCTTGACGACCGTGACCTGCGACCGAACTGATTGCGATGGGGCACGAGCACCGGTTGTTAACGCACCATACCGAATTGGACGCCATCTCAGGCGCGCGCCCTCCCAGGGAGGATCCGGCGCTTCCAGAAAGGTGGAGGTGGAAGGGCTTCCACCATCATGAAAGTCACGTCGTCATGAATCAATGGACCGCCAGCATAGCTGGTCAGATCCTGGCGAAGAGCTTCTCGGGCGCGAGACAGGGGTTTTCCTGCCGTCTGATTCAGGGCAGCCAGCATCCGCTGGTCGCCGTATAACGCTTCCGCGGGACCGGGGCACTCTGCTACGCCATCTGTGTAGGCAAACAGGCGATCTCCGGGCTCGACCCGAATCTCTTCCTGCGTGAAGCGCGCGCCCGCCAGCACACCGAGGGGTAGATTCGAAGGGCCACCCGTTGTCCTGACTTCGAGCGGCCGCCAATCCTCCCCGGCGCGCCGGAGCATCATCGGCGGATGGCCGGCATAGGCATAGTGGAGTAGCCGCTTGGTGCGATGGAACGTCGCCACCACCGCCGTCGTGATCGCGTCAAACCCGCGGGCGCGCACGATGCCGTTCAGATCCGTCAACACCGCCGCGCCGTCGGTGTCATTCATCCGCGCCTCCAGCGACCGATAGAGCCATTCGCTCAAGTGACTTACCGCCTCGCCATGGCCTCGGACGTCGGCGATCGCGATCCGGGTCAAAGTGTCATAGGCGCACACACTGAAGTAGTAAAGGTCGCCACCCCTGGCGTCTCCGCTGGCGCTGGAAAAGATGGCGGCACGGACTCCTGGTGTGACGATGTCGTCTTCCTTAACGGACGTCCCACCCCAGATTTCCGCGCAATGGACTTCGTACGGAGCCGTTTGCGTGGCCGCCCCCATCAAGACTGAACTCCTTCGATGTCCACCTTCAAATCGACGGCGGCCAAAGGTTTCAGACGATCAAACAACTGCTCCAGATTACCATGACGTTCAACATGACGAACCCCCAAAACGCCTAATATTCACGATCGCTTCCGGACCGCTTTTTGCCGGCTGCCCTCTCGACATCCCAGTGCCGGGGACCTGCCCCGACCGTGACACAGTGTTGTCTCTTGAGCGGCTTCTCTGGAGGTGACGGCGCCGCTCCGCTGCACTCAGGCTGCCTCCCAGCGGCCCCGCACATCGCCTACAGGCCCGCGCGCGACGGCGCGGCCCCCCATCGAGGACGAGCACGCAAACGTCGCGATTGCCACCATCAGACCCAATCCAGCCAGCATCCGGCCTGCATAGAAGACCGACAGATCCGAGGTCAGCGGATTGTGAAAACTCAGGTCAGGTGAAGAAAAGACATTCGCGGCCACCGCGGCCAGCAGCCCCAGCCTCCAAACGCCCACGGTTCCCAGAGAAAAAGTGCTCAGCTTGATCAGCGTAGTTTTCCTGGGAGAACGAGAAGCCCACAGCCACTCCTCTTGTGTGCCAGGGAGACAACGAGTCGTCCTCCCAGTGGTTGGTGCACCGCGTAACTCAGCGGGGCGTGGACCGGAGCACCGTCTTTGTGACCGACGCCGATCACCAGACGTATCTCGGGCTTGTGCATGAGAACCTTCATCCTGCCCGGGCGGTTCTTCGCCCGTGCGGTGGACGGAGGACACTTGTGGTGAGCGCTGCGCTACCTGGACCGTAATCCGGTGCGGGCGGCGGCGCTGGCGAGAAGTGACCCAGGTCTGCTCTCCAAGACTGACCCGGGTGGTCTGAACTGAGTCTCGGACACCGCGCGAGGACTGGGGGGAACCGGGGGGGAACCGAGGGCCGTCCAACGAGTTTCCGGTTTTTCGTCTTCGTCAGTTGAATCAGGCCAATTACCTGCGCTCTCTCGAGGACAGGCTGCCGCGCTTGGCCTGTCCCTGGTTTCTGTGCCGACGCACACGGATCGAGCCCTGCCTGCCTCCCAGCCAAGGCGCATGACGACCACGTCGCCATGGAACCCGAGGCCGATCCTGGCGCTGACTCTCTTTCCACCCCAACAACATGCCGGTTTGTCCCGGCTCTCGGACGTCAAACGCGTTTCCACATTTTTCAAGCCTGCCACTCTCGCTGCAAGACCGCTTGCCGCCATTGCCTTCCGAGCGGGGCTGTCCCTCGCGGGAGACGCAAAGAGGGTGTCCCTCAACCTCGTGACACACACCCAATATTCCGGTACTGTGGTGAGAGAGAGGAGCCGGATGCCATGACCATTGAGATTCGCAGACCGGAGTTGGAAGCTCTCATCCTCGAAAGGATGAAACGCGCACCCTTTCGGGATGTTGAGGAAGTGTTGATGCAGGCCCTCACCTCGGCGCCCACCTCCGTCGAAAGCGTCGCTGCGTCGCCGGGTGAGGACTCGCGTACCGGCGCCGACCTTATCGCCGCTCTACAATCCTCGCCATACCGGGAGAGTTCCATTGAGCCTGCCCGTTACCGCCTGCCCGTGCGAGACGTTGTTTTCTAAATGTGGTTGCTTGACACCAATGTGCTTTCGGAGGTGCGGAAGCCGAAACCCGAGCCAAAGGTTCTGGCGTTCATTGCCGGGCATCCACTTCAGCAGTTCTATATCAGCGTCGTAACACTTGCCGAAATTCGATTCGGCATCGAGTCAATGGATGACCCGACCCGTCGCGCTGGGCTGAACGATTGGCTCATGCAAACCGTAAGGCCGATGTTCGACAAGCGGGTTCTGCCCGTCACCGAGGAAATCATGCTGCGGTGGCGCATTGTGCTTGAAAACGGACGGAAGTCCGGGTACACCTATTCCCAGCCAGACCTCATCATCGCGGCTACCGCCCTGGAGCATGGCTTGACGGTCGTGACCCGTGACCGCAGTGATTACGATAGGGCACGAGCACCGGTTGTTGATCCTTGGGAATAACGACCAGGGAAACCCGGGGCAGTAGCCCCTTCGCTCATTTCGACCGGCGGACGGGCGCGTTCACTGCGTCCGACCAGGAGAAATCCCCGGACTGCGCGCCCCGGCTCGCCCCGCCCGCCACCAATTCGCCCGTCAGGTGCTCGCTCTGGGGCAGCTGCGACGCTCTGTTCGACACTCGTACCGTGCGCTCGGCCTTGCGCAGGTGGAGGGACGGGAGGAATCATCGCTTGACATCGTTACGTAACGTTTTACGGTACTAAAGGATGATCCGGTCGATACGTCACAAGGGGCTGAAACGCCTTCACGAGGACGACCGGCGCGGCGTCATGGCCGACCACGCCGCCAAGCTACGCGACATTCTGGCACGGCTTGACGCGTCCCAAACGGCGGCCGACATGGACATCCTCGGTTTGCGGCTGCATCCGCTGAAGGGCACGCTGAAAACCACTAGCGAACGAGCAAAAAGGAAAAGGAGCAGGACCATGCCGATGAAGAACCCGCCGCACCCCGGAGGCTTCGTACTGCGCGAGTGCATCGAGCCTTTGGGACTCAGCATCACAGACGCTGCCGCCGCGCTTGGCGTGACGCGCACCACGCTGTCCGAACTCGTGAACGAGAAGCGCGGCATATCCCCGGAGATGGCCGTGCGGCTGTCCAAGGTCTTCGGCGGCAGTGCCGAAAGCTGGCTCGTACAGCAAGCGCACTATGACCTGGCGCAGGTGCGCGCCGGCCGCCTCAAGCTGAAACGGCTGGAACTGGTCTGAGGAGCCACTCTGCCACAACCGCGGGCGGATTCGTGGGTATAGCAGCCCGTGGTAAATGTCCGCCCGCAGGCAAGACTCTCCCGTAAGCTACTGAAACGACAGAGCCGCGACCGGAAGGGAGCGGGCATTTTCGGCTTCTACCACGGGCTGATAGCCGAGGCAGAAGGTCAATCTGCGAAATTAGACCAAGGTAGTTGATCCGTCTCGTTCGCGCGGAGGTGTCGCAGAATCTCGCAGTCCTGCTCGGAATCGATGCTGTGAAATCGTATTCTGCGTGTTCCTTCAAGAAGGCGTCCACCTGCAGTAGCGTTTCGAAGCTCAGAAGCCTCCGAAGCTGAGTGGCTGTCAGCGCCTGACACCGGCATGCTTCCAGGGCCAGGCTTTCGATGGCCGCACGGGGCAAAATCCTCCCGCTTGGCTGCGAGTTCCTGGCCGATATCTTCTGAGAGATCCGAATGTGACGCCTCCGAGCACCCTCCGCGGCCTACCCATGAAACGTCCAATGCGCGTAGCGCTTTTTTCCTCCGTCCCGGTGAGACACCCGCAGGAGCCCCGTGGCAATCACAGGGGTCAATTTTTATTTTGACCCTTCGGCTCAATCACATC
>JBJXGR010000096.1:0-17528 GCA_046160045.1 Bryobacteraceae bacterium
GTTCAATCCCTCCTTCAACCAGAGCGACCGCGTGGTGACGATCGAGACCGACAGCGGCATCACGGGAGTCGGCGAGGGCGGGTCCAGGGACATGATGGAGCAATGCGCGGCCATGCTGATCGGCGAAGATCCGGCACGCATCGGACATCTCTGGCAGTTCATGTACCGGGGATGGTTCTATCCGCCCGGGCGCGAGAAGGCTCATGCCCAGGGCGCTCTCGACATCGCTCTTTGGGACATTAAGGGCAAAGCGCTGGGCGTGCCCGTATACGAGTTGCTGGGCGGACTGGCCCGGCAGCACATCGAATGCTATTCGTCGGGGGTCGGCCGGGGCGAGTCGCCGAAGGAGCGCGCGCAAGCGGTGATCGAAGCCGGGTTCCGCGCCTTTCGCACCGCGCCCGACATGCCGTGGTCGGGACCGCGACGCGGCGAGAACCCGAACGGAGTCTTTGTGCCGCACGACGCGATCGACCAGGAAGTGGAGAAATGCCGCCAGATTCGCGAGGGTGTGGGCAAATCGGGCGCCTGGATCACGGACTTTCACACGCGCTTCGATTTGGCCGAGGCGGTTCGCCTGTGCACGCTGCTCGAACCGCTGGCGCCGCTCGAGATCGAGGACCCGGTCCGTTCGGAGAACAAGTCTGTGCTCCGCTCCCTGCGCAGCCAGGTGCGCGTTCCAATCGCCGTGGGCGAGCAGTTCGGCGACCGGTGGGACCAGAACGATCTGATCGAGGACCACACCATCGACTACGCCCGCGTCACGCTGCCCAACGCCGGCGGCATCACCGAGTTCATGAAGATCGCCGGTCTGTGCGAAACCCACTACGTCGGCATGATTCCTCACGCGACCGGCCCCGTCGCGGTGGCGGCGCTGGTTCATGCGCTGGGTGCCTTTCCGGGCCCGGCGCTGATGGAATGCAGCCGCGTGCCGGAAGTTCCGCACCTGCCGCAGGGACCGGATTTCCGCAACGGCAAACTCTGGCCGCGCGAGGCGCCGGGACTCGGCGTCGAGTTCGATCCGAAGGGCGCCGACCTGCTCTTTGAGGTCACCGAGCGCTCCGCGCCCATTCCCCTCTACCGCCGGCCCGACGGCTCGATCACGAACTGGTGAGGACGATGACACACCGAATCTCCCGCCGGGCGTTCCCGGCGCTGGCCCTCGCCGCCGCTCTGCCGCCATCCATGCGAGGCGCTGACTCCCGGCGTCCCCGATTTTTCTACAACGACGATGGCGACCGGCCCTTTTACCGGTATTCGGCGCCCTTCCACATCCGGCATTTTCTCGATCAGGTGGACGTGCTCATCGGCACGCCGGTGACGACCCTGTGCTATTGCGTGGGCGACAGCCAGGTCTACTATCCGTCCAAGGTGGCGTCCCAACCGGGGTGGAGAAAGACGGCGACGACCGACTCGACGGCCGAGTATCGCCGCTGGTATCGCGTGGCGACGGAGATTCGCCGGCAGGGGGTGGATCCGATCCGGGCGATCATGGAGCGGGCGGCCGAATCCGGCATCGAGTTCATTCCTTCGCTGCGCATGAACGACGGCCACTTCGCGCAGAAGGGGCCCCCCGCCGAACACCTCCTGACGGCCCGCTTCTGGATGGAGCATCAGGACCTGACGATCAACAAGGCCGACCCCTCCGTCAGGAGTTGGCCGGGATTCCTGCTCGACTTTACCCATCGCGAAGTCCGCGAGTACCGCATGGCGCAGATTCGCGAGATCATCGACCGCTATGCCGCCGGCGGTCTGGAACTGGACTTCACGCGGCACTACCAGTATTTCCCTCCAGGCAGGCAGCGTCCGGATCTCATCACGGAGATGGTGGCGGAAACGCGTCGTCTTCTGGATGCGCGCTCACGGAGGAGGCCCCTGGCCCTCATCGTGCGGACCCCCGGCAGTCTGAACCGCGACCGTCCGGACGAAGGAGTGCTGGTCGGCTGGTATTGCCAGGGCAAGTGCCCGTTGGATCTTTGCCGCGAGCAGGGACTGGATGTCGTGCGGTGGATGAGAGACGGCCTCATCGACTATGTGGTGCCCTCCAATACCAGCCGCGCGATGTGCCTGGACATGCCGGTGTCCGACTTCGTGGAAGCGGCGAAGGGAACCCGGTGCCAGGTTTATGCGAGTCCGGAGTCGGCCTCCACGCGGGGGGACCGCGTGGCCACCGTCGAGATGTATCGAGCCGCGATGGCCAACTACTACCGGATGGGCCAGCATGGCGCGTACCTGTTCAATTTCTTCACGCGGCACTACCCCTTGACGGCGGAAGACTACGGCATCCTGCGAGAGGTCTCCTCGGCGAAGGCGCTGCGCGGACGCGACAAGCACTTCATGGCCACGCCGGAATCGTTTCTGCCCGGCGAGCACCTGCCCGTGCGGTTGGAACCGTCGGGGGCGCCGAAGCAGATCGGCGTCTACGTGGGAGACGATCTCGCCGCGGGGACCGCCGAGAAGATCCTCAAGGACGTGCGGCTTCGGATCCGGATCGAGGGCGCCGCACCGGAAGAGCAGGTGGAGATCCGCCTGAATGGCCACGAGCTTTCCGTAGCCGCGGCCGCGATCGAACGCCCCGATCTCGGGGAGTTCCGCAAGCAGCCGCAGAATGTCTGGGAACAGATCGTGACCAAGGGTCCGTTTACGTGGCTGACGTTCGACGTGACCCGGCGTCCGGTGAGACTTGGAGAGAACATCGTCGAGATCACGCGGAGGCAGAAGAGCAGCCCCTCTCCGTTGGTTGTGACGGCTGTGGACGTTCTGGTGCGCTACGACCCCGAGCCGCCAGCGTAATCTTCGCGTGGGTGGATAATTACGATATGGATGAGCGCGAGACATTACGCCGTTGGGTGCAGACCTGGAAGGAAGCCGGGCCGGAACTCGAGGCCATCCGTCGGCGGGAGATCCGCGAAGCGGACAACCTGAAGGTGCTGGCGCTGCTCGAAGGCGCCTTCAATCATGCCGCTCGAACCATGCCGCTCCGGGAATCGTCGGGTCTGGTCGAGATGCAGCGGTGGTTTGCCAAACTCCCCCGATGATCGACATTTTCCAGGCCGCGAGGCAACTCCAGGATTTCTGCGATCGGCAGGGATGGCGTTGCTGTTTCATCGGCGGCGTTGCCGTCCAGCGATGGGGCGAGCCACGCGTCACGCGGGACGTCGATCTCACGCTGCTAACCGGCTTTGGCGACGAGGACCATTTCAGTGACATACTCCTCGCGACCTATGAGCCGAGAATCGAAAATGCCAAGGCATTTGCCCGTCTGCGTCGCGTCCTCTTGCTCAGAACGGCAGAGGGGATCGGAATCGATATCTCCCTGGCCGCCCTCCCTTTCGAAGAGAATGTCGTGCGGCGCGCTACCAGCTTTTCTTTCGGACCAGGTCTGGACATCCGAACCTGCTCTTGTGAGGACTTGATCGTCTTGAAGTTGTTCGCTTCCCGGCCTCTGGATGTCCGCGATGCCGAGACCGTCGTGTTTCGCGAACGGGACAAACTCGACTGGAAGTACATCGAGGATCAACTCCGTCCCCTAGTCGAACTCAAGGAAGAACCCGAGATCCTCCAAACGCTGGCCCGCCTGCGAAACCTCTAAGGAGCGAAACCGGGACATCGAGCCCGTCATCGCGTTCCCGGATGCTCCACGCGCGCCTTCTCCACGCGGCCGAACTCCTTCTCGGTGATGTAGACCGTCCGGCCGTCCGGTCCGCAAAACGTGATGTTGGCCGGATTCTTCCCCTGCGTGCGAATCGGCGAGTCCAATTTGCCGTCCGGCCGGATGATCAGGACCTTGCCGATCCGCACGACCGTCACGTACAGGTTTCCTTTCACGTCGCAGCGGATCCCGTCGGGGACGCCTTCCTTGGGCACGCCTCCCGAGTCAAAGTCGAACCAGACTTTCTTGTTCGCCAGGGTCCCATCGACGCGCCGCTCATACTGTAGAATGCGCCGCCCGATGCTCTCGCCCACGTACACGTAACGGTCGTCCGCCGACACCGTGATCCCGTTCGGTCCGTCGAGCCCGTCATCGAGCAGGACGGTCTTCCGCTTGGGCGGTTTGGTGATCATGAAGATGCGGCCTCCGCCCTTCTTCGCGCTCCAGTCCGGATCGCTGAAGTAGATCGTGTCGTCGCTCGAGATGCCGAGATCGTTGGGCTGATGCAAGGGCGCGCCCTTCCAATCCGCCGCCAGGTCTTCCACGAACCGGCCCTGCGGCATCTCGATGCGCCAGACGTGATGCTTCACGTAGTCGGCCGCCAGCAGAAAGCCATGGCTGTCGAAGCGCAGGCCGTTGGCCGCGCCGCCGTCCGGCAGCGTCACGAACAGCGACGCCGTCCCATCGGGCGTGACCTTGCCCAGCGTTCCCTGGCGCGCGAAGTTCACCGCGTAGAGATTTCCCGCGGCATCGCACGCCGGGCCCTCGATCCCGCTCGTGAAGCTGTTCTTCGCCGTCACCGGCGTCGACTCCCAATCCACCGGGGCGGCGATGCTGGCCACAACCAGAACCGCGATCCCCCAGCGGCGAATTCCCTTGATATGATGCAGGCTCATCATTCCCTCACTCGGAGCATTTCATGTCTACGATCTCACGACGCCGTTTCCTGCCAACCGCCGCAGCCGGTCTCGCCTCCATCTCGAGCGCCCGCGGCGCTATGAAGATCATCGGCATTGAAACCCATGAGATTCTGCCACCCTATCACGATCACAATGCCCGGTGGCTTGGACGCTATCAGGGAGTCGGGGTGCAGACTCGCACGATCTACATCGTCAAGACAGACTCCGGATTGGAAGGGTTGGGCGAAGCGTGGGGACGGGCAGACTCGTGGGGCTCGTTTGAACGGTACATCGGCACGGACCCGTTCGACTGGGTGGGGAGCTACGACGGGCTTCCGATGAATATGGCCATGTACGACCTGATGGGGAAGCACCTGGGCATTCCCATGTGGAAGCTGATCGGGCCGAAGGTCCGGGACTGGGCGCCCGTGGCGGCGTGGACCGTGTCCCAACCACCGGAGGCCATGGCCGAAGAGGTCCGCAGCGTGACCGCCCGCGGGTATCGTTGGATCAAGTATCACGTCGACACGTTCCAGAACGTCGTTGAGCAGACCGAGGCCATGCAAAAGGTGGCGCCGCCGGGCTTCAAAGTGCACTACGATTTCAACGCCAACTCCGATCTGGCGGTGATCCTGCCGATCCTGGAAGAACTCCAGAAGTTTCGCATCGCCGGGCGCTTCGAGGACCCGCTGCGCGGCGCCGACCGGGAGGGCTACCGGTCTTTGCGGCCGAAGATCAAACTTCCGCTTCTAGTGCACCACGCGCCGATCGAGGACTTCATGGTCGAGCGCCTGGTGGACGGAGTCATGGGCGGGCATTCGCCGATGGGGCTCTCGATGAAGTACGCCTCGATTGCCGAGGCCACCCACACTCCGTTCTTCCTGCAGCAATGCGGCGGGACCATCAACCAGGCGTTTTCGGTCCAGCAGGCAGCGGTGTTCAAGATGGCGACCCTGCCGCAAGTGAACCTCTGCCACCTGTGGAAGGACGACGTGACTGCCGAGACGATGCCGGTCATCAACGGCAGCGTCCAGGTGTTGAACAAACCGGGCCTCGGCGTTTCCCTGGACCGGCGAAAACTCGAAACCTACGAGAAGACGGCGCGTCCGAAGCTGCCGCGATTCCTGGTCCGCATGCGATACCGCGGCGGTCCCTACATTTACTTCCGCCGTGATCCCGACAAGCCCGGACCGGGTCTCTCGTTCTGGGACGGTGGCAAGTTTCCGGGACCGGTTCCTGGTTATGCCAATCCGGTGGATACGGATTTCTGGGACGACGATGGGACGGCCGACTTCGAGCGATTATGGAAGCAGGCCGAGTCAGGGCCGGCGTGGACTCCGGCGGGCGGGTGATCGGGGTCCGGGCAGGCTTGGTAGAGGAGCAGAAGCGTAGAATGCCAGATCAGGATTTGTCCGCCATCGCACCGGACGGCCTTTTCAAGTCGCCGGCTCTTCTGGAGCGATACTCCTTGCACTTTGGGGCTTTGCGCGCGTCGGTGCGGAGCCTCTTTGAGCTTGGCGTCTACCGGGGCGGATCGCTCCAGATGTGGCGCGATTACTTCCCCGGCGCGGTGATTGCCGGGCTTGACCTGAACGTCGAGACGCTTCCCGGCGACATGACCCGGATTCGATTCTACCCGGGCAGCCAGGACGACACGGCCTTACTGACACGGATTGCCGAAGAGTGCGCACCAGAGGGCTTCGACATCATCATCGACGACTGCGCACACGTCGGAACGCTGGCCAAGACGACCTTCTGGCACCTCTTCGACAACCACCTGAAACCGGGTGGTATCTACGTGATCGAGGATTGGGGAACCGGCTACTGGGACACCTGGGGCGATGGGCGGCGGTTCGAGCAGCCGTCGGATTACGATCAATCGTTTGGCGCGGGCGAACCGCGCCGGCGCATCTTTCCGAGCCACCAAGTTGGCATGCCAGGGTTCCTGAAGCAGTTGATCGACGAGTGCGCCCTGACCGACATCCTGATGCCGGGCTACTCGGCAACGTCCTACCGGAGTCCGCACAAACCCATCAGCCGCATCGACATCTACCTCGGCCAGGCTTTTGTGTTCAAGGGATAACCCCGGACGATCCGGATCACTCCGCCTTCCGCCACATCACCGACAGGTCGTCCTTCGGCCGGAAGCCCAGAATCCGTTTGGCTTTCTCGTTGACGAACTTGCCGTGCGGCATATCGCCGAACATGAAGAACACCTCGCACCGCGAGGGGAGACGGGCCAGGTCGATCTCGAGGCCCAGCCGGAAGACTTCTCCGGCGTCGCCCCAGGAAATGGTGAACGGCGTGGCGTCGGTGCCTCGCGGCAGTTTGTCCATAAAGCGGAGCGAGTAGAACAAATACTCCTGTACATAGATGTCGTGGGCCTGCGAGAAGACGCGACAGATTTCCTGGCCGGCCGACTTCGACAGCGCATAAAGATTCGTTCCCGGATGCGGCGGCGAGTCCGGCGTGATTCCGAAGTCGAAGTTTTCGTAAGTGGTCCCGGCAATCACGAAATGAGGTCCGGTATTGATCACCCGCCGGATCCCGTGCTCGACGGCGGCCAGCATCACGTGATAGCAGCCGAGGGTATTCACGTCGAAGGCCAGTTGCCGGTGAGGGCGCAGAACCGACAGGTTGAGGATCGCGTCCATACCCTTTGCCGCGTCCCGGACCTGCTCCCACGAGGACACGTCCACTCGCCGGAACTCGTGCCGGATCGCCTGCGCCGGAGGCTTGATGTCGGTCACCCGGAGTTCGTGCGTTTGCTCCAGGGCGCGCACCACGTGCGGACCCAGGTATCCGTTTCCACCCAGTATGAGAACTTTCATCGGCTTCCTCCCAGGTACCGCGGTTGGTAGCCCAGCGCGGACTTCGCGCGCGCTACGGTGAATCGCGCCCGTGGTGATTCCGCCTGGATGTGAAACACCGACCACGGATTGTCGACCTTGGCTTCCAGCGCCCCGGCCACGGCCTGAATCATGTCTCGCTCCTCGAGCCAGAGCGGGTCGAACGGCTGATCCTTCACCTCCTCCGCCTTGACGACGTGCCCCAGGCGAAGGGTGACGATCGTCACGCGGCCTTCCCGCGCGAATTCCCGCGCGGTGTATTCGCACAGGTGCCGCGCCAGGACGCGCGGCTCCGGCACCGGCCGGGGGCTCCAGGATTCGCCCACCGTGAACGTGGGGTCATACGGGGTCATCAGGTCCAGGGTGCTCAGCAGCACCACCCGCGGCACGCCTTCTTCGGAGGCGGCCGTCAGGAGGTTGTAGGTGCAGCGCGTCTGGTAGTCGACCTGCTGCCCGCCGCTCGCTCCCGCCAGTGGCTCGGCCACGTGCACGATCGCTCGCACGCCTTGGACCGCAAGCTGCGTGGAACGGTCGTGACTCAGTTCGCAGTGCACAAACTGGTGGTCCGTCCGCACGGGAACCCGTTCGGTCAGCCGGATCGCGTACCGGTCGCGCAGCCCGTCCGCCAGCGACTGTGCCAGACGGCTGGAAGCCGAGGTAATCAGGAGGCTCTTCGGCTTCTCCTGAGCTTGAGCGGACGTTAGCGGCGCCAGGCTGGCCAGTCCGCTCCGTCCAAGAAATCCGCGTCGATTCATGAGTACTCCCGTGTGGTCACTCTCACCGGATAGCCCTACCGTTTCGCCAGGCGTGCTCCAGACAACACCGAGTGTGAGGCAACCCAGAGAAACAATGACAGCCGATTGGTGATGGGGCAATACTACACAACTGCCGGACCTGTGGCAATGGGTTTCGGCGGATCGGCGGATCGTGGCAAGCGGCCCCGCCTCAGCCGATGGAGAGTTGGGAAGGGGGCTCCGCCGCTCCCACCCACACCGAAACCTTGGCCGACAGATCCTCCATCCGGATGGGCTTGGTCAGGTAATCGTCCATTCCCGCCGCCAGGCACTTCTCGCGGAATCCGTCCAGAGCGTTCGCGGTCAACGCCACGATGGGAGTGCGCCTGTTCTTCTCACAGACGCGGATGGCGCGAGTGGCCTCGAAGCCATCCATGTCCGGCATCTGGCAATCCATCAGGACCAAGTCGAATTCCCCGGCCAGAGCCGCCTCCACCGCCTGGTTGCCATCGTCCACGATCCGCACCCTGTATCCGAGCCGCTCGAGCAGCATCGTGATCACGCGCTGGTTAATGGGATGGTCTTCGGCAACCAGGATTACACCCTTCCCGCTGCTGGCAGGCCGGGCCGGCATCTCGGCTGTGCGGACGTGCGCCGGCGCGCCGGCGCGAAGGAGAAGAGCGCACAACTGTTCATACAGGGCCGGGCGCTTGACGGGTCTCACCAGGTATGCGGTGTGGAGGTATCCGGAATCCGGCCCTCTGATGGTCCCGCGCGGTGTGAGCCAAAGGGTCGGCAGTGCGGCCGACAGCAGACGCAGGACGGGAGCGGCGGCGGTCTCGGCCGCCTGGGACAGGTTTACCAGCAGCAGGTCGAGCGGTACGGCGACCTGCGCGAGTTCCGCCAGGGACTTTGCTTCGGAGGCCACGATAACCTCCGCGCCTCCCCACCTCAGGTAACGCTCCAGACTTTCGGCGCTCCAGGCATGGTCGTCCACCAGCAGAACGCGTTTGCCGCGCAGGCCGCCCGGCGGGAACACCTGCGGGACCAGCGACGAACTGCGCGGCAGGCGGACCCGGAACCAGAACGTGGAGCCGCCTCCCGCCGGGCTCGCGAATCCAATATCGCCGCCCATGATATCCACCAGGCGCCGGCAGATGGCCAGGCCCAACCCCGTCCCGCCGAAGCGCCGCCGGGTGGAACTGTCCACCTGGCTGAAGCTCTTGAACAACCGCTCGTGGGATCCCGGCGGAATGCCGATGCCCGTGTCCCGCACTTCGACTTCCAGCGTTTTGGCGTCAAGCTCCCGGGAAATGATCCGCAACTGGACCGAGATTTCTCCCGTGTCGGTGAACTTGACTGCGTTGGCTAACAGGTTGAGGACGATCTGGCGAAACCGCACGGGGTCGCCGATGACGCCGGTGTTCAACGCTGGATCGATGTACGAACTCAGCGCCAGGTTCTTGCGCGCCGCGCTGTCGGCCATCAGGCTGACCGACTCCTCGATGACGACACCCGGATCGAAGTCCCTGGCTTCCATTGACACGCGGCCCGCCTCGATGCTCGAGAAGTCAAGGATGTCGTCGAGAATCGTCAGCAAGGCCTCCCCGGAGGTCTGGATGGTCACGACATTCTCGCGCTGCTCCTCCGACAGCGAGGAGTCCAGCAACAGGCCCGTCATGCCGATGATCGCCGTCATCGGCGTGCGGATTTCGTGGCTGACAATCGCCAGGAATTCGCTCTTCGCCTTCGATGCCGCCTCCGCCCGGTCGGTCTGCTCGGACAACTCGTGGACTTTGTTTTCGAGTTCGACCCGCGCGGCATGCAGGGCGTTCTCGGTGAGTTGACGCTCGGTGACATCTTCGGCCACACCCAGCACCTGGAGCGGCAGTCCCTCGGCCGACCTTGCGAAGGCCACCTCCCGCGCCGCAAACCACCGCCAACCTCCGTCGGCGTGCCGCAGCCTGTACTGCGTTTCGAACCCGTCGGAGCCCCCGGTGGCGACCCGCTCCCGGAGCGCATTGAGCGCCGCCGCGTCGGCGGCATGCATCAGCGGCGAAATCTGGTCCTGGGTTTCGGCGGCCTCCTCGCCCGGGTGGCCCAGCGTCGTTCGCACGTCGTGGTTGACGTACAGAAGTCCCTGGCTCTTCAGATCGTAGACGTAGATCAGGCTCGGGGCGGTGCTGGTCACCTTCTCCACAAACAGCTTGCTCTCCCGCAGTTGCCGTTCGGCATTAATCCGCTCGGTGATGTCGGAATGAGAGCCGACCATTCGCTGCGGCACGCCGCGTTCGTCCCAGACCGCCTGCGCCCGCGACAGAACCCAGCGGTAGGCTCCGTCCTTGGCCCGCAGGCGGTATTCGGTCTGAAATGCCGGGGACCTTCGCTTGAGGTAGCTTTCGACATGCGCCTTCACGCGAGCGGCATCCTCGGGATGAATCCGGGACTCCCATACCTCCACCGTACTCTCCAGTTCCCAATCCCGATAACCGAGGATCTCTTTCCACCGCGTCGAGTAGAAGACCTTATTGTTGCGCGGATTCCAGTCGAACAGGCCGTCATTGTTGCCGGCCATCGCCATTTGCCAGCGTTCCCGTTCTCCCTCCAGCAGATGTTGGAGCCGCCGCTCCAGCGTGACATCGCGGAACGACACCACCAGCCCGTCGGCAATCGGATAGGCCTGGGTGTCGAACCAGGTGTCCCCCGAAAAACAGGCGACAAAGTTGACGACCGTCCTCTCCGAAAGCGCCTTGCGGAAGTGTGTCTCGAACTCCGTCTTCCTCATTTCAGAGAACGCTTCCCACAGGTTCCGCATCAGTACCGAGGAGACATGGGCCGTCAGTTGGAGGGCGCGCTGGTTGGCATAGGTGATCGTCCAACCCCCATCGACCGCGATCACCCCGTCACGCGTGCTGTCGAGAACCGTTGAAAACCGCTCCGCCAGCGCACGCGTTTCGCTCTCCGCGCGCTCGCGCTGGCTGACCTCGCGCGAGATCAGAAACCCCGCCAGCGCCAGCAGCGCCATTGCCAGCCCGAAGGTGGAGCCGAGCGAAAGCATGGTGCTCTTTTCGAGTGCGCCCTGGTGTATCGCGTGCCAACGCCACGCCTTGTCCAGCGCCGCCCCGGTTTGGCGCAGGCGGACCAGAAAAGCATCGACAACGGCCGGATCCGGGGGCTGGCGGGTTTTGCGTGCCGCCGCTCGCCAACCCTCAAACACCTGGGCGATCTCGGCCAGGTCGGATCGGCCATTCCGTTCGGCCAGGCGCGACAGCGTCCCGCTAATCGCGTCCAGCCGCTCCAGCAGCGCGGTAGTTGACTCGACCGCGAACGACTGACGCCAGGCTGCGGTCCGCAACTCCACCTCGCGCAGAGCCGTGGCCACTTCCCGCTCCCCCGCAACCCAGTCCGCTCCGTCCAGCAGGATCCGGACCGCCCTTGCTCCGGTGGAGGCAAACACCACAATGGTCAGGATCGCCAGCAGAAAGCTGGCCTTTAGCTTTGTCGACAGGCTCCACAGTCCCGCCCGCTTCTGTGAATCCGCAGGGGCGAGGGCGCTCTCGGGAAACAACGAAGCCGGCGACGCCTTCGGCATGTCAAACACTCGTAAATCGAGTGTGACCGAGCCTGAGAGGCCGGTCAACAGGAGAGGCTGAATCTAAGAGCTTTCGCCGAGCCGGATCGGCGTTTCGCCCGAGGCCTTATTGATCCTTGAGGCCGCGACAAGGATCGCCCCGGAACAGTAACAGTACAGCCAGGACTGCACTCTGGCCTCTGGCGGCCACCCTTGCTGCGGCGACTCTGCCTTGACACCTCTCCCCTTCGGTTTGCATGATGCATGCCGGTCGTGAAACAATTTACGGATCGTTCTTATGCGAACTGCACGAATCGAGACACGGGATTGGGCGGGCGTTCTGCCAGTGCCCCCTCTGGCACGGAAGCGGGAAAAAGGACGCGAACTGAATTTCCCGGAATCTGAGAAAATCGTCCGGCACATGACCGCGGGAGGAGTGACCCGCCTCTTATACGGAGGCAACGCGTTCCTGTACCACATTTCACTGTCCGAGTACGCGGACCTGGTGGGATGGCTGGCGGGCCTGCCCGACGATCTGCTGGTGATTCCGAGCGTCGGCCCTTCTTACGGCCGTGCGTTGGACCAGGCACCGCTGTTGCGCCGTCATGGCTTCCCGATTGTGATGGTGCTGCCGTGCGCCGATCCGCGCGACGCGCTCGGCCTGGAACAGGGGTACCGCGATATCGCCGATGCCATCGGGTCTCCGCTGCTGGCCTATCTGAAGGACGAAGGGAACTTCGGCGCGGACAAGGAAGCGGGCCTGGACGCCGTGGCCCGGTTGGTCTCCGACGGCGTGTGCGTGGGCATCAAGTACGCCGTGGTCCGCGACAACCCTCGCCAGGACTCCTACCTGGACGGTCTGCTGCGCCGGGTCGATCGGTCCAAAGTGATCAGCGGCATTGGCGAGCGGCCGGCTATCGTCCACATGCGCGACTTTGGCCTTCCCGGGTTTACGACGGGCTCCGGATGCCTGGCCCCGCGAATGTCGGTGGCAATTCACTCGCTGTGCGTCGCCGGACGCTACGAGGAGGCCGAGGCACTACGGGTCGAGTTCCTCGCCCACGAGGATCTTCGGGATGACTGGGGACCGGCCCGCGTCCTGCACGCTTCCACGGAACTAGCCGGCATTGCGGCGGCCGGTGGGGTCTTACCTTATGTTTCGGAGTTGCCGGCGGGGCATTTGGCGGAACTGGGGCGGGTGGCGCAGCATCTGGTGACCACCGACGCGCGGTTCGTCCCGCAGCCGTCGGCGCAATCCTCCAAGGACGACGTCGGTCTGGCGGCCTCCGCCCCCCGGTAGAGTGCCTCTTGGACGCTCTCCGATCGGAGTCCCGACTACTTCAGAGCCGCCACATCTTCAGAGCCGCGACCGTCAGGGAGCGGTGGCTGTCTGGCACGAAGACGTCGCAAACAGCCAGCCACGGCTCCCTCACGGTCGCCGCTCAGTAGATGGCTTGAGCGAGCGGATTCCGATGGAGCGGCCGATCACTTTGGGCCGCGACCCTGATGACGGGCGAAGTGCCTCCGTCACGCAGAATCGGGGTCGACCCCATCCTCTACGGTTCTCCCCAAGCGCAGACCGCTCCGAATCCGATGCGCTCGACCCGCATTGTCTTCTAAAATGCCTAGTAGTGGCCCCTATCCCCGCTCCAGGTGATCCGCAAACCGTGGTTCTGCAACTTCTCCAGGCCGCAGGTCAGCCCGTTTCCTTGAAGACGCTGCTCCAGGCGCGAGAACTTGGCCAGGTCTCCCCGAGACAATTGCGCGAGGCGGTGGAGAGGCTGGTCGCCGAGGGACGGGTCTACCCCTGGTCGGGAAAGCGTTTTTCGCACGAGAAGGAGGATGCCGCGGCCCGGCGGATGGTTCTGGGCGCCGTCGCCGATCAGCGGGTCGCCGTGAAGGAAGTGCTTCGACGAGGCAAAAAAGCCGGTTGGAAGCCCGCCGCACTCCAGTCGGCCATCGACGAGTGTCTGGCAGAGAGTCGCCTCTACGCCGCCGGAAAAGGTTCGGCGAGGATCCTGTCGGCCCGACCGTTCCCGGCCTTGGAAGAGGTCATCCTGCGCCTGGCGGGGGTGCAGCCTTGGACCAAAAAGG
The DNA here is from genome assembly GCA_046160045.1 of Bryobacteraceae bacterium. Lineage (GTDB taxonomy): Bacteria > Acidobacteriota > Terriglobia > Bryobacterales > Bryobacteraceae > CAZGUX01. The sequence continues at coordinate 13,797 of JBJXGR010000096.1, forward strand.
AACTTGCGGTCAGGTCCTGCGCGGACCTGCCCTGGCAGAAACCCTCCGACACCGGCCGCGTGATTCAGAATCTGCTAGCTACCGGAAAGCTGCGGGAGAACCGCCAGGCCAAAATGCTCTTCGCTCCGCCGGCCGATCCCGACGAGTTCATTCGGCGGGCCGCCGAACAGTCCTATCGCAACGCCCAGCAGGTGTGGCGGTCGGCACTGGGAGGCGTTGGCGCACCCGACGATCTCCCCGCCCGGATCCTGGATACCATCCTCCGGGTCGAGCCCCAAAAGGGGATGCTGGTCACGATGCGCCAACTTCGGCAGAGCGAGTGGCTCCGGGATGTCGCCAAGGAGGAGTTTGACCGCGCAGTCCTCGATCTGGCAAGGGCCCAACGGATCGCTCTCTCGCAGCACTCTGCGCCGTTTCATCTAGCCGAGGCCGAACGCGAATACCTGATTCGCGACGACCGGGGAGTTTATTATGGCGGCGTCTCCTGGCGCGGCTGAACGGCTGGCAGGTCTCCCCAATCCGTTCACTCGCTCGGTAATTCCGGACGCCTGGTCGGAGGCGGAGGGCGATGTACCCGACGTCAACCGCGATGCCTCCGACCTCTGCCTGCGGCTGATCGATCTGGTGGCCAACGAGCAAACCAGCACCGGGCTCCTGTTGACCGGCAATCAGGGCGCCGGGAAGACCCACCTGCTGGCCCGACTTCGCACCCTTCTGGAGAAGGATCGCCGCGACGTCGTCTTTGTCTATCTGCGGCTGGAGTCCTCGGCGAGCCACCTGAAGCGCTTTCTGCGGCGACGCTTTGTCGACGACCTGCTGCGGCCGTGGGACGGGGACCGGACGCGTTTGGAGACGATGCTCTCCCGCCGCGCCGCCGGCGCCACCGACCTGGAAACGTTGCTCGACTCGATCGGGTTCGGCTTCAATCTCAGTACCGTCCTGCGCCATTGTCACGAAGGCCGCCATCGCCGTTTGTGCGGACAATGGCTGCGCGGCGACGCGTTGCCGGAGTCTGCCCTCACCCTGCTTGGTCTCGGCCGGGAGGAAGAAGACGAAGAGTCGCAGGAGGATGAGGCGCTCGAAATGGTCGTCCGTCTGTCCCAACTCGCCTCTCCGCATCCGGTGGTGCTGTGTTGCGATCAGGTGGAGTCGCTCGAAGCCTATCCCGGCGATCATCGCGGGCTGTATGGCTACGCGCAGGCGGCTTCGACGCTTCACGATTCCCTGCCCAATCTGCTGGTGGTTTCGTGCATGCAGGCCGTGTATTACGATTCGCTGCGGGAGCAGCTTCCGGCGCAGATCCGCGAGCGCATCTGGAAGCATCGAACCTACATCCAGCCGGTGGACTGGCCGCAGGCGCGGCAATTGCTGCTGACGCGACTGGCGCGGCTCGAGCCGTTGCGTGAGACCTCGGAGAAAGGAGTGCTGTGGCCGCTCGCCGACGGTGACTTCCGGGAGTTGTTCGAGTTCGGCACGTGCCCCGCGCGGCAGGTGGTTTTCCGCGCCGAGCAGTTATTCGAGCAGGCTCGGGGCACGGCGCGCGAGCCGGCGCCCGAGGATACCAACCTCTCCGCTTTCCTCTTCAGCCGATTCGACCGGCTTCGCGAGGAAGGCCTCGCGCATCCACGCGAGCGGGCGGACATCATACTCGCTCACGGGCTGCCAAAGCTGCTCTCGCTGGTAGGGATAGAGGAGAAGCCGCGGCCCAATGCCGATGTGGGCCTCGTGGACCTGGTGTGCGGAGATAGCAACGTCAAAGCGGCCGTCAGCTTCTGTCACCAGTTCCGCTCCGCGCTGCCCAGGCGCCTCCGAAAGATCGCGGAAGCGGACGTCGTTTCCCACTATGACCGCGTCGTCCTGCTGCGGCCGGCGTCCATGCCGATCGGCGAGAAGGCGCACCAGACGCGGCAGCACCTCGACCGCTTGCGCCGTTCGGGCGCGATTCTCGTCCAGCCCTCGACAGAGACCATGGCGGCCCTGGATGCCCTGCGCAAGTTGCTCAGCGACGTCCAGAGCGGGGATCTGGCCTTTCGCGGCGACACCCTGGCGCCCGAGACGGTGGCCGAATGGATGGCCACGCACCTGCCCGAATCCCTGGAGCGGCTGGTGGATGACATCGCCGGCACCGATCAGGCACAGCCCGGGGAGCAAGACATGTTGGCTCAAAATCTGGTGGACTATGTAACAGAGCATCGTGTCGTCGGTGCGGCGCAGGTCGCTCGGGACCTCAACGCCAGTGAAGAGGAGATACTCACCTGTGCGCGTAACCATCCCGCTCAAATTGGGATCCTTGCCGGGCCCCCTGCGCTCCTTTTTGAGTTCGTCGCTGAGGGCTTTGCGGATGACCCCGGTTAGTGTTACGCCGGTTCCGCTCAGTGTGGCCGAGGTGCGAGCGGAAATCGCGCGCGTCTCCGGCAAGGGGGAAGGCGAGCCATCCACGGCGCTACTGGGAGACTTGTTCCACGAAGTGTGCGCCGGTCTGCTCGATCCCTCCTCGCCGCGCGGATGGCATACCCTGCTGGGAGAGAACGAACTCGGCGATGTGGACATCCTCGTGGAGGCGGCGTACACGGCCTTTGCCGGGCCGCGGCTCAGCCGATTCCAGGCCGCCCTGCAGAACCGGCCCGAGCAGGTGCTGCATTTCTGGACCGCGACCCTGGAACTCTGCCGCTGGGCCTCCGGCGTGATCGGCGCGGCCAGGCAACAGGGTTGGCTGGCCTACGATCAGGCACTCGATCGGTGGACGGGAGGTGAGCGGCTGGTGTCGGTCGAGCAGGAGTTGAGCTGCGACTTCGTCGAGCCGCTTTGGAAGCAGCGGGTGCGGCTGTCCGGAGTCGCCGACGCGATCCTGCGAAAACCTTCCGGCGAGTTCTGCGTGATCGAGTACAAGCTCGGCCGGGGAGCGCCCGAAGCCGACCTGGCGCAGGCGGCCCTCTATTATGAGTTGCTGTGCGGCGGATCCGACAACGGGGCCTTGGCGTTGGTGCGGTTTCTGCCGGAACTCGAAGAGACGGTCTACCGCGGGGATTCGCTGCGCGCCGCGCGCAAAGCGTTGCGCCAACTGGCGGGACGTCTGGCGGGGGTGTTGCCCGGGCAGACCCCGGCCGAGCCGGCCCCGATGCCCGCGCCGGAACCATCGCCGGAATCGAGCGAGTTGCATCGCCAACTCGGCCGCGATCTGGAAGCGGCCCTGCGCGACCACGGCGCGCCCGGCCGCGTCGCCGAGGCTCCCATTGCCGGTCCGGCCTTCCTTCGATTCACGGTTGAACCCGAGCGAGGCGTGGCCGTCGGCCGCGCGCTGCGATTGCCCCTCGATCTTCAGGTTCGTCTCAAACTGGCGCGGCCTCCGTTCATTCACGTGGACAAGGGGAGCCTGGTCATCGACGTTCAACGCCCGGACCGCCAGCAGGTGACCTTCAGCCAGATCGAAGCCCAACTACCCGCCGCGGACCCCGTGCTCGGCTCCAGCCTGATTCCGATCGGCGTCGACCTGAACGGCAGGCTGCGCTATGCGGACCTGGCCGACCCCATTCATACGCACATCCTGGTGGCGGGCACTACGGGCAGCGGCAAGAGCGAGTGGCTGCGTACCGCGGTGGCCGGCCTGTTGGCGCGGAACACGCCCCAGACGCTGCGGCTGACCCTGATCGACCCGAAGCGCAACGCCTTTCTCGATCTGGCCGAGTCTCCGTTTCTCGAGATGCCGCTCGTGTTTCCTCCCGAACAGCCGGC
>JBJXGR010000097.1:0-13879 GCA_046160045.1 Bryobacteraceae bacterium
GGAAACCCGGCCGTGTTCACGCCGATCGTCCCGTAGTATCCGTAGACATCGGCATACACCTGAAGGATGTCGACAGAACCCGCCGTTTCCGGGGTATTTGCGTTCGCCTTGATCAGGGCCAATTTCACATTCGGGGTCTTGACTGCATCGCGGAACTCCTGGATCAGGCCGTTCGCGCCAAAACGCTGCACATTGTTGATCGGCGGCAGGGAGACCAGGCTGTTGAAGCCGTTGCGGAAGTAGGAATTGATGAACCGGCGCGTCAGGTCCTGAGTCGGTGCTCCGGAGCCGACATCCTGGGCCCATGCGCCGAGTGCGGTGCAATACAAAAGCGCGAACCAGCGCGCCGCTGACTGGCAAAAGCGGAAGTTTGGAGACACAGGTACCCTGATAATTGTAAGGTAGGGTGTCGAGGCCCTATCTGCACTAAACACCGTCGATGGACCTGAAGTTGCGTCAGGACGCCCGATGACCACACGCAGAACCTGGATTGGGGCCGTTTTCAGCGCCGCGGCGCCCGCCGCTGGCCGGACCGGGGTCGCGACGGAGATTGTGCGACTTCGCCTGCGCCACACCTGGACGACCGTGATGTCGTCGAGCGATTTTCGCGACACGATTCACTTGCGATTTTCGCGAGACGGAGTGACCGGGAGAGGCGAAGGCGCCCCCATCGTGCGGTACCACGAGAACGCCGAGGGGGCGAAAGCCGCCATCGACGGCATCCGCGTACACCTCGAGTCGGCCGATCCCTGGAAGTTTGACAGGCTTCTCCGGGAGATCTTCGGCCGGATCGGCGGGCAGTGGGCGGCCAAGGCGGCGATCGATATCGCCGTGATGGATTGGGTGACGCAAAAGCTCGGCGTGCCCCTCTACCGGTATTTCGGATTGGACGCGAGAGAAGCGCCCGTAACCACGTTTTCCATCGGCATCGATACGCCGGAGGTGACGCGGCAGAAGGTTCGCGAGGCGGAACCGTATCCGGTGCTCAAGATCAAAGTAGGCCTGAAGACCGATGAGGCGACGATCGAGGCCGTGCGGAGCGTGACGAAGAAGCCCTTGCGTGTCGATGCCAATGAAGGCTGGACGGACAAGGAAGAGGCGGTGCGCAAGATCAACTGGCTGGAATCGCAGGGCGTCGAGTTGGTGGAACAACCCATGCCGGCGCACATGCTGGAAGAGGCGCGATGGGTGCGATCGCGGGTGCACATTCCGATCCTGGCCGACGAAGCGTCGCTGCACCCGTCCGACGTTCCAGGGTTGAAAGACTCGTTCGACGGGATCAACATCAAGCTCGACAAATGCGGCGGCCTCTGGGAGGCGTTCCGGATGATCCAGATTGCGCGATCTCTGAAAATGAAGACGATGCTCGGGTGCATGATCTCGTCGTCGGTGTCGATCACGGCGGCGGCGCACCTGTCGCCGCTCGTCGACTACGCGGATCTCGACGGGAATCTGCTGATCGCGAACGATCCGTATCGCGGCATCGGCGTTGAGAGGGGGCGGATCGTCCTACCGGACCGCCCGGGGCTGGGTTTACTCCCCAACTGACAGGCCTCGCTGAACCGGAACACTGAATGAATATGGGAGATGGGGATAATCCGGCAGATCAGAAGGAGTGTGCCATTTCCTGGTATTATGGAAATATGGTCGTGTCTACCAAAATCGACCGAACTGGCAGAGTCCTGATCCCTCTGAACGTCCGCCGTGAACTCGGGCTTACCGAAAACTCTGATCTGATCTTGAGGGTCGAAAACGGTGAATTGCATATCCACACCAGGGATGCAGCCATCAGGAGGGCCAGGGAACGTCTCAAGAGGCTAAAGAAGCCAGGTGAGTCGGTCGTCGATGAGTTCCTGGCTGAGCGACGCGAACAGGCTCGTCGCGAGGTGGAAGAAATGGACCGCTAGCCCATGGCAACGAGCTTCGTTCTCGATGCCTCAGCCCTGCTCGCTTCGTTGTTTGACGAGCCCGGGGCCGGTGTCGTCGATGCCTCTCTGGCGGAGGCTGTCATGTCGGCATTGAACTACTCGGAGGTGATTGCCAGGCAAGTGAGAAGCGGCGAAAAGCTGGAAGCGGCGATCCGCAACGTCGACGACTTGGATCTGCCCATCATTCCCTGGGATGCCGATCTCGCCCGTGAGGCTGGCGATTTAAGCACCTTGGCATGGACTCACGGCCTCTCGCTCGGCGATCGGGCATGCCTGGCTACCGCCCGCCATCTGCGCCGCACGGTACTCACGGCCGACCACGACTGGGCGCTCCTGCCCAAACTGGGCATAGACATCCGGATCATTCGGTGATGTCGTCAGGCCCGAGGGAACTTGTAGATCCGGTGGGCGGTCCGGCCGAGGATCCACTCTTTGTCCTCCGCCGTAAAGAACGGGATCACGGCCTTCATGATGGTGTACTCGAAGAAGTTGGCGTAGATCAGGCGCTTCGGGCCGTAGCGGTCGTACATCCTGCGCAGGAACGGCCACACGTCCTGATAGGGAGGCTCCATCCTCGACGGGTTATGGAGCGACGTGCGGACGTAGACGTTCGGCAGCTTCGCCATGTCGAGCAGCGGCCCGAATCCAGCCGAATCCGGCGCGGTGATGTCGATCATCGCGATGTGGTCGATCACGACGTTCACGCCCGGGAACCTCTCTGCCATATCCGCCACCTGCTTCACCTGGTGCGGGGCAAGAAAAATGTTGAACACGGCTCCCAGTTCTTCGGCCTTCTTCCAGAGTGGATAACAGACGGGATCGTTCAACCACACGACGCCGGGGTCGTAGTGGGGACTGAGCCGTAGGCCAACCAACCCGTCTTCCTTGATCAATCGCTCCAGCCGGGTGGGGTTTTCCTTGTCCGACGGCGAATGGAGCCGGTGCCCCACCAGCAGTCCGATGCCGGCGAATTTGCCGGGCCAGGTCTTGACGCAGTAGCTGGTGTAGCTGTTGTTCCGGCCGTAGTAGCAGACGTGCGAGATCACGACGTGGTCGATCCCATACGTGCGCATCTCCGACAACAGCCACTCGCCAGAGTACTCGTATTTGGGCAGGTTTCGAGGGCAGGTCGCTACTTCGGGGTCGAGGCGAAACCGCGGGTCGTGGATGACCCAGGCGTGCTCGGCGGCGTTCACGACGGGTGCGCGGCCGGCGGCTGCCGCGGACGAAAGGGCTGCGGCGGCCGTAGTAGAAAGAGCTTCTCGACGCGTCATCTGACGACAAATGCTATCACGCCGCGCTTGCCCGTCTGTGTGTCAATTCGATAAACTCGGAGTCGGAAGAGTGTATTACCGCTCGCCATGACCACCATCGAGGAAAAGCTTCCGGTTCGAGCGCACGAAGTGCTAATGGCCCTGGTGCGCCAGTACATCGAGACGGGCGAACCGGTTTCGTCTCGCACAATTTCCCGCCAGCGCCGCGACCGGCTGAGCCCGGCGTCGATTCGCAACGCGATGGCGGACCTGGCTGACTCGGGCTTTTTGTGCCAGCCGCACACGTCCGCCGGCCGCATTCCGAGCGACAAGGCGTTCCGCTATTACGCGTCGTCGCTGGTGGCCTGCCGGATTCCGGTTGCGGACGCGGCGCGGATCCGGGCGGAACTCGAGTCGTCGGACAGCCTCGAACAGCAGGTGGAACGCTCCTCCCATGTCCTGATGGAGATCACCCGGAATGTGGGGATCGCCGCCGCCATTCCGCAGTCGTCTCAGGTGCTCAAGCAGATCGAACTGGTGCTGCTCGCCGACGGCCGGGTGCTGATGATCCTGGTGACCAACGATGGAATGGTCCGCCATCGCGTGGTGACGCTCGAAGAAGGCACCACGCAGGACGAACTTCATTCCATCCGGAATTACGTCAATCGCGACTTTGCCGGCTGGTCGCTGCGCGAAGCGCGCGCCGAATTGCTGCGCCGGATCGACCTGGAACGGGCCGTCTATGACGCGAATGTCCGAAAGCTGACCCTGCTCTACAGCAAAGGCCTGCTGGACTCGGAAGAGATCCCCGAGGTTTACCTGGAAGGCGCCTCGAACCTGATCGGAGACCCGCATCTGACCCATGAGAAGATGCGCGATCTGCTGCGCGCGCTGGAAGAAAAGAAGCGGCTCCTGGAACTTCTGGACCGTTTCCTGGAACAGTATCCTGGCGAAGTGCACGTCCACGTCGGTCTGGGAGCGGCGCACCCGGCGATGGAGCACCTGGTGCTGATCGGCACGTCGGTGGTGCTGCCCGGAGGCATTACCGCCAAGATCGCGGTGCTCGGCCCCATGCGGCTTCACTACGAACGCGTGATGGGCACGGTTCTGCACATCGGCCGGATGCTCGAGGAGACGCACCACTAGGGGGAAGCGCACGCCGGCGCCCCCACTTCAGTCCGCTCCCGGCCAAGCCTCGACCGTGACCGGGCTGTCCAGAGGACCAGGGCACCGATGGATCGGCACACCCCGCGTGGCGATCTCGTCGAGTAACTGGGTGACGGCCGGTTGTGGCTGGGTATCGGCGCCAAGCACCACGGCCCAGTCGATGTCTTCCCGCACTTCGCTCGTCGTGATCCGCCACTCGAAGAGGACGCCATCCCGATCGATGGTTTGGCCGATCGTGGGGATCATCCAGCGGCGGATCAACTCCCGGGCGCGCCGCGGGCCGGGCAGCGGGCCCCGGACCAGGATGTGATTGTCCCCGTGGACAAGGATGCCTAGTGGCGTCATGGGACGGTTACCGTCAGGACCACGCCAATCACACCCGAACCGGCGCCCGAGACCGATACCGTGACGCTACCGGCATACGTGCCCGCGGCCAGTCCCGACGCGTTGATCGAAACGCTCCCGGAGCCAGGCGCGCTCGAACCCGACAATTGAACAGAGAGCCAACCACCTCCGGACTGCGCCGACGCCTGCGCGCTGACCGGACGGCTGCTCGAATCCGACAGAGAGTAACTGAAGGCCGCCGACCGGGACGGGTTGGAGGGCGAGGCAGCGAACGACATCGATGACGTGCTCAGCAGGAGTTGAACCGGCGGAGGGAATGTCAGCAGCAGTGACCGCACCATGGTGAGCGCGCCGGAAACGACCGTGCCTGGAGAATCCTGAATCAGGGCCGCTCGCTCGAAGCGGTCGAACCCCGCACCCCGAAAGGAGGCCAGGAATGGAGCTTGCACGCTCCCGGTTGCCGGGCCGCCCACCTCGCGGACCCTGGTCTTGAATTCGAAAGCGCACTCGGGCGTGACCGAGTACGTGCCCACGAGGGTCTCGGCCCGGATCTCCCCAGCCGTCCCCGCGGCAGGATCGCTGACGATCGTGTTGGCGCGGAAAGCGCCCTCGCCGTCCGCGATGAGCGAACCCAGGCGGCGGACAGGAACGCCGTTCGACCAGCCATGCAGTTCGAGGGTGAACCGGCCCCGCACATCCTCGACGCCGCAGGATTGGCTGCGGAGGCGGGTCAACGTCATTCGAATGGTGGTCCCCGGAGGGTCTGTGAGCAGCAGCGTGACCTCCCGGCCGTTGTTGCCGAGGAGCCCGGCATACCGCTCGTTCACGGTCTGGCCCGAAGGACGTGGGCTTTCGACGCGAACGTCCACCGTGCAATCGGGGTTCACCTGAGAGCGGCCCGAGGCGGGTTTCGAGAGAATCACGCCGTTGTGGCTGGTGGTTGCGGCAAGCGACAGATTGCCGTTCTCATCGGCTGTGAGGAGTCCGGCCCGCGCGAACGGCCCGGCGGCGGCTTCGGGCTTAACCACCACTCCATCGGCCGTGACCAGCCAGCCTCCGGCCAGGTCGCTTGTGTCACACAACTGGGCGGACGCAACTGCCGTCGTCAGGCAGAGCAGAAGGGCGGCGCGGCGGCAGGTGCGGCCCTCCATCCACAGGGATTGATCCATCGCTCCCAGTGTCTCGCGCCAGACGATCGGGGCCAAGCCACCGGGCGTTCCGACAGAATGAAGCGAACGATGAGGCATAACCCTCACGAGGTCTTCCCTGCCCGCACGAACCGCCGCACGTTCGCCTCGACACTGGCGTGCGCGCCGGCGCTGGTCTCCGCCCGGGAGGGCGCATCGCCCTACCGGTCCGGCAGCCCCTTCGACGTCGGCGACCGGGCGCAAATTCTCCGGAACGCCTGAAGGCAGCCATCCGGTATCCTCGGAGGGCAGCCATGCGCGACCGGATCTTCTCGTTCCTCGGACTGCGGCGAAACCTGACTCTGGTGCTGGCGGCCAACCTGGTGATCGCCGCGGGCGAGGAAACCTGGAGCCGCTTCCTCCCCAAGTACCTGGAGACCCTCGGCGCCTCCGTTGCCGTCATCGGGCTGTTTGATGCGATCAAGACCATCCTGGGCGCCGTGTACGCGTATCCGGGCGGAGCACTCGCCGACCGCTGGGGCAACCGCCGCTCCCTCATCCTCTTCCACCTGCTGTCGGTGGCCGGGTACTGCATCCTGCTGATCTGGCCGCACTGGATTGCCGTCATCGCCGGCATGTTCCTCTTCCTGGCTTGGTCGAACCTGTCGCTGCCCGCCCTGTTCTCGATGGTCGCGGCCAACCTGCCGCCGTCCCAGCACGGTATGGGCATTGCAGTTCAGTCGATCGTCCGCCGCATTCCGGTGCTGATCGGGCCGATCGCCGGCGGGATCCTGATCGACCGGTTCGGCATGCTGGAAGGAGTGCGGATCGGCCTCCAGATCTCCATCGTCTGCGGGGTTGCGAGCGTCGGCTTCCAACTGCGCATCGCCGAAGCCCCACCCGCAAAACCCGGAGGCCTGGACCGCCTGCCCGAGATCCTTCGCTCTTTCAGCCCGGCGCTGCGAAGGCTCTTGATCAGCGACATCCTGGTGCGTTACTGCGAGCGCATCCCGTTTGCGTGGGTCGTGATCTATGCCATGGACTTCGGTCATGCCAGCGCTTCACAGGTTGGGATCCTCGTCGCCATTGAGATGGCAGTAGCGATCGCCTCGTACCTGCCGACCGCGCATTATTCCGACCGGCACGGGCGGGAACCGTTTGTGGTGGTCACGTTCCTGTTCTTCACGCTGTTCCCGATTGCGTTGTGGGCCGCCGGCGGTTTCTGGGGCCTCGCTCTGGCGTTCGCTGTCCGAGGCCTGAAGGAGTTCGGCGACCCGGCGCGCAAAGCCCTCATCCTTCAACATGCCCCGCCGGACGCCCGGGGCCGGGTCGTGGGCGCATACTACCTGGTGCGCGACCTGATCGTCAGCACGGGAGCCTTTGCCGGAGCCGCTTTGTGGGCCTGGAGCCCGGAGGCCAATTTCGCCGGCGCGACGCTTCTCGGAGTAGCCGGAACCGCTTTCTACGGACTTTCGCTTCGGCGGGCGCCGTTGGACGCTCGACACATGGAATGACCGGTCCCGCCGGTTGGCCGGCCTCTTGGTGGAAGGGCTAGAATAGACCTTTGGCCTGCGTTGGGAGTCCTAACGGCCAGGGTAGGCGGTAGCTGGAACGTTGAACTTGTTCGGACGCTTTGTTGCCGCGAAGGATGGACTGGTGTCACGGCCGCTCGGGTCTCCGATGCGTGTTTCCTCCGGACGAAATTGGGGCGCACACGATTCTCCTCCAATGCCACGGGAAAAGGATCGCCCTATGCAATCGGACCACCCTCCTTCCCGACGCCTTGCGATCAGCCGCTTCGCCACACCAATTGTTCTGGGCCTTCTGTTGAGCCTCATCGCAAAGGCCGATGAGGAAGTCACGCGAGCCGGCCGCATTCGCGAGCAGCAGTTAGCCAAATTGAAGGCACTGGTCCCGGAGCAGCGCAGCGTCCTTGACGAACGCATCTCCTCCGTAGCCGGGTACGTCATGGGGAACCTCACGTCCAGCCTAGGTGGACTGGGTGTGCGATTTGGCGGCCTTCGGACCGGCCAGGGATTCGCCCTGGGTCCCCAATTCAAGCGATACGGACTCCTGGAAGGCCGCCTCGTTTTCCGTACGTCCGCCGCCGGCTCACCGTCGGGGGCTTACATGTTCGATGTGCAGGCCACCGTGCCCCATCTGGCTGGTAGAAGAGCGTTCCTGGACGTGTTGTCAACTTACGGTAACTACCCGCGAATGGACTATTACGGCCAGGGACCCGATTCCCGGAAAGGGGGCCGTTCCCACTTCCGATTGGAAGAGAACCGGCATGACCTGACTGTGGGCATGCGGGCGGCGCCTCATCTGTACGCCGGATTCTCAGCGGGCTATCTCGGCATCAATGTCGGCCGCGGCAACCGGGACGAAGTTGCCCGCACCGAGGACTTGTACAAGGAAAGCAATACGCCCGGTTTGCAGACGCAGACGGATTTTCTGCGCGGCGGCGTCTTCCTCCGTGTCGACTACCGCGACGATCCGCTCGGGGCGCGATCAGGCGGCATGTACACCGCCCGCTTTAACGTGAATAACGACATGAGTGTCGGCCGCTACGACTTCCGGACGCTCGACCTGGAAGCGCGGCAGTATTTCCCCTTCTTCAACAAGCGCCGCGTGATTGCGCTGGCGGGCGCGGCGACATTCTCGTATGCAAACGGAACCAGCGTGGTTCCGTTCTACCTGCAACCGACCCTCGGCGGTTCCGACGACCTGCGCGGCTTCCGCACGTATCGCTTTTACGGCAACAACCTGCTGGTTGTGAACGCCGAGTATCGATGGGAGACCTTCAGCGGAATGGACGCGGCACTGTTTTTCGACGCCGGCAAAGTCGCACGGTTGCGATCGCAAGTGAACTTCCACAACCTCGAGACCTCCGCCGGGTTCGGATTGCGGTTCAATGCGCGAAACCGGACCTTTCTGCGAATCGACGTCGGCTTCAGCCGTGAGGGCTTCCAGGTGTGGACGAAATTCGGAGCGGCGCAGCCGGTGAGGCTCCGCGAGAGGGCGATCAGCGGCGTCCGGTAAGGGAGATGAATCTGTGAGCAAACCGGCCGCATTCCTGATACTGCTCCCAGGGCTTTTGTGGGGGCAGAAGTTTCTCTCGGACGATCCGCTCGAGCGCGAACCCGCCCCTGAGCCTGTGACCAAGGCGCAGAAGAACCAGATCGGCGAATACTACGACTTCTTCCGCGCCACGTTTGGCAAGCCCGGCGAGCGGCACACTCCGGGGCGCGTCATACCGTCCAGAAACGTGAACACGCTGGGCGAGGTGATGGATGGCGCGTGGTACGTCAATCGCCACTACCGGAAGCGGATGTCGATCCCGGAGTTGCTCCGGGGTCCCGGGAACGATGCACCCCCCTCAAAGCAGGGACCGTGGCAGGTGACCGGGGCGAAGACAGAGGGCGTGACCCCTGGATTCACCATCAAGGACGCAAGCGGGCGGCGGTACCTGATCAAGTTCGATCCGCTGGCGAACCTCGAGCTGTCGACGGCCGCCGAAGTCATCGGTTCGAAGTTCTTTCATGCCCTCGGCTACCATGTGCCCGAGTCGTACATCGTTTACTTCGACCGCAACCAACTGGAAATCGGCCCCGACGTCACCGTCAAGGAGAAGGGCCGCGTTCGCCCGATGCGGAAACGGGACCTGGAAGAGGCGCTGTTCGCCGTACCGCGGGATCCCAAGAAGGGCTACCGGGCGGTTGCCGGCGGCTTCATCAAAGGCGGGCTGGGGCCGTTCCTCTACGAAGGTACGCGAACGGACGACCCGAACGATCTGGTCCCTCACGAGCACCGTCGCGAGCTTCGCGGGCTGTTCGTTTTTGCCGCCTGGTTGGGACACAACGACATCAAGTGCCTGAACACTCTCGACGCCATCACTTCCGACGGCGGGATCAGCCACATCCGGCACCACCTGATCGACTTTGGCGCCAGCCTCGGGAGCGACAGCTTCACCACCAAGAGCCCGCGTGCCGGTTACGAATACCTGTTCGGGTGGCGGCCGGCCGCGGCGCAGTTCTTCAGCCTCGGCCTCTATGTACCCGAGTGGGCGCGCGCCCACAATCCGCGATTCTCCTCCGTCGGCAACTTTGAATACGAGGTGTTTGAGCCAGAGGAGTGGAAGCCGAACTACCCGGCGGCCATCTTCGACAATCGCCTGCCCGAAGACACCTTCTGGGCCGCCCGCCAGGTGATGTGGTTTACCGAGGCGGAGATCCGCGCCATCGTGGAGACCGGCCAATACGGCAATGCGAAGGCGGCAGAGTGGCTGATCAAATGCTTGGTTGAGCGCCGGAATAAGATCGGCCGAACCTACCTCGAGAAGGTACTTCCGCTCGACCGGTTTCGAGTGGAGGGCGAGCGGCTGGCATTCGACGATCTGGGCGTCACCTACGGCTTTGCCTCGCGGCGGCAGTACTCGGTCCGCTGGTCCCGGTTTCACAATGACACTCAAGCCCATACACCGATCGAAGGGGCGAACGGCTTGGATCTCCCGGCCGGGATTCGCCAGTCTCCCAACGGTTCCTATTTCGCGGCACGGATCACCGCGGGCGACGAATCGAAGAGCGTGATCGTCTTTCTGCGAAAGCAGGGCGACACGGCAACGATCGTCGGCATCGACCGGACCTCGTAGAAAGGCGGCGGCCTGAAATCGGGCGGTCCGCTCGTTGACACTCGCGGCACGGATACCCCTGGCGCTCGCAGCGACGGTCCCCGATAATCGGGAGTCAGGCGATGGAGTTGTCTTCATGCTCAGAGTGTGGGTCTGTCTCGTTCTCGGTCTCCCGGCTTTTTCGCAAACAGGGCGAATTCTCTATCAGGAAACACAACGAACCGCCGCAAGCGACCTGGACTTCACTGTCGACTCCTCCGGTTGGCGGAAGTACATTCTCGAAGGGGAGGTGCAGTTCACCCAACCGCGCGGCGCGTTTCGCCTTTCGATCGGGGCGCAGTTGGAAGCCGTCCCCGACGAAAGCGGTAGCCAGATCCAATTGCGCATTTCGCAAGACGGCAAGAACATCGCGGAGGAGATCGAGTTGCTGAAACCCCGGCCGACGCCGCGGTGGGGAGCGGGCGCTGAGGAGGAACTCAAGGGCCTCGCTGACAGGCTGCCCGGGTGGCACGGTCGTTGGTTTCCGGTGCGCGTGGAGGCGACGCCGGAAGAAGCATGGTTGGCGTTTGACGGCCGCTCGCTCGCGCCGGTGTCTCTGGCCGGCAAGCCGCCTGCGTCCCTTCGCCTTAGTCTGCCCTCGGGGAGCAGGCTGCGGAATCTCGTCGTCCGGGAAGGCGCTTGGCCCCGCGGCGGCTATCAGCCCGTCAGCCTCGGCGGGTATGTGGATGAAACGGCCATCCGGGCACAGATCCCCGATGCGCACCGCGTGCTCCATGTTGGCGGCATTCCCTTCCTCTGGCACAGCGGCGATGCCATTGATGTCGGCCAGGCAGGACTTCGCCTGCGCAAGAAGCCCAGCGGCCCGGGTAGCCTGTTCCAGAACCCGTTCAACTCCATCGGCGCGATGGACGGGGATCCGCTGACGATCCTGTTGCGCGTGCCCAAGCGGGTCCACCGGCGGATGTACGTGCTGGCGGCGGTCCCCTCGAAAGACCGCTCGCCCAGGTTGACCGTTCGTCTGGCGCGGTACCGGGGGGACGCAGGCTGCTTTTTTGCCGACTCGGTGGTCACGGTTCCCGGGCCTGGAGTGCGTCCCGGCGCCGGAAAGCCCGCGGCGCTCCCCGCCAGTTTCCCCGGCGGTCCGGGCTTTCTCTGGGTCATCGAGGTTCCGCTCGATTCGGGCGCTTTCCAGGGCATCCTGAAAGCGGACGTGCTCCAACGCCTGGGCAACCGGAGCGAAACCCTGAAACACGATGCCGATGTCCGGTGGCTCGACATCGAACTGACGCGGGAACTCGAACCTGACCTCCAAACCATGCTGCCGCTGGGCCGGCAAAGCGGTGTGCAGGTGTACGCCGTCACGCTGGAAGAGTCGCCTCTGGAGATGGTGGTCACCTCCGGCGCCCCGGGCAACGTTTTCGATTCCGGGGAAGCGCCGGCGTTCCGGGTCTGGCTGCGCAACGTCAGCGCCCGCCGGACAATGGCCCGCCTGCTGGTGAAAACCCGCGACCCCTATGGCGTTCCGGTGTCGCGCACGCTGCCGGTGGCGGTGGATGCCGGAGCGGAGTCGACGCTGGCGGTCCCGTTGCCACAGAAGCAATTCGGCAAGTTCGACGTCTCTTTTGAGCTGACGGACTCGGGTGGGCGGCCGCTGGTCGAGCGCAAGACCACCTTCGCGACGCTGCCGCCTGACCGGCGTGAGGCCGAGCGGGACTCGCCCTTCGGCATGTGGTCGTGGGGCGGCGGGCATCTTTCCCCGCCGAATGACATCGAAGCGACCCTCATGCGAAAGGCCGGCGCACGGTTCACGCTGGGCGCCAATTATCCGTCCAAGCACAAGCTGGGCATCGGAACCGGAACCGATATCGTCACGGGCATCTTCTATGCCTCCACTCCGATCACCGGCGAGCCCAAACAGGCTGCCGGCAAGATGATCGAGATGATGAAGACCAAGGAATCGGATCCGAAGTACTGGCAGATTTACTGGGAGGACATGCTCTCCGACCGGCATCATCGCCGGTTCCCGCCCGCCATGATCGATCGGCCGCCGTCGCCCCTGACGGAGGCCGAACAGGCCCGCTTCCAGGCCTACTGGGATCGCGCCGAGGCCTACGCGCGAGCCGTGCGTGCGCAGTGGCCGCAAGCGAAACTGGCGCTGGGGGCTTATCTGAACTTCACGGAAGAGTTCCTGCGGAAGGGCTTTCCCAAGCCGCTCATCGACGCGATTTCACTCGAAGTCGGCGGCTTCCGCGCGCAGCCCGAACGCCCGCCGGACACCGACACGGTCAACGGGTTGTACCTGCTTCACGAACTGAAGCGCAAGTATGGCTATACCGATCTGGACACGATCCTGGTGGAATCGCTCTACCACGGCACCGGGCCGGGCTATCTGAGCGAGCGCGACCAGGCGAACTACTACGTGCGCGATCACCTGCTGGGGCTGGCCTATGGCGTCAAACTGTTCGGCATGAGCGCGATGCTCGCCGACGTGGCCGACGACTACTACCGCACCACCTGGGGCTCGGTCGGGCTCTGCCATCGCGCCCCGGAAGCCAACCCCAAGGAGTCGTATGTCGCGTACTCCACGATGACGAGCGTCCTCGACCGCGCCCGGTACGCCGGGTATCTCGACACCGGGTCGACCAGCGTCTACGCGCTGCGGTTCCAGGCCAAAGAGGGCGGGAATCTGTACGCGTTTTGGACCGTGCGCGGGGAGCGCGACGTGGAATTGCATCTCACGGCCCAGGCGACCCTGATCGACGCGATGCACAATGAGCGGAGTCTGCCGGACGGCAGGCTGGTGGTCGGCGAGTCACCGGTGTACGTTCGCACCTCGGGCGAGGTCGCCCGAGTCACCATCGGCCGGCCCAGGCTTTCGGAGAAACCGCCTGCAGGAGCCGTGCTGCTCGACTCCCTGGCGGACACCTCACGCTGGACGCCGCGAGAGGAGCGGAGCGATCTCCTCGAGACCGTCAACCCGCGCTACCCGCGTCGGCCCGGCCAATTCGAATGGACCGCGGCGAAGGACGCGGAAAAGGGCGCCGCCGGCGTGATCACGGCCAAGCCCGTGCCGGGCAGTCCGCTGGTTCCGATGTATGGAATTCTGGAGAGCCCTCGCGGCGTGAGGATCGAAGGACAGCCCAAACGGCTGGGGCTGTGGGTGAAAGGCAATTCCTCCTGGGGCCGGATCACCTTCGAACTCGCCGACGCCAAAGGCGAGCGTTGGACGTTCGCCGGAGGGAGCGAGGACAGCTACGGCCGCAGCTTCATCAATTTCGACGGATGGCGCTGGATGGAGATCGACCTGTGCGGCCATTTTCGCAACGACTATCCCTGGCCGCTGCACGGCAACTGGACCTCCCGGAATGGTGACGGCCTGGTGGATTTTCCGGTAACCGTGACGAAACTGATTGTGGAAATGAGGGATCA
>JBJXGR010000098.1:0-2808 GCA_046160045.1 Bryobacteraceae bacterium
AATATTTGTTTACTAGTTGAACTGGAAATCGGACGAAAACATGGGGATGACCGCACGCATTTGCATGTCCCTCGCCACCGCTCCCTCACGGTCGCGGCTCTGAAATGGGCTGGTAAAGCCTGAGCGAGGACTGCCGGAACACGGGGCCCAACGAAAGGAAGACGCCGCTGATGGACGCTCAGCCGCTTTGGAGCCGTGAAGGGCCGGACGGAAGAGTGGGGCAGCCTTTCAGGCTGCGGCGAGCTTCAGCTCGCCCCTCGGGTTCGGGCCTTTCTGCAGGCCCCGGTCGCCGGCCGACATCGCCGCGAAGGCAGGCGCAACCCAGCGTCATCTCGACGCGGCCGGCAACGAGTGTCTACGCCACGAAGGGAGAGGTACTGGTGAACCGTTGGAAGCCGGCGGACAACTAGCGAACGGAGAACCGGGGCCGGGAACCACCTTCCAACCCCGGTTCCTCGCCGAACGGCAGCCTAGGGCTGCCGGTTTGTGTTCCACCAGATGCCGTCCGGCCCGTAGAACAACTGCAGCACTCGCGCCAGTTCCACGTCCGTGGCTTGGTTCCATGCCGTCAGGCTGCCGTCGACTCCCCCACCGAACAGGGGGGAAAGGGTGCGATGGCACCGCACGGCGCAGGAATTCGGCATGCCGCCGCCGCTCTGCGTGGCCAGCGTCTTGGCGGGAGGAACCACCTCAAACGTGTGGCTGTGCATGTCATATGGCGCGCCCGAGGAGGCCATCTTCGCCATGTGGCACTCCGTGCAGCGGCTCAGGCCCACCACACGCTCCGGTTCGTACGGGTGATGCGTGTGCGCTTCCACGACACCCGCAATCCGCTCCCGGTTTGCCTTGAGATCGAGGATGTCCTCGCGCCTCAATTGCGCAAACGGACCGAAACCCGCATGGCATCCAAGGCACAGGCTGTTGTCCTCGCTCTTGGCCGGGATTTTCAGCTTGGCCCCCGTGCTCACACTGTTTACCTCGAGCTCGGCCCGGAGCTGGCTCTTTCCGCCGCCGTGCGGGTCGTGGCATTCCACGCAAGTTACCTTGTGGAACTGATACTCCCACTTGGACGACTTCATCAGCTCCTGCAATTGCTGATGGTGTTGGCGCGAGGTCTTCGAATCTCCGTAGACCCCGTTGGCATCCTTGACGAACCTCTCATAAAGGTCTTCGCCGATTGCCTCGGCGTATCCCTCGTTGGCCTTCGTATCCCAGGGGTAGTCGAACGTCGCATCCGGGATGCTCTTATACCGCCCGTGGCAACCGCCGCACAGGTAGTTCTGCTGCTTGGCGGTAAAGTTGGCCGGATTGATAATGTTCTCCTTCTTGCCCAACTCAGTCACGTGCGCGCTCCCGGGACCATGGCACCGTTCGCAGCCGATGTTGAATTGCAGCTTGTTCGTCGAGCGTGGATCGAGGTCGAAGACATGATTGTCCTCCGGACGCGAGTACACCGTCGGAGGCGCCACGGCCGTCCATTCTCCTTGCGAATCCTTGCTGACCTTCAGCCCCGTCGCGTGGCAGCCGGCGCATTCCTTCTCGAACGATTTCCCAGTGGAAGCCACCGCCGAGGTTACCGGACCGTTGAACTTCGGCGTCCGGTCCGCGTTATACCAATAGGTCGGCTCGTACACCACATATTGCCGGGTGGCCTCGTTGTACTGCACGGGCGAGTAGTAAGTTCCTGCGCTCAACCCACCGGGGCGATCACTCACCGGCATCTTCACCAGAAAGCGCTGTTTGTAATAGCCGCTTCCTCCGTGGGTCAGATAGACCGTGTAGTCGACCAGACCGATCCGGATGATGTACCCTTTGGCTGGATCGTACTTCAGTATCGGCGCATTGGGCTTGTAGGTGTCCCACGCGCTCGAAATCCTGTTAAAGTCCAGACCATCCTTGAAGTCGTCAATTTTGTTGTTGTTGTAGTCCACAATGACGCCGTCGCGAATCTTCATGGAGTTGGCGTCGTCGGGAGTGGTTTTCACACCGGTGGCATGGAGGGTGTCCCGCCAATAGGCATACTTGGGATGGCACGCAAGGCATGCTTCCGATCCAATGTAGAGCTTGGAGGCAGTGGCGCCGTTGCCATAATACTCGAGCACGGAACGGTACACTTCCTCCCCTGCTTGGGTGGTGATCGGGGTTGCCGGGATGCTGGCGAAGGCGGTTCCCGGAGAGGCAAGAAACAACGGGACTATGGTGAAAAAAGTTAAGGTCGCTTTCAAAAGCATGAGCATTCCTCCCAATCCCCGCTAGGGGAAAGGTGGGCTTTCAGCATCCGGACGCCGGTTCAGCGCGTGCCGGATGGTCTGACCAGCATCAATCCGCAACCCTGGATTCCCGGATGAGACCGGATCGGCATAACAGACGAACCCGTCTCGCGACGGCTCCACTTTACAGGTCAACTGATACGTACCGGGGTCGGATCTTGGCCACTTCGGGTCCAGGAATCCGGCCTTCTTTAGCTCCTCGATCGTGCCGTATCCTCGGCGAGCCGTCGCATACGTGATCTCAACCGCTCCCGCCAGGCGAAGATCCTGGAGAGCGGTCACGACCTGTTTGGGAAGTTTCCTTTGTTTATCGAGGATTTCCTCGATCTGCGAACGCCGCGCGGCGCTTGGGCTGGATACCCCCGAGTCTGCAGAACTCTTTCCGTACGACAGGTAATACACTACCCCTCCAGCGCAAACGCCAAGAACCATGCCGGCTATCCAAGGCCTTGAAATGGTTAGGGCAAACATGTTTGATCACGCTATGGCATGCAATCGGACCACCGCCCGGCAAATGCAAACCTCCCAGCAGCTTAGG
>JBJXGR010000099.1:0-8225 GCA_046160045.1 Bryobacteraceae bacterium
GGGTGGGGTCAATTGGGCCCAAAGGTTCTTCGCCACCGAACTGGAACCGGCCGAGTACCTCGCGATTCGCGCCTACCTCTATAACGGGCCTGTTCGAGCGGGAGTGTGCCTGAATCCGGCGCATTACCGTTGGTCCGGCACGGGCTTATGCACAATGCATCCAGAGAGTTGGAAGCTTCTGGAACCGGGCCCCTGGACACCGGTGAGCGTGTTCGTGCCGCCCGAGAGACCCGGACCCGGTCAGGTCGACTTGGAGAGGATCTTCAGCAAGGCGTCGCGAAGCCGGGTGCCGTTCGGGAAGTTGGTGGCGCGTATTGGAATGAAACGTCCGCTGGCGGCACCGTGCCGGATTGAACCAGGCGGACGGATCACAATGGAACACGTTCCCAACCAGGCTTCGTTCCCGAGCGGCCCGTAATGATTGCGTCTGGCCATGGTGGAGAATCTTGCGGAGAGAAGGATAGCCTGGATGTTAGCGATCAGGTGGAAAATTAAAGTTCCCGCGAGCTTTGAAGCTCGTGCCACCAGGGTAAAATGGCTAAATTGCAGAGGCCGCAGGTATGCGGCCCGAGCCGGTCTCCGACCAGCAGGCGCCAGCGAGAGATATGTACATCAACGCCCAGGAGACGCGCCGCGCCAGGTGCAAGTGGCAGTGAAGGTGATCTTCTGAGCAATCCGCGAACAACCCAGACCGGCGCGAGCGAAGTTCCTCTTCTGTTGGCGGACCGCGCCGGTCCCTGTTCGCTTCTGAACTCGCCCGCGAAACACGCCGGGTCTACCGGCCATCGACGAGTTCCTGACTGGTTTGGAGGCCGCCCCGGCCTGCGCGGGCTTTTGATGTTGCGCCTCTGGCTGATCCTGATTCCGGTGGCCGCCGCGGCCCAAGTGCTGGATTTCTCCCCGGAGAGAGAGCGCGCGTTCGAATTGTCGGTGATGGAAAAAATTTGGCGATCTGGCGCTGATTCCGCCCAAATTGAACACGTCGCCGCTGCCGCAGTATGACTACGATCAGCTCGATTACGGGATGACGATTGGCATCACGCGAACGCCCAAGGGACGGCTGTGGGCGGCCTGGGTGGCCGGCGAGGATGGACCCAAAGCTTTCTTCGTATTGGCCACCAGCGACGACGACGGAGCCACCTGGTCCAAGCCGCGGCTGGTGGTGGATGCACAATCGAAGAACCTGCCAATGTACCGCAGCGTGCTGGTGGGCAACGTCTGGATCGACCCTTCGGGGCGGCTGTGGCTGTTCTTCAGCCAGTCGATGATGCAGTTTGACGGCCGCGCCGGATCATGGGCCGCCGTCTGCTCGAATCCGGACGCGGAGAATCCGGAATGGTCGGCGCCGCGGCGCATCTGGTACGGACACACCTTGAACAAACCAACCATTCTCTCCACAGGCGAATGGCTGCTGCCAGTGTCGCTGAATCCCAAGGGATTAGGACCGTTCGATGGCGCCTTCCCGGAATTGGATCTCTATCGGGGGGCGAACCTGTTTGCGTCAACCGATCAGGGCGCCACCTGGACGCGGCGCGGCCATGTGCAGTTTCCGAATCCCACCTGGGATGAACACATGACGATCGAGCGCAAAGACGGCAGCCTGTGGATGCTGGCGCGGACAACAACGGGCCTGATGCAGAGCGTTTCGAAAGACCGTGGCCGCACCTGGTCCACACCGGAGCAGCCGCCGGCGATCCGCCATCCCGTTGCCCGATTCCACTTGCGGCGGCTGGCTTCGCAGCGAATCCTGCTGGTGAAACACGGCGAAACCATCGACACGCACGAAGGCCGCAGCAAGCTGACGGCGTGGCTTTCCGAGGACGAAGGCGTCAGTTGGAAAGGCGGGCTCATGCTCGATGAGCGCACGGGCATCTCATACCCAGATGGCTTTCAGGCTCCCGATGGTTCGATCTACATTTCCTACGATCGCAACCGGGCGAAAGACGGTGAGATTCTGTTGGCGAAATTCACTGAGGACGACGTTTTGGCGAAATCGCTGGTTCGAGGCACATCCCGGCTGAAGGTGCTGATCAGCCGCCCGCTCAAGAACACGCAGCAGAACCGGCCCTAGCTGTAGCCCTTGCGCCCGGTTACTCCGCCGCGCGGCTCAGGCAAGCAAGCGTGAGGCGCGCCGTCCGTGCCCACGAGAATTCCTTCGCCCGTTCGGGACCCGCTCGAGACAGGCGCCGCCTCAGCTCTTCATCTCCCACAATCCGCCGAAGAGCTTCCACCATTTCGTCCGGATTTTCGGGGTCAAACTGAAGCGCGGCGTCTCCGGCAACCGTGGCGACCGGCTCGATATTCGAACAGGCCAGCGGAATGCCGGCAGCCATCGCCTCCAGCACCGGAAGGCCGAACCCCTCGAAGCGCGTCGGATAGACGAAAGCATGGGCCCCAGCGAACAGGCCGTACAATTCTTCACGCGCAATCCAGCCGGTGAACTCGGCCCAATCGCGCAGCCCCAACCCGGCGCGTAACTCTTCGAGGTGTTCGGTGTGAAACCCCTTAAGCCCGGTAATGACCAGACGAAACTGCGGCGCTTCCTTGCGGAATTGCGCAAAGGCCACCAGCAATCTGTCCAGGTTCTTGTGCGGATGCAGTGTGGACACCGCCAGGAGATAGGGCTTCGGATCGCGGCGTTTGGCGATCTGGAAAAACTCAGGGTCGACGCCCAGCGGAGCGACGGTCACCTTTTCGGGGTTGATCCTGTAAAACTTCAGCAGGTCGTCGCGGCCAGAATCTGAATCCGCGATCAACTGCTCGGAGCGGTGCGCCGCCGCCCACAGGAAGAACCGCCAGAAGGGCAGATCGAACCAGCGGAAGTTCTCCGGCTGCCGTTTATGCTGCATGTCGTGGAAGACGGTCACCTGCGGGCAAGGCGCAGCGATGGGGGCGGTGAAACCGGGATTCAGCAGTACATCCAAACGAAGGTCCATGCACCCGGCAGGCAGCAGCGTCTGCTCCCACACGAGACGGGCTGGGCGAAAGCGGGCGGCGACTTCCTGCGGGACCCAATGAAATCGCCTCGATTCGGGCAACAGATCCCGGCCCGTCTCGCGATTCGTGAAAACGAAGAACGCATCCTCTGAATCGATCTCGCTCATCGCCCTCATCAGGTGGCGAAGATAGATCTCCGTACCTCCGACCTCGCCGGGAATCAGGTAGAGAGCGTTCACGCCGATTCGCATCTTGGCTCAGCGCGGTGTTGGCGTAATGGAGACAGCCGGGTTCTGCTGTTGCTGCTGCTCGAACCGGCTCTTGGCCGTCGCCAGAAATTCCGGCGCCACCGGATTGTCGGGATTCAGGGCCAGCGCTTTCTCATAAAACCGGATCGCCTGGGCCGGGTTGTTCGCCGTCAGGAACAGGTGCCCGAGATACACGTAGGTCATGTCGTAGTTGGGATCGATGGCCAGTGCCTTCTCGAGCGCTTTGCGCGCGTCCACAGCCCGGCCGACTTTCCCATACGCCAGTCCGATCTGCGAATAGACATGGGCAGTGGGCTTGATTTTGGCCGCCGCCTCGAACTTCTCCACCGCGGGCTCGGCCTGATCCAGGCACACGTACGCCAGGCCCCAATCGATCAGGAGCGCGTCATCGGGCTTTTCCAGTTTCGAAACGGCTTCGTATTCGCGCAGGGCATCCTGGCAGCGCCCCGCGGTGAAGTAAGCGTGTGCCAGTTGGAAATGGGCCCGGGACTTGCGGGGAGACTTGGCCACCGTGTCTTCCCACAGGGCTATGGTGTTGCCCCAGACCGAGGCGCGCTGGTAGGTGAGCGTAGCGGCAGCCAGGCTGACCGCGGCGATAGCGGCTCCCATCGCTTTGCGGCTGAGCGGGAGTCGCCGCAATCCGTCGACCGCGATCAACAGCAACCCCAGCATCGGCAGGTAGAGCCGACGGTCGGCGATCGGGTCCTTAATCGGCACCAGCGAGGAGGTGGGCGCCAGCAGCAACAGAAATATCAGCCAGCCGTAGCTTGCCAGAGGGAAGCGGCGAGCATAGTAAAGCGCTGCGGCGGTCACCAGCAGCAAGCCCGCCAATCCGAACGCGGCTCCATGTTCGGCGATCGTGTGCGAGATGGGATAATCGTAGTCCGCGCTCAACCCGACAGGCAGCAGGAAGATCCGCACGTACTCCCAGATGACTCTAAACTGGGTGAACAGGTATTCGTACCAGCGGAGCCCCTCGATGGAAAACCCGGCCGACGGGTCGATACGCCGTAGTACCAGGATCCCGCCCAGCGCCGCGCCGGCCAGCACGGGTGCGTGCAACCGCCAGTTTCGTTTGATCCCCGCGAGAGTGAAGCCGGGATTCCAGAAGAAGTCCGTGAGCAGCAGCAGGACCGGCAACGTTACGGTGTGCTCTTTGCTGGCCAGCGCCAATCCAAACAGCGCGAACACCGCCGCCACGCGGGCCCATTTGATCTCCGGCGAGGGCCGGTAGAGAAACAGGGCGAAAGCCGCATAGAAGAAAAGGCTGCTGACCGACTCCGATCGTCCTGCAATGTAGGCGACGACTTCCGTCTGCACCGGATGCAGCAGGAACACGAGCGCCGTGAACCAGGCGAAATCTTCGCGCACTCCGGCGTACTTCAGAATCCGGCGCGACACCAGGAAGATAAAAATGGCGCAGCCGACGTGAAACAGGATGCTCCACACGTGGAAGCCGAACGTGCTCGTACGGGCGATCGCGTGGTTGACGTAATAGGTGGCCATCAGCACCGGGCGCACGCCGCTGATCCACGCCATCAGCCCCTGGTTCGCCAGTTTGGGCGAGTTCATGGGCAGGTAGGAATCATCGAAAACGAACGGGCCGTCGAGCGCGGGACTATACACTTGAAGCGTGACGGCGGCCGCCGCGAACGCGAGGATCCAGTTGAGCCACGTGCGGTTGAACACTGGCGTCGGGGGGGCGGATTTGTTCTCTTTGCGCTTTTGCTTCATTCGGACGTCCGGGACTCCGCGCTGAGCGACCGCAGATGGAACTCCAGGATCGCCACACGTTGCGCCAGGGCAACGTTATCGTCTTTGAGCCGGGAAATGACCACGGAAAACCTGTAGAAAATAATCAGGAACACACAGCCGGCGATGAGGCCCAGCGCCATGGGCGCGTAGCTGATGCCCAACCAGCCGGCCGCCCGATTCAGCAGACCCGGGGAGCGCGATACGGCGAACAGCGCCACCGCGCCAACCAGCCAGCTTACCGAATACTCCACGCGAATGTGGGCCCGGCGGATGGACGCCAGGACGATTCCCGCCAGAACGACGCTCAGCGCCGCCGTAAAGTCAAGCAGACGGTCCATCATCGAGTGCTCCGGCCCGCGCCAGGTAGAACATTCAAGATCAAGATTGTTCTGGAGGCCTCGGGCGTTTTCTCCATCCTAACAGCTACCGGAGTGACCGCACGAAATCGGCTACGAATGCCGCGCAGTATTCCCCGGCGATCTTCTCGAAGGTGGGATGGTTCCACTCCGAATCGGAGACGATCCGAATCGCGACAAAAGGCACGCCCATGGCCGCCGCCGCGCCGGCGACAAACGCGCTCTCCATGTCTTCCGTGTCCGTGCCGAAGGTTTTGTGCATCCAGGCGATGTAGTCCAGTTCGCGGTTGAACTGATACGCCGACCCGATGTTGCCTTTGAGCACGCGCCCTCGTCGATACGGAACCCGCAGCGCGGCGTCCGCCAGTTTCGAGTCGGCCGGAAACGAGCGGAACTCGATCAGGTCGAGGCCGTTGATGCGCAACCGGTGCGGGATTGGCGTCCAGCGCTCCAGTTGAACGCCCTGACCCTGGTCACCGTGTACGCTTTTGAAGGCGCCGTAGTCGGTGGCCTTCTCGCTGACGACGATATCCCATAGCCGCAGAGAGGGATTGTGCGCGCCGGCCGTGCCTTGATTCACGATCGCGCCCGGCCGGAACCGTTCGATGGCGATTATGGTCGAGGCCACCGCATTGATCGGCCCCACCTCGGTGCGCGAAACCACCACGGACTTCCGGCCGATGCGCCCAGTCCAGAACGTCCACGCGCGGATCTGGACCTGCTTCTTGTTCTGCAGGGCCGCCAGGATGGGCTGCAGTTCCGTATCGACCGCCCCCTGTACCAGGAGGTCGAACCTGGGAGCGGCGGCAACCACGCCGCAGCACAGGACCAACGTCAGTAGCGGAATGCGCATCGCTACCCTCGCCCCAGATAGAGGAATCGCGTCAGCAGCAGCGCCGCCAGAAGAAACACGAACGGATGCAACTGCCGCCATTGTCCGCGGGCCACCCTCAGTACGGCGTAACACACGAATCCGAACGACAGACCATTGGCGATGCTGAACGTCAGAGGGATCGTGATCATCGTCAGAAAGGCGGACACGGCAACCACCGGATCGTTCCAGTCGATCTCGGCGACGGTGGTCATCATCAGGCTGCCGACGATGATCAGCGCCGGCGCGGTGGCCGCGGTGGGAATCGCCCCGGCCAGCGGAGCGACGAACATCGCCAGCAGAAACAGCACCCCAGTCACAATCGCCGGAACTCCACTTCGCCCGCCCGCGGCCACACCTGCGGCGCTCTCGATGTAGCTGACGACGGTCGAGGTGCCGGCGAGGGCGCCTACGATGGTCGCGGAGGCATCGGTGAACAGAATGCGATTGAGCCTCGGAATGCGGTTGTCTGGAGTAAAGAGTCCTGCCTTTTTGCCCACGGCGACCAGCGTCCCCAGGTTGTCGAACAGGTCGACGAACAGGAAGACGAAGACAATCTCCAGCAGGCCGATCTTCAGTGCCGCTCCGACGTCGAGCGCGAATGCCGTCTGCCGCATGTCGGTGAACGAGTACATCGCCGGCTGCCAGGGTGCGATTCCACTGGCCGTCCCGAGGGCCGCCGTGATCAGGATGCCGATTAGCATTGCGCCGGTCACTCGCCATGCCAGCAGCGCACTGATCAGCAGGAGACCCATCAATGCCAGGAGAGTGTTTGGCGTCGAGAGGTTCCCCAAGGAGACCAGCGTGGCCGGATCGGCCGCGATCACGCCCGCGTTTCGCAGCCCGATAAAGGCGATGAAGAAGCCGATGCCCGCGGCGACCGCGGCGTAGAGTTCATGCGGAACCGCCGCCACAATCATCTGCCGGATGCCGGCAAAGGTCAGCACCAGGAAGATGACGCCCGATAGGAACACCGCGCCCAGCGCCGTCTGCCAGGGAATACCCATGCCCTTGCACACCGCGTAGGTGAAATAAGCGTTCAGGCCCATGCCGGGCGCGAGCGCGATCGGATAGCGGGCGAACGCCCCCATCAGGATGCTGCCCAGCCCCGCGGAAAGACAGGTGGCGGCCACGACGGCGGAGAACGGCATGCCAGCGTCTTTCAAGATTGCCGGATTGACGAAGACGATGTAGGCCATTGTGACGAACGTCGTGACCCCGGCCAGAATTTCCGTACGCCAGGTGGTCCCCAGTCGCTCGAACTCAAAGTACTGTTCGAGAGGCCTCATCAGGAGGTTTCCGCGCGGCCGTTCGTTGCCCAATGCACACCGATGCCCCCAAGGATGAAGCCTCGCGACCGCACGCTGCGATAGCCGGTCCGGAACAGCAGTGCCGTGAATTCCTCAATCGAGACGAACGTGCGCAGAGACTTGGGAATGTAGGTGTAAATGCTTGGCTTGCCGTGGAGAAGGAATCCCCACAGCCCCCCTTGCACAAACAGGTATCCCAGGTAGAGCCGCCGCCAGAGCGGATTGCGCGGCAGGAAGAAATCGAGGCTCACCAGCATCCCGCCCGGGCGCGTGACGCGATGGATCTCCGCCACCGCGTTTTCCAGGTGGGGGAAGTTGCGGAGGCCGTACCCGACGAAGACGCAATCGAAGGCGTGATCGCGAAACGGCAGGCGCATGGCGTCGCTGCAGACCGCCGTCTCGATTCCCTCGGCGCGGGCCAGGCGCAGCATATGATGCGTCAGGTCCACCGCCACCGTGCGCGCTCCCGGCCGCGCGTCTCGCACGAGTTTGGAATAGTCTGCCGTCCCGCAGGCCAGGTCGAGAATCACCGGCCGCGGCGGGAGCGATGCCATCTCCACACCACTCCGCTTCCAGCCGGAATCCATTCCGTAGGAGAACAGGCGGGTGATGAAGTCATAGCGGGGGGCGATGACATCGAACATTTCGCGCATCCGGCGCGAGTCTCGTTTTTCGATCGGGGTATGCATGTCGAGAACTCACCATTATGTCCCGGACTGCGCCCTCC
>JBJXGR010000100.1:0-4084 GCA_046160045.1 Bryobacteraceae bacterium
GCCGACGACTATCGTTATCGATGCGAGTTATCCACCGGCCTCGATCGTCGCTCGTGTCTCGATCAACTGCCGTACCGGACACGCGGATAGATCGTGTTGACCCGCGGCCCAGAAACGTAGGGTGGAAAAGCCCGTCCTGAGGAAATCGAAGGACGCTGCGCATTCCGCCGCAGAAATCGTAGGGCGGAAGAGCAACGCGCTTTCCGCCGTATCGCCCGATGGATTGCGGGACATGTTGCATTCCTACCTCTGCGGCGGAAGGCGCTCTGCCCTTCGACTCGCTCAGGCCACACTTTTCCGCCCTACGCGCTTGCGCGGTAAAGCGACCCCTCTCCCCAACCCCTCTCCCGCAAGGGGCGAGGGGCTTACTTGAGTATTCGATAACGGAGACGTCGATGATTCGCATTGCAAGCATCCGGACTAGATTCATCCTCGCGACATTTCTTGCCATTGCCGCGGTCGTCGCGCAAGCGGCCGCACTCGAGATCACGGGCTTTGTCATGACCGTCTCGGATATCGACCGTGCGGTGGCGTTCTACGAGTCGGCGTTGCACTTCAAGTGCATCGACGATCGGGTGATCGGGAGCGATCGACACGCGCGGCTTACCGGGGTCCACGACACCAAGGTGCGGCGGGCGACATTGCAATTGGGTGACGAGCGGATCGAGCTCGAACAGTATCTGCCGGCGGGACCTGAGACAGAACCTGTCAGCGCGCGCTCCCAGGATCTTTCGTTCCAACATATCGCTATCGTCGTGTCTGACATGCAGCGTGCCCACGCGCATCTATCCAAACATCCGATCCGCGCGATATCGAACGGCCCGCAAACGCTCCCCGAGTCGAACAAGGCCGCCGCGGGGATCAAGGCATTCAAGTTCCGGGATCCCGACGGACATCCGCTCGAGCTGCTCGAGTTTCCTCGTGATAAGGGCAACCCGAAATGGCGCGATGCGGTCGGCGCGCGGTTGTTCCTGGGAATCGATCATTCGGCAATCACTGTTGCCGATACGGATCGCTCCACCAGCTTCTATCGCGACGTGCTCGGCATGCGGGTCACCGGGCAGAGTCTCAACGCTGGTGTCACACAGGAACAGCTTGACGATGCGCCCGGCGCCGTTGTCCGTGTGACCGGGCTACGCCCAAGCCATGAACGCGGGCCGGGCCTTGAATTTCTTCACTACCTCACGCCAAGCGATGGCCGCGCTGCGGTCGCAGGGCTCAGTGCCAGTGACCTCGCATCAACCCGTGTAGTCCTGGAAGTGGAGAGCGTCGAGGCCCTGCTGCACCGTCTCGTCGCGCATCGCGTCGAAATCGTTTCGGACGGAATCGTGGCCGATTCGCCGTTCGGACCCGGTAAGGCACTCATGGTTCGCGACCCGGACGGTCACGCGCTGGTTCTCACGCAACGCCCCTAGGAATCCGTGCGGCGCGCCGCACGGATTCCTCCGTTATCGAATCGTGATGATTGCGCGACGACGGTGCGAGACCGCCGTTGCACGCTTTGGTTCCCGACTGGGGGCACCGCGCCGATCGCCGGTTCGATGCCGGAGAAGTCCCTTCCTATGGAGCAAACCGTGATGAATAGACCGAAGTGGAAGTCTGGTGAGTCCGGTGATTCACGAGCGCGCACGTCGCTCCCGAAGCCGATCGATAGTTGCCGATTGCTGGAGCGAGCAGCCGTCTCCTTGGCCGTTTCTCTCCTCTGTGGCGGAGCGATCGCCCATGACAATGATCGCGATCGAAGCAGCAACGCCGATGAGTTGCGCCATTTCATCGACCAACAGGTTGGCGGTATCCACAAGCTGCAGGTTCCGGCGAACGACGAAGACCTGCCGCAACCCCGGCTTGCCAATGGAATCCCTGACCCGTTCTTCCAGACCACCGAGGCGAAGCGTTACCTCGGCAAACAGCTCTTTCACGACCCGGTCCGAATGGTCAGGATTCGGCCGGAGTTTGGTGGCGTCCCCGCCACCGAGCGGTCGGCTTCCTGCGCGAGCTGTCACCAGGGTGAATCGGCGTCGAAGGCCGGCACGCTGCTCAACTTCGCGGCAGGCGGGGAGGGGCGGCACTACACAGACGCGCAAGGGAATTTCATCCCTCGCCGGCGGCCGCGAACGGACATCCTCCTAGCGCTGCGGCAGATCCCGCTCTTCCCCGGCGACGCGCTGGTGGACGCGCTGCCCACGCTTACCGACATCTACCAGACCACGAGAGGCAGGGTCATCGGCAGCCCAGCCCTGGGACGCAAGCTACAGGCCGAGGGAGTGAGCCCTGTTCTGCAGGCAACAGGCCGAAAGGATGCGTTGGACAGCGTCGGGCGCAATGCGCCGGGCGTGATCGGCGCCGCCTTCAATAACCGTCTCTTGCTGGACGGGTTCGCAGGCGAGCCCGATGCGTCGCCCGGTGGCCTGAACCCGTTCGGGCATCCCGCGCAGGAGAATGTGGCGCTGTTGCTGCTTGACGCCCACCGGTTGCTGGAAGACCAGTCCGCGGTACTGTCGCAGCTCGCGGTCTATCGGAAGCTCTTCCGCGACGCATTCCCCGAGGAGGCCGCCAAGGCGCCGGGCTGCATCCCACAGTCGGCCCCAGCGCCCGGAGGCTGTGATGCACTCATCAACGACATCACCGTCTTGCGGGCGACAGCCACTTTTCTGCGAACCACAGTCACCCGCGACACCCCCTGGGATCGCTTCCTGGCTGGTGATGACCGAGCGCTGACGGGCAAACAACGGCGCGGCGCCCAGCTCTTCTTTACCGCAGCCACCCGTGGTGCGGGTGGGGCCGGTTGCTACGGTTGCCACAGCGGCCCGATGCTCAACAAGCAGGTGAACGATCCCGACGTGGCCGGGGTCGGCAAGTTCGTGGAAGAGAACTTCTACAACCTCGGCCTCGGCGACCATCCGGTGCAGGCCTTGAACCGCGCGGCGAGAAACGATCCCAATTTCCGCGATGTCGGAAGAAGGGAAATTACAGGGCGTAACGCTGACAAGTTCAAGTTCCGCGTGCCGACCTTGCGGCAGCTCAAAGACGCTCGTTTCTTCTTCCACAACGGCGGGTTTTCGAGCGTGAAGGACGTGGTGCACTACTTCAACGAAGGTGTGCCGCAGGACGAAGAGGCCGGCGCCGCGCCGACGCTGACGCCCCGCTTCACGCATCCGCGCGGACGCGGGTCGAATCGTGGCCTTGGTCTGGACGACGATGAGGTGAACGCACTCACCGATTTCATCGAGCACGGGCTCTACGACCCGGCGTTCGTGCGCTTCGATCCCAAGTCACCGAAGACATTCTTCCAACTCAGCCCGCCGGACTTCCTCTACTCGGCGTTCCGTCCCGATCTCGCGGCGTTGGGCGCGGTCGACGGCCGGCCATTGAGCGGTCTGGCGCAGGACAACAACGACCCGCTTTCCCGGCGCGATATGGGTCTGGAGTTCCTCGACGTGACCGGGCGGGTGAGCACGGCGCTGCGCGAGTCCGAGCGCAGCCGCAGCGGGCTGCGTCAAGAAGATGAAATTCGGCTCACCAACCATAGTTCGTCGATCGTGGACACGCACCTGCTCGTCATCGTCAAAGGGCTTCCGCAGCACGTTGGCCTGGCGAACGCAAGTGGGACCACCGCGGCGGGCGATCCCTACCTGCGCGTGTTCCTCCCGAACGGCGTTCTCATGCCAGGCGAAAGCATCGAGCGGACACTGAAGTTCAGGCGGCCAGCCCAGGATCCGTCGCTGGTGCGTTACTCGCTCCAACTGCTATCGGGGCAAGGCAAGCCATAGCGACGCTCACCGGATCGGGCTGTCAGATCTCGCGCGGACCGAAGGTCAGCAGCCCGATCCCCTCTCGCATGAGGGACCTGCACGGCAGGCCGCGCAGGTCCCCCAGCCGTGATCGAAACGTTACTTTCATGCAATCACCATGTGCGATCTTGAATCCATAGTGATCGTGCTCCGAACGATTCGTCGCAGAGCGATTTGATGTTCCGGCGAAACAGGTTTGCGGATCAGTGTCCAAAGCCTACTCGCCGGAACGGGCAGTTCAATCAACCAACCGATAGGAGATTTCCCATGAATCCAATCAATCGAACCATCCA
>JBJXGR010000101.1:0-10044 GCA_046160045.1 Bryobacteraceae bacterium
TGTGTGAGGTCCCCGGGGCACGCGTCGCGGAGTCGGCAGCCCAGACTCGGCCGGTCTGGCGTCGCTGAATCTTGGCGGGTGGTGAGCGGAGGAATGGGCCGGAGCGGCGATCCGGGAAGCGACCTACAGTGGGCGGCCGTTTGGGGTCGGAGGGGTTTCTGGCAGATGTCGATGAGCGCCCAGGCCGTGGTGCGGCATGAGGCAAGCCGGGGCGTCCGAAACCGGCGCTAGTCGCCGAGGCGGCTGGAGAAATCTGAGACAGTCCCGCCTGTCCCGGTCCTCCTCGGTCCTCCCGGTCCCCAAATCCCAGCAGTAATGGCATGAGCAGCGTATAGCGACGGCACGGAGCCGAAGAAGGCATCTCGCAGGTCAGAAAATTGATCCTGTTTCAGCAGAACCGTAGGGCGTAAACAGGAAGACACCGGCGGTGAGGGCATTGACTCATGCCGCTCAGCGGGCGACGACCCGCCGGTCGATAGGCGGCGAAGTGCAGCATGTGGGAGGCGGAAGCGAAATTGCACCTTGGCGCGAAGAAAGGCGGCCGCACGATCAAAGAGCCACCAGGCAAGAGGCGATCCCGGCATCGGGGCAGGCGGTGCTATCGGCTCGGAGTCTGAGTGGAAAGAAAGGTGGAATCGCGTTGGACGTCCCAGGGCGTCCTCACAGCAGCGCCCGGACGTCCCTGCTAGGACCGTGCCGCTCGCGAGGGCCTGCACCAAACCGTCCGGTGACACCGTCGCGATGGCGGCGTTGCTCACCGTGTACCGGTCCCGGTGCTCGCTGCCGTCACGGTGAGTCGCCTCGTCGCGTTCGGCGCGTTGAGCCTGGTCAACGGCGCGGTCAGGCTCAAGGTATTGGCAATCGGGGTAGTGGTGCCCAGCGTGATGTTCGCGTCGAATGCGTTGCCTTGGTCCGGGACGACGTTGACCAGGCCGGTCTCACCCGTCCGCCCCACGCCGCCATCGATGCAGGTGGCGCGGGCGCGGACGGTGGCGCCGGAAAGGGGCGCGAGAACGTTCCACTGGCGCGGGCCGATGTGGGCGATAGGAGCCGGGCGGCCATTCACGATGAGGCGAACGCCGTCAAGACGGAGCGGCAGGTACTCGGCACGAAAGTCATCCGCGGTCCACGACCGGATCCCTGATGCCAGGTGGGTTCATCGAATGGTGATCCTCCCGCAGGACACCTCTGGTCCGAACAAGGACGCTTTGACCGCGCCGTCTTGGTCCAGTTCCGGCAAATCGGACGTTCTCCGATGGAATAGAGGAAACAGATCGTGGGTAGGCCAGGGCGTACAACGCGTCGTCGATCTCGGATACGAAGGGCCCTTCGTCTCGCAGGCTGGCGTTGAACAACCACGCGTCAACTTGCCGTTGGAAACGGTCAGCGTCGACATGACGCCGGGCATCGATGCGCCGTGCAGCCAATAGCGTTTTGTGCCCAGCGTGCGGACCAACCACCCCAGGCCAGTGAATAGCACACGGTCACTGCGGGGATCGCTTGGTAGCAGAGACTTGTCAGAATGAGCGAAAGCGACTGGCCATCAGATAGCTTCATGATATGGGGCGAAGTCCTTGATCCCGTTTCCGTTCGCGCTGACAGTGGACCGCTGCTCCTTTGTGGCGAACTTTCCGTTGTGTCCTTTTTCTCCAATTGTCGCCTTAAGGTTTGAAGGCAGCAGTTGACAGCCTTCAATCGTTAGGAAAGGACAATGAAAATGGTAAACTACAGTTTCGAAGGCAAACGAATCACAAAAGATGAGGCACTGGCAAAGCCGGTAATGGCCGTCGGGTTGTTGGAACACGACACTTCGGCGGCAATCGCGTTCGACAATCGTGAGCAGCTTCTCAGCTATCTTTCCGGCCGGAAAGATGCGGAGACTATCTCGAAAGCATTTGCGCAAGTTGACGCGGTTTACAAACTGAAGGACCGGGACAACAGCAAGTTCCAGGCGCGGCAGGTCGGCACCGTCAAGAGAATCGCAGCCGAACTGGAAGTGTTGGCTCAGGACGAGGGCCTTCACGTAAACTCGCAGAAGCTCTTCGAACGGGCAACGTCAAAGGCTGATCCAATCGCCGGACCGATCTTCGACCCGTGCCAACTCTTCGAACATCCTAATTGCACTGGCCGGCGACTTGACGTTCCCGCGTGGACCGGGTTTCCAGACCTGCGTTGGCATAACTTCGACAACATAACGAGTTCGATCCGTGTCGGCGCATGGTCGGTCGCGTTGCTGTTTGACCGATACTACTACGACATCTTGCCAAGACCGGAGTGGGGTCGAGTTGTGTCCTTCTGGGCGCCCCTGTGGTGGAGTATCGACTACAACATCGATGACTACATGAATGACAAAGCGTCGTCGGTCTTCACGACCTGAGGGTCCTGAGCCGCTCAGGCTTGCTGGCGCCGGAGGCGGCAGGTATTTCTGCCGCCTCGAACCCTTCATGCGCGACCTGTTGGTCACTTCCTTGCGAGTATCACAATCGCGACCTCCACGGGTTTTGCCGAGCCTGTCTGTGCGCCATCGATCCGGACAGTGTTTCCTTTGACGAACAACTTGGACGCCGCAGCCAAGGCCTTGGGGCTTAGACCGTACCTTTCCACTTTGGCCCCTAATAGGCAGAGATTCGCCCTTCCCTGGGTGCTGAACACAATCTTGTCGCCGCTCTGAATCTCCAGTCGCAGATCCTTTAGAGCAACTCCACCACCCGGCGGGCTGTATTCGAGGCCAAGATCGGCAAGGCGCTTCACACCCCGGCGGTAGAGATCCTCAACCTTGAAGGCCACCGGCAGAGATTCGGCGGCGGTTCTCGCCAGGCCGCTCTGCGCGAAGCGGAACAGGAATCTGGAGTTCCCCCCAGGCCCCCCGCCGCCTTTCTTGCAAACCAGGTTCAAGTCATTCCCGCCATCCCATGACCAGGCAGGGAACAGGAACAGGAATGTGACTAGCAGAATTCGCAGTCCAATGGACATCTTTCGATCCTCTCTTATTTCTTCTTTCCCCATCGTATGAGGACGACATTCCTGGCGGCAGTTCCGCGAACGAGCGCGAGCCGCCCATCTCTTGACCATGCAAAAGAGAAGATCTGGTCGGCTTCGAATCGGGTAATGCGGGTGGGCGCGCCGCCCTGCAGCGGCTGGCTCCAGATGTTGCCGACCCCGTCTCTCGTGTCAATGTAAGTAAGTGCGCGCCCATCAGGCGCCCAACGAAGACCCGATTCACGCGGAATCGTGTCGAGCCGGCGAACCGGAGCCGCTGTCTCCGGTAGGCCGGCCCGTAGAGGTAGAAGAGCGACAGTCCACTTGAAGTCCGGTTCTGTATTGCACTCATACGCGAGGAAGCGCCCATCCGGAGAGATCGCAGGGTTAAATGACAGAGTGCGCGTCAACTGCGCCGGCTCGCCCCCGTCAATCGGAACGCTCCACAGTGTGGAAGTGCCAGACCGGGCCGATGTGAAAAACACCGTTCTTCCGTCTGGAGAGCACTGGGGTGAAGCGTCCGCACCCGGCCCGGTTGTCAACTGAGTCCAGTTCCGCCCGTCCGAATCCATTCGCCACAAGTTGCGAAGTCCGCCCCGGTATGAGGAGAGCACAAAATGGCGCCCCTGTCCGCAAACGGCAATATCCTGCGCGTGTGCGCTGAGCTGTGCGACCTGGCGCCGGCCGGCGCCCCCGGGAAAGAGCATCCAGAGACCCATTTTCCCCGAAAGAAAGTAGGTGAGAAGCGAATTGCTCGCGGTCCAGGCGATGCCTTCATATCTACCCAGATCACTGGTCACGCGTAGTTCACGCCAGGGGTTTAGCGAGACTACGGAAACATAGGCAACCGGATCGGTCTGCACCGTCACCAAGGATTCGGAGTCGTCCGTAATACTCAGATCAGAGTATCTTGTCAGGTCATCGGTGATCTTCTCGATCTGACCCTGAGGATAGGAAACCCGGACAATCTGACTGGCGAGTGTTGCCCCGGCGGCAAGCGGCACTGCAAGGCTCTTTCCATCCGGGAACCAGCCTACGCGCCCGATCCACGGATGGGGCGGCACAACGACACGCTCCGAGCCCCCGGAAACCGCAATCGTCACGACGTTGACTCCGCCGGCGGCGACCTGCGCCGCACACGCGATCGAGCGGCCATCTGGGGACCAGGACGGACCAGCTGTTGAGAACCACTGAGGGGACTTGCGCTTCGCCAGGACTCGCTCGCGGGCACCGTCGCTTCCGGCAATCACGAGTTCACTCGAACCCTGGCTCGGATGCGTCCGAACAAAGGCGAACTGTGTGCCATCCGGTGAGTGGGCGATTGGGGAATCGATGTTCGCGGCGACTGGTTGAGGCGCCACGCCACCCAGAACCGGCAGCCTAAACAGCGTGCCGATGCTGCTGGCGCCGTACGCGACGTAATAGACATGGCTGCTGTCGTTCGAAAAGGTAACGCCGGCAAACCGATCGCGAGACGGCGGGAGAAGCTGACGTTCTCCGGCAGCGTCCGTCTGTCGAATCCAGAGACTCTGCTGGCCCGCATCCAACGTGGTGTATGCCACGTATTTGCCATCGGGCGAGATGGCGGCCCACCGGCTTCGGCCATCGGTGGTGAGGCGTTCGATCCGCTTCTCTCCGCCAGCTCCGCGCGGTCCCACAAAACGGCCCAGGTAATGTGACCCGGCAACAACGGCCGCAACCAGAGCCAGCACCGCCGGGACCCATCGTGGCCAGCGAAGGCGCAGAGAAGCAACTCGCGACGGCAGAGCGGATGGCGGAGGACGGACCGCATTGAGTTCGGCGAGGAACTCCTCCGCCGTCTGATAGCGGCACTCGCGCTCTTTGGCCAGTGCCCGCCTGATGATCTGATCGAGCGACTCGGGAACACCCTCACGGTAGCCGGTAAGCCGAGCGGGAGGACTCTCCAGAATGGCGACCGCGACGTGGTTCGGCGTGGCGCCGGCAAAGGGAGGACGGCCGGTCACCGTCTCGTACAATACCGCGCCCAAGCTCCACAGATCCGCGCGGGCGTCCACTGGCTCGCCGCGTAGCTGTTCCGGAGACATGTAGGGCAAGGTGCCTAGCACAACGCCCGGGATCGTCCGAAGGGAACTCGGGCTGTCCGCGGAGGAGAACAGCCCTGGGGCGAACCGGGCCAAGCCGAAGTCAAGGACTTTGACATAGCCATCGGGCCGTATCTTGATATTCTCCGGCTTGATGTCGCGATGAACGATGCCACTCCGGTGGGCTGCCTGGAGCGCCGACGCGATCTGAGCGATGATCTCGATTGCCTTGTTCAGCGGCAGGCTACCCCGCGTAATCCACTCGCGCAGCGTCTCCCCCGTGACAAATTCCGTGACCAGGAAGGGCCGCCCGATGGATTCGCCGAAATCATGGACGGTCACGATATTTGGATGATTCAGCAGCGATGCCGCGCGAGCCTCGCGCTGAAAGCGGGCGATGTCGTCGCGCGAATGGAACGCCGCTGATGGGAACTTGATGGCCACGATGCGGCCGAGCCGGGTATCGCGCGCCCGGTACACTTCACCCATCCCACCGGCTCCCGCTTGATCGAGGATTTCGTACGGTCCGATTCGCTCCCCGGCTTGCAGGACGGTTGACAAGCCGATCAAAGCCGCGACTTCCGGCGCCGGCGCT
Organism: Bryobacteraceae bacterium; assembly: GCA_046160045.1. Classification (GTDB taxonomy): domain Bacteria; phylum Acidobacteriota; class Terriglobia; order Bryobacterales; family Bryobacteraceae; genus CAZGUX01. Next base: position 5,638 of record JBJXGR010000101.1, read on the forward strand.
TCCAGAATGCTCGCGGAGTCCTCAAACCGAGCGATCAGCGATTCGACCTCGTGTTGAAGAGAGAGATCACCGGCACACGCTTCGCGCAGAAATTCGGCGCGCCGTGCCGGCTCGCAATGGAGGGCGGAGTGGAAGAGCCGCTCAACCTCCCGCCACTGGTCCACATTCATGGGGCCGTTCCAGGTTCCAACTCGCGGCTCAACCAGGCTTTGGCCAAGCTCCAGTCACGGATGACTGTATTGGGCGAGACCTGGAGAACGTGCGCGGTTTCTTCCACGGAAAGGCCCCCGAAATAGCGCATCTCCACGACCTTGCTTTTTCGCGGGTCGAAGGAGCCGAGCCGGTCAAGCGCTTGGTGCAGAGCCAGGATCTCCTCCGATCGTTGAGGCGAGATGAGCGCCGCTTCTTCCAAATCCAGAGGGTGGCAGCCGCCTCCGCGTTTGAGACGCTTCTGCTTGCGCGCGTGATCGACCAGGATTTGGCGCATCGATTGAGCAGCGATGGCGAAGAAATGCGCGCGATTCTCGAATCTCTTCCCCCTCTGATCGACGAGGCGGAGGTAGGCTTCGTTAACAAGGGCAGTGGTTTGGAGCGTGTGGCCGGGCCGTTCGGCGCGCATGTAGCGGCGCCCGATGCGGCGCAGTTCTGCATAGACTATAGGGATCAGGTCTTCAAGCGCAGATTGGTCACCCTCACTCCACAGGTGAAGAAGGCGGCTGATTTCCGGTTGCCCCGCCATCGTAATCTCCTCGCAAAGGCATTCTAGCCCGTTTCGGGCAGCGCCGCGCCGCCGCTAGCGGCCATCAACGGGTATTTCGCGCCAGACGACGGCACGAACGGGCAGTATTACCACCCGGTGACGCAATGCCGGGTCAGCGACTCGACGACCGCCCTGCCCGCGCCCTATGGCGGCCCCATGTATGCGGCGAGAAGCGCACGGACGATCCCGATCCCCACTTCCGGCTGTGCCGGGATTCCGGCCAACGCCAAAGGCTTCGCGTTGAACGTGACAGCGCTGCCGAGCGGGTTGTCGCTGCCGTTTGTCACCGCCTATCCTGCAGGGCAAGCGCAACCCAATGCTTCGATCCTGAACGCCTTTGAGGGGCAAGTGGTGACAAGCTCGGCGGATCATCCTTGCCGGAACCAACGGTGCTGTCAACGTCTACGCATACGAGAAGACGCATGTCGTTGTCGAGGTATCGGGCTTTTTCGGGCGATCCAGCCGGGGCAAGTGCTGTGCCCGCCCATTGCTTCACCCTAACTTCCGTCCTGCGCGTCAGAACTAACACGCTTTAGACCGTCGAATCCGCTGATATGCGCGGCTAGCCGTCCGTGTTCGGATGAACCTGGAGACGCTATGCACGCAGTGAACGCTGAGAAATGCGCTGCCGTCGCGTTCGAGTATGCGTATGTGCCGAAGATGATCAATTCGGAGAAGGAATACAAACGCGCGAAGGTCGCTCTGGAGCGGCTCCTGTTCCCCGAAAGGAAGGTGTCGGCGGAAGAGGACGCCATGGCCAAGCTTCTCCTCCACTTGATCGACCTGTATGAAAGCCGCAGTACAGTTCCCCTGGGAACTACCTCGCGGCAGGTGCTCCGGCATTTGATGGAACAGCGCGGCCTGAGACAGGCAGACTTGACCGGGGTTTTCGGAGCCGTGTCCGTCGTTTCCGAGATCCTTGCCGGAGAGCGCGAGATCAGCGCAAAGCAGCCGCGCAGGTTGGCGGACCGGTTCGACCTGACCGCCGATGAGTTCATCGCATAACGCGGCGGTGGCGGTCGTAGGCGAGTGCTATCATCCTGGGGTAGCGTTTCCATGAGAACCCCGGATGAAGGACGGTGCGTCGGCGGCTGTGTCACGCACGTCTAAGAAGGCAGGCGCGGTCCGGCCACCGGCGCGCAGCCATCCTTCCTTCCCTTCCCTGCTGCCCGCGTTGCTGATGTTCGCAGTGGCCGTGGCGCTGTACGCCCCCGCGTCGCGAAACGGGTTCATCTACGACGACACCGAGGTCATTCTGCATCATGAGGAACCCCGGTCCTTCTCCGAATTCGCCCGAATCTTCGCCGAACCCCACTTCCCCGGTCTTCCTTATTACCGGCCGGTGACCCGCGCCACGCTGCTGCTGCAGAAGACGTGGCACGGCGCGGACGCGGCTCCGTTCCACTGGTTCAATGCACTGCTGATGGGGGTCGCGGGTGTCCTGGCGTTTCTGCTGTTGCGCCTGCAGGCTTTCGGGATCGGCCCGGTCCCTGCGCTGCTGGCCGCCGCGCTCTTCGCCCTGCACCCGCTGGCCTCGTCGTGTGTCTATCCTATTTCGTCGGGACGGGAAACTCTGCTTCCCTCCGCCTGGACTCTCGCCGCGATGTACGGCTGGCTTCGTCCCGGCCGCGGGTGGCGGACTTTCGCTGTCATCGCGTTTGCCGCCGGTCTGCTGAGTAAGGAACAAGGAATTGCGATTCCCGTCTTGTTTGTGTTGGCGGACTGGTTGGCGTTGACGACTGAACCTCCTCCCGGCACGAACGTCCGCAAGTGGCTCACGCGATATGCCCCGATTGTGCTCATCCTGATTGGCTATTTCGCCGTGCGCCAGAGGCTGTTCGGCGGATCCCAATACGGGTTCGGCACCCTCAGCGGTCCGCTGGTCAGCGCGGCCTACGCCTTGCAGACCTTGGCCGCCCCGTTCTTCGACCTGGTGTACGAGCCGTCGCTCGAGACGTGGTGGTCCCCGCCGAGAATGATGCTCGCCATAATCGCTATCGGAGGACTGATCGCGGCCGCGTGGCGGCTGTGCGGGCCGGACGGCCGGGTGTTCTTTTTTTGGGTGGGCTGGTTCGGCGTCACCTTGCTGCCGACCTCCAACCTGCTTCGGCAGGAGGCCTTCTTTGACGAGCGCTACGTCTTCCTGCCGTCCCTGGCAATCCTGGCGATGGCCGCGGCCGCCTTGTCTGCCGTCTGGCAGATTCGGACGGTGCGCCTGACGGCAGTCGCCGGGTTCGGTGCAGCGATCGTCTGCGCCGCCGGCATCAGTTACCACCGGGCAGCGTTCTTCGCCGACGACATCGAGTTCAGCCGGCAGTGGCTGCGCTCGCGCTCGACGGAAACCGGCTCACTGCCGCGAGGTGTGGCCGATTACTTCCTTCAGCCCGCCCACACGAAACTCGGTGTCGTCAACGCGCACTACAACCTGGCCTATGCGCTCGCGCAGCGTGGGGACTACCAGGATGCGGTCGAGCATTATTCGGAGGCGTTGAGCCTTCGGCCGGACTACATCAAGGCGCACAACAATCTGGCGAACGCACTGGCTGCCCTCGGCCGAACCGAGGAAGCTGCGAGCCATTTTTCCGAGGCGCTTCGACTGGATCCCGGCTACCCCGACGCACACTTCAACCTGGGGAGTCTGCTGGCGCGGCAGGGAAAGCTCGACGACGGCATCTCCCACCTGACCGAAGCGCTGCGGCTGGCCTTGGAGTCGCGCGACCTGCTGCAGGAAGTGGATGTGGTCGCGATCCGCCTGAATCTGGCCAATGCCCTTGCTTTGAGCGGCCGGTTGAACGAGGCCCATGCTCAGGTGGTCGAGGCGCTGCGGATCCGGCCGGAATCCGCCGACGCGCACAACAATCTCGGCAATATTCTTGTAGCGCAGAAGCGGTTGCCGGAAGCGGCGGACGAATACCGCAAGGCCCTCGGGATCCGTCCCGATCACGAAGACGCAAGGCGAAACCTGGCGCTGGTTGAGGGGCAAGTGCAGACAGAGCAGCCGGGCGCTCGCAGAAACTAAGGGGCGGCGCAAGAATAACATCACATTTGCACGCCGGCCGATGTGGGCACGCAATCGTGCGTGCCGCGTCGGCACTCATGCCGACGCGCGGTGCTCCAGGGCACAGAAGGAAGCTCGCATCGACATCGAAAACTACGCCCCCGCGCAAGCCCAACCCCAAGCCTCCGCGCCAGCGAAGACCGGTTGGTGGCCGTGGGCCATCGCCGGCGCTCTCGCGCTCGCCCTCCTCGGCTCCGGCGTTCTGCTCTACAACGCCACCCGCCCCGCGCCACTGCGCCCGCTGACCAACCTAAAAGTAGAGATCGCCCCAGACAAGCAGATCGTCTCCGCTGGCCGCGGAAACAGCCTCGCTCTTTCCCCCGACGGCAAAGTGAACCTCTACACCCGCTTTGTTGAACCAAAGCCAGGTCACCCTGCTCACCGGTACCGAGAACGCCGCCAGTCCATTCTCTCACCAGCCGGCGATTGGATCGCCTTCTTCGCTGACGGCAAGCTCAAGAAGGTTGGCGTAGATGGTGGCGCACCCATCACGTTGTGCGAAGTCGCTTCAAACCGGGGTGGAAGTTGGGGCGACGATGGCAACATCATCACCCCTCTCGAGGGCGGCACCGGCCTCTCGCGGATTCCC